>CAJTVM010000016.1 GCA_910579595.1 uncultured Oscillospiraceae bacterium
CGGACCCATGCTCGCCGAGGCCATCAAGGCTTTTAAGGCTTCCAAGGGCTGACAAGCAAAAAATGAGGGCGTGTCCAGGGAAAACCTGGACACGCCCTTTTTTGATGCATCAAGCGTAATTCCGGCTGACGAAAGTTTCCTCTGCAACACCCTCCAAAGCGTTGAGCTTCAATGCCAGCAGGAAGAAGTAGCCGGACAGCAGATTGCAGGCGTCCACCAGCATGGGCGGGACCTCATGGCCCCGCTGCATATGGCGGTAGAGAAGCCGCACAAGGCATTTCCCCTTAACTCTCAGCAGATGGGCGGTACAAGCCGCCTCACAACCCTGGGGCAGCACAAAGCCGCAGACGGAACATTCCCCCTGCAGCCGTTCTACGGCGGTGGCCAGCCGGGACACCTCCTCAGCCGTCACCGTTAAACGGGTGCGCAGGGTGGGGTTGATGTCGTAAATCAGCCCACATACCCAGAGCAGCTCGGCGTTCAGCATCTTGTCCTCCACCCTGGACCGGAGCAGGCCCACGGCACTGGCCATCTCGTCCGTCAGCAGCTCGAAATCGCAGCACAGGTTGTCGCCGCTGTCACTCAAAAAGGGATAAGCCTCATAGGGGCTGTGATACAGTTCCATGGTATTCCTCCTCAACTCCATCGCTGGAGCGTGGTTTTCATGTAATCCCGCACGTCCATGCCGTACAGGCCGTCCAGCATGGCCAGATCAAAACGATCCATCGGTTCGCAGGCCAACACGGAACCATGATCCAGCAGCAGCACGGTGTCGGCAAAGGCCAGGGCCAGGTTGATGTCGTGGAGCACCCCCACCACACAGCGCCCCGGAGTGGACGACCAGGTGCGCAGGATGTCGATCAGCTCCACCTGGTAGCGCAAATCCAGGTGGTTGGTGGGCTCGTCCAGCAGGACGGCCTGGGGATCCTGAGCAAAGGTCCGAGCCAGGAACACCCGCTGGAGCTGTCCGCCGGACAGCTGTGTAACCAGTCGATCCCGCAGCTCCCAAGTGCCCGTGAGCTGTAAGCTGTCCTCCACCGCCTTGCGGTCTGCCTCGCTCTCCCCTGACAGCAGGCCCCCGCGCTGGTGGGCGTAGCGGCCCAGCATCACCGCCTCATAGACGGAGTAGTCAAAAGCGGCGGGGGAAAGCTGGCTCATCAGCGCCAGCTTCTGGGCCCGGCGGCGGGTGGGAAGGGCGCGGAGATCCTCCCCGCCCATCTCCATGACGCCCTGGGAGGGCAACAGCCCCGCCAGCGCCCGAAGCAGGGTGGTTTTCCCACAGCCGTTGGGGCCCAGGATACACAGCCGCTCCCCCTCCCGCACCCGGAAGGAGACGTCCCGGACCACAGGCGGTCCGCCGTAGCCACAGCTCAAATGTCCTATCCGCAGCATGGCTTCACCGACCTTTCCGTCCGGCAAAAAAGACATACAGGAAGAAGGGCGCGCCGATCAGTGCCGTAATGGACCCAATGGGAATTTCATGGGGCGGGGTCAGGGTGCGGGCAGCTAAATCGCACAGCACCAAAAGCGAGCCGCCGAACAGGGCGCTGGCGGGCAGCACCCGGCGGTGGGCCGCGCCGAACCAGCGGCGCACAATGTGGGGCGCCACCAAATCCACAAAACCGATGATGCCAACGAAGGCCACCGCCGCCCCGGTGAGGGCGGCTACAGCGGCCAGCAGCAGGCGCTTGACCTTCATCAGATCCACTCCCATGGCCCGGGCCTGCTCCTCGCCAAAGGTCATCACGTCCAGCTCCCGGGAAAATCCCCAAAAGAACACCAGGCCCAGGATGGTCACCGGGGCCAGCACCCACACCGCGCTCCACTCCTTCATGGAGAAGCTGCCCAGCTGCCACAGCTGGATGCGCTGGGAATAGGTGGGAGAGCTGGTGGCCATCAAATCCATGACGGCGCTGCAAAACAGGGACAGCACCATGCCCACCAGGATGATGGTCACGTTGGACATACCCCTATCCAGCCGGGCGGCAATGACCACCACCAGGAACACCGTGCCCAGGGCGCAGGCCAGACTGACGGCGGGCAGCAGGAACACGCCCAGCCCGGCCCCGGCCAGCCCCAGCACAATGACGGTGGCCGCGCCCAGCCCGGCCCCGGCGGATACGCCCAGGCCAAAGGGGGAGGCCAGCGGGTTTTGCAGCACCGACTGCATGACGGTGCCGCCCAGCGCCAGCGCCGCCCCGGTGGTAAAGGCCAGCAGCACCCGGGGCAGGCGCATATCCAGCACCATGGTGGCGTAGCTGGGGGGCAGCCCCTCCGGCAGGGGTGTGCGGAACAGGCGATTGGCAATCATGGCCAGGATGTCACCAGGGGACACGTACACGCTGCCAATCCCCACCCCAATCAGCAGAGCCGCCAGCGACGCCGCCAGTAACAGGGCCATTTTCAGGGAGCTTCCGCGTTTCATCAGGCCGCGTTATAGTATTCGGGATAGAGGGCCTCCACCATTTGACGCAGGGCAACAACAATGTTCTGGTTGGGCAGGGAGGACGCCATATTGTCCACGGAGTACACAGCCTTGTTGGCCACCGCGGTCACGCCGGCCCAGCCGTCCCGGGACAGGATCTCCCCCACCGGGTCGTCAATATAGTTGACATTGGTAAAGATCACATCGGGGTTGGCGGCAACGATGCTCTCCCCCTCCACGCTGATCCAGGAGGTCTGATCGGCCAGGACGTTGACGCCGCCAGCCAGCTGGATCATCTCGTCCAGGTAGGTGCCGCTGCCGGTACTGTACATATAAGGGGCGGCGGAGATCTCAAAGTAGACGGTCTTGCGCTCCTCCTCGGGGATAGAGGCAGTGATGGCGGCCAGCCGGTCCAGCTCGGCGTTCAGATCGTCCAGCACCTTCTCCCCGGCTTCGTTGGCGCCAAAGGCAGCGGCCAGGAATTGGATGTCGCTTTTCACGCCGTCAATGCTTTGGCTGGTGGGCACACAGATAACGCAGATACCCGCGTCCAGCAGGGGCTGATAGGGGGTCTCCTCCCCCTGGAACGCCAGGCCGGACAGCAGCAGCACATCGGGGGCCAGAGCCACCAGCTGCTCCACGTCAGGATTCTGGATGTCAAAGGTGGGCACATCGCTGGGCAGGCCGTCCAGGCCAATGCTCTGAGTGTCATAGCCAACGATCTTGTCCTCCAGCCCCAGGGCCACCATGGTCTCGGCGATGGAGGGAGCCAGCACCACAACGGAATCCACATTCTCCGGGATGGAGATGGCGGCGCCGCTGGGATCCACGGTGGGCAGGGCGGGAGCCTCGGGGGTTTCCTCAGGCTCGTCAGGGGCCTCCGTCGTGGCGGCATTCTGGGAAACGGCGGGGGACTCGTCCTCCTGGGGCGGCTGGCTTTCAGCGGCTCCGCCGCCGCAGGCGCTCAGCACCAGCATCAGCATCAGGGCGCACAGGGCAAATAGGGTAAACTTGCGTTTCATATTCATCGTTCCTCCTACGTTCAATGATGGAGAGCGGCCCGGAACTGCGCCCGGACTTCTCCGCAAAAGAATTTCCTGCAAAAGAAAACACCCTTTCCGTCACGAAAGGGTGTTCTGGCGACACAAATTTGTATTGCGGCTGGGATCTGACCGCAACACCGGTGTATGCACAACTCCATCAATCGTGAACTTGTACCGGACAGACGCAGTAGCCCGGCTTAACGCGTATGACAGCGCGCATCACGGTGGCGGGACCGCACGGGATTCTCACCCGATTTCCCTGCATTTTGTCTGCCCCAGGCCAACGGCGCCTCCACAGGGTGGAAGGAACGGCATCGGCCTGTCAGTAATATTCTTTTATTTAAAACGGTAAAGCGGTGGTTCCATTTTACAAGATGAGGACAGTATAGCATATTTCCCGCCGCCTGTAAAGAGCCTTCCACCCCTTTCCCTCCTTGAAAGAGTCTCATGTCCGGCAGGAGTTTTGCGCATGGCTTGACGCGGATGGGGCGGGGCATTATAATCAGATATTATACACAGAAAATGACCGGGGCAAACCATCTGCTCCGGGATGGGAGGCCCTTATGAAATTCGTGGTATCCTTCAGCGCGGGCAAGGACAGTATGCTGGCCCTCCATGAGATGGTTGAGGCCGGACATGAACCGGCAGCCCTGCTGGTCATGTACCGGCAGGAGGCGGGACGCAGCTGGGTGCACGGGGTTGACCCGGAGCTGCTTGCCGCCATTGGAGAGGCGTTGGCCATCCCTCTGATCCGCTGTAACGCAAACTCCGATACTTACAACGGGGACATGGAGCGGGGCCTGCGGCAGGCGCGTGATCTGGGGGCTGAGGCGTGCGTGTTCGGGGACATCGACACGCCGGGCCACCGGGAATGGGATGAGGCCCGGTGCGCCGCCGCGGGGTTAAAGGCCGTGCTGCCGCTCTGGCGGCGGGATCGGATCGACGCCGTCCTGAAAACCCTGGAGTTGGGCTATCAATGCCTCATCAAATGCGTCCGCCGGGATATTCTGCCCGAGCAATGGCTGGGCCAGCCGCTGAACGCCGGCCACGTGAAGCAGATGCTGGCGTGGGGGGTGGACGCCTGCGGCGAGAGCGGCGAATATCACACGGTTGTGACCGGCGGCCCCCTGTTCCGCCATCCGGTTCCCATTAAAAACTGCGGCCTGGTCTTTCTGGATCAGGTTATCGCCGCGGATCTGGTACTGGACAAGGGAACAGAATGATCGGCCGCACAGGCGGCAGATTACACCACCCATCTGGGCAGATCCAGGCCCCAAAACAGATCAAATCCGGTTCCCGATGGATACGGGAACCGGATTTTCGCATTCAAAATACTGCTCAGCCGCGCTGGAAGAAGGCCACCGCCACCGCGCCAGGGCCCACATGGGTCCCGATGGCGCCGCCCACGGTGCTCACCGGCAGCTCCTTCACATGATCCGTCCAAAGCTGGGCGCTGTCCTCCACATACTTTTTCAGCAGCCGGTCGTCCAGCCCTGTGTACCCCAGACGGTAGGGCCGGGAGAAATCCACACCGCCGGTCTTGCCGATCTCCTGGATCAGCAGATTATTGCCGTTCTTGGAACCCCGGGCCTTGCCCAGCAGCACCACCTCGCCGTCCTTGACGGCCACCACCGGCTTGATGGACAGCAGCCCACCCACCATGGCAATAGAGGGCGAGATCCGCCCGCCCCGTTTCAAATACTCCAGCGTGTCCAGCAGAGCCACCAGGCGGATATCCTTTTTCTCCTGATCCAACCGGGTGGCAATGGCCTGGGCGTCCATCCCCTGTTCCATAAGCTCTACGGCCCGCTCCACCAGGATGCGCTGGCCGATGGTGGCGTTCTCGCTGTCCACCACAAATACCTGGCCGGGGAATTCCTCCGCCGCGATACAGGCACTCTGGTAAGTACCGGACAGCTTACCGGACAAGGTGACGGCTACCACCGTCGCCCCCGCCTCCACCGCCGCGCGGAACGCATCCCCAAAGGCGGCGGGGGCAATCTGGCTGGTGGTGGGGAGGTCCTCCCCCTCAATCAGCTTCTCATAAAAGCGGTGGTGATCCAGATCCACCCCGTCCAAAAAGCTCTCCGTGCCGAAGGTGATGGTCAAGGGCAGGACGGTGATGCAGGACGGGTAGGGCGGCAGCAGATCACAGCCCGAATCGGTGATAATGCGAATCTTCATAGCTTTCCTCATTTCCGCGCTGGTTCAGCGCTTGGACGGACTCTGGCAGCGGGGGAATTCCCGCCTTTTGGAATCAAGTAACCATACCACAGCCCGCCCCGTTTTACAACGGACAAATCCACCAAAAAATCTGGGACAGGCAAATTTCCCCCGCCCGCCGCATAGGCTCTCCCCATGGGGGTGAGGCAGGTGCTGAGACTGCTGCGGCAGAAAAAGGTGCGGGACGCGCTGGCCGGACTGGCGCTTCTGATGGCCACCGCCGGGCTGGTGGCCGCGCCGGAGGAGGCCATCGCCGGGGCCAAGGACGGGCTGACGCTGTGCTTTAACGTGATTGTCCCCTCCCTGTTCCCCTTTTTTGTGCTGTCCTCCCTGGTGGTGGATTTGGGGCTGGCGGCTTACCTGGGCCGGGCCATGGAGGGGCTGATGCGTCCCCTGTTCCGGGTGAGCGGCAGCTGCGCCACGGCGGTGGCCCTGGGCTTTGTGGGGGGCTATCCCGTGGGGGCGCGCACTGCCCTCCAGCTCTACCAACAGGGCCTGTGTACCAAAACCGAGGCGGAGCGGCTGCTGGCCTTCTGCAATAACTCCGGCCCCGCCTTTATTTTGGGCGTGGTGGGTGCGGGGATTTTCGGGGACAGCCGTGTGGGGCTGCTGCTTTACCTCACCCATGCGCTGGCGTCCCTGATTGTGGGGCTGCTGTTCCGCTTTTACGGCGGACGGCGGGACCGTCGAGCACGCGGTACCCGTCCCAAACCCATCCAGACCGTCACCCTCCCCGCCGCTTTCACCGGGGCGGTGTCCCGCTCCCTCCAGAGCACCCTGAACATCTGCGCCTTTGTCGTGTTTTTTGCAGTGATCCTCCGGCTGCTGTCCGCCTACGGTGTGCTGACGGCGGTAGCGCGGCTGCTGTCCCTGGCGGGTTTTCAGGCCGAGTGGGCCAAGCGGCTGGTGGCGGGGCTGCTGGAGCTGTCCTCCGGGGTGGCGTCCCTGCAGGGGGGGACGGGGTTTGCCGGACGGGTGTCCATGGCGGCGTTCATGCTGGGATGGGCGGGGCTGTCCGTCCACTGCCAGGTGCTGTCCTTCCTGGTGGACAGCGGCCTGTCCGCCAGGGTTTACCTGGCCGGCAAGCTGTGCCACGGCCTCATCGCCGCCGGACTGACCTACGCCCTCACCCGGGTGTTCCCCCTGTCCGCCCCGGTGGCGGACTATCTGGTGGAACAGACCGAATCCATCGCGGCAATGGACTTTTCCACCGCCCTGGCGGCGTCTACCCTAACCGCCCTGGCGGGCTGGTTGATTTTGGCAGGGCTGTGCAGTTCCCTCTTCCGAAAAAAATGTGGAAAAACTTCGCGCAATCGTGTATAATGAGGAAGCGCGGAGCCATTGTGAACAGGCACAGCGTGATCACCAGCCGCCCCAAGGGAGGGAACCGCCATGCTGTTTCAAAAGGACATCGAACCCCGCTGCGCCTACTGCCAGCGGAGCACACCGGTGGAGGACGGGAAAATGATGTGCGTCAAAAAGGGCATTGTCGCTGCTTCCGGCTCCTGCCGCCGCTTCCGCTACGATCCCCTGAAGCGGGTGCCCCCCAAGCCCTTGGCCGTCTCCTTCGCCCATCTCAAGGATGAGGATTTCACCCTGTAATCCGCAAAAAACCGCCCCGCCCGGAATCCCGGGCAGGGCGGTTCCCTGTTGTCTCATAGCAGCCTTTACGTCGCCGTTCGAAACCTTATCGGAATCCGACGCGTTCCGTCAGCGAATTTCAAGCTCTTTTTCGGTTCCTTTTTCTCGCGAGAAAAAGGAACGCCGTTACGCTTCGTCCTCAATAAGCCCGTAGCCGCCGTCGTTGCGCTTATAGACCACGGCGAACACGCCGCCGTCCTCATCCTTGAATGCGTAGAAGCTGTGGCCCAGCAGATCCATCTGAAGAATGGCCTCGTCCACCGTCATGGGCTTGATGGGGAACTTCTTGGTGCGCACCACCTGGAACTCGCCCTCCTCCACGTCGGGCACGAAGGAGGTTTCCTCCACCGGCTCGGGCTGGACAAAGGCGCCCTGGCGCAACCGCTTCTCCAGGCGGGTCTTGTGCTTGCGCAGCTGCCGCTCCATGGAGGTGACCGCCGCGTCCACCGACGCGAACATATCCGACGTGCTCTCCGCCACCCGCAGGATGGTGCTGCCGGAACGGATGGTCAGCTCCACCTTGTTCCGATCCTTTTCCACAGAGAAGACCAGGTTAGCCTCCGCCTCATTTTTGAAGTAGCGGTCCAGCTTTCCGACCTTTTTCTCGGCATAGCTGTGCAGGGACTTGGGCAGGTTGACCTTCTTGTCTGTAAACGTGAACTTCATGTGCTCAGCTCCTTTCGCCCCGATGGGCGCAGCGTTGGGGGAAAATCCTTCCCCCTGTATGAAGCTATTATACCACACACTTTGCCTATATGCCATACTTTTTGGCGTTTTTCACAAATATTTTTCAGTCCACAATTTCCTGCCCATCGATGATGACATGGACGGCCTGGCTGCGCCAGTGGAAGGGGTGGCCGTCCATGATCACAATATCCGCGTCCTTGCCGGGGGACAGCGAACCCAGCCGATCCCCCACCCCGGCGATGCAGGCGGCGTTAATGGTGATAGCGGCAAGGGCCTCCTCCTCGTCCATCCCCGCACGGGCCGCCATGGCGGCGCAGAAAGGCAGCATCATAATTGGCGTCTCCGGATGGTCGGTGCAGATGGCCACCTGCACCCCCGCCCGGGCCAGGATGGCGGTGTTCTCCATGGTCAGGTTGGCAAGCTCCGGCTTACAGCGGTCCATAAGAAAGGGCCCCGTGATCACCGGCACACCCTCCTTCGCCAGGAAGTCCGCCACCAGATGACCCTCGGTGCCGTGGACGATGACGCAGTCCAGCCCAAATTCCTTGGAAATGCGCACGGCGGTGACGATATCGTCCGCCCGGTGGGCGTGGAAGTGGGCGGCCAGCCGCCCCGACACCACCGGACGCAGAGCGTCCAGTTTGCTGTCAAAGTCCGGGGCATCCATGCTGTCGTCCGACTTGGCTTGGGACCATTTCAGATCGTAGTCCAGCGCCTTTGCCAGCTGCTCCCGGATCAGGGCGGCGGAGGCCATCCGGGTGGCGGGACCGTGATCCTTATGGGTACCCTTGGGGTTTTCGCCCAGGGCAAATTTCATGGACGCGGGAACGCGCACCGCCATTTGGTCAATGACCCGCCCAGCGGTTTTCATCAGCACCGACTGCCCCGCGATGGGGTTGGCAGATCCGGGACCGGTGAGCAGGCTGGTCACCCCCGCCCGTCGGGCCTCCCTGAAATACTGGTTGAGGGGATCCACCCCGTCCAGCGCCCGGATCTCCGGGGTACAGGGGGCGGGACTCTCGTTGAGATCATCCTCCTGAGCCGCGCCGCCGTACAGGCCCACATGGCAGTGGGCGTCGATGAAGCCGGGGAGGACGTGGCCCCCCTTGGCGTCAATCAGCCCCGCAGGGCCGGCGTCCCCGGGCAGCTCGGACATGGGACCGGCGCAGACGATGCGGCTGCCCTCCGTGCGCACAAAGCCGTTGGAGATGGTGCCCACATCCATGGTATGGATCACGCCGTTGGCAATCAGCATAAAAAGTTCCTCCTCTGCTGGGTTTCGACGGCTTTTACGCCGCCCGCATGGTATACTATCCTTGCGGCAGCCACCTGTGGCACGGCCGCGCATGGGGACAACCCATGCGGTCATTCCATTCTCCCGCGCAAATAGACCCTTGGGCACTTTTCCTCTTTTGTGGAAAAGTGCCGCTTTTTTTGCCCACATTGGGCCTGCATGGCCTGGAACTGGTTCTCAGGCGGTTCTCCCAAGGGTGGTCCGTTGGTTCGCCGTGCGCGTGTTGAGCCGGCAGCCATGAAAGCCGCCACCATCCAGGCGCAAAAACGCGGGGCGAGCCATGTCCAGCACCTGGAAATAAGCGGCGGCAAACCAGTCCCGGCCCCTTACGCCGGAAACGGATAAACCAAAAGGGGGACGCACAGCGCCCCCCCTTTTTTGATTATTTCCTTCCGCCCCGCCGGCTGCCCCGTTTCTCATTCATGTGCAGTTCGGACAGCTTACTGTCCGAACTGGCCATAAACTGCTTGAGCTGATCCTCGAAGCTGGCCGGGCCCCTGGGCTGGGCGGGCTCCGGCATGAAGCCCCCCCGTCCGGGATTGGGACGGCGAGCCGGCTGACGGTGCTCCCCCTCCGGGCGGGGATGGGGATTGGGCGCTCCACCGGACCGGGGTCCGGGACGGCGCTCCGGGCGGGGAGGCGGCGGCGCCGCCTGCTTAATGGACAGGTTGATGCGATTATTCGCGTCCACACCGATGACCTTCACCTTGACCTCCTGTCCCTCCGCCAGGTGATCGTGAACGTCATTGACATAGGTGTACGCGATTTCCGAAATGTGTACCAGGCCGGAACGGTTACCCGGCAGCGCCACAAACGCGCCAAAATTGGTGATCCCGGTCACCTTTCCGTCTAAGATAGAGCCGACTTCAATCCCCATAAATCTCTTTTTTCCCTCTCAGTATGTATGGATTTTTATTTGGATGAATCGACAAACTCGATCTCATCCGGCTCCAGCAGGCCCAGCTTACTCCTGGCGATGTCCGCCATGTACTCCGGGTCGCCGCTGTGAGCGATATCGTCTTCCAACGCGGCGTTTGCCTCCCGCTGCGCCTCCACCTGCCGGGCCAGATCGTCCCGGGTGCTTTGGGCCGCGCTCAGCTGCGCCTGGGTGGACAGCAGGCCGGCGGTCAATGCCGCCAACAGCAGCAGCACCAGCAACTTTGTTGCGATGCCCGCGCGTTTGACCTTCATCTGTCGCCGCCTCCTCTCCGTCCTGTTTGGCAAAACGGTATATCATATTTATTTTATACCAATCCAGCCAATTTTGAAAGTGTTTTTTTTGGTTTTTCAAAACTTTTTTTCCGGCCCTCCCTGCGGCGCGGAACGGGCCCGTCAAAAACTGCCAGACCGCCCGCACCAGCCCCGCCGCCCACAGCAGCGCAGGCAGCACCAGCTTACTCAGCGTCACAAAATACAGCCCGCCGCCCAGGAGGAAGGCCAGCATATGATAGATGCGCACTTCCCCGTTGTCCCGCAGCAGGGTGAGGGCAAACAGCGCCGCCACCGTCCCCAGCCAGAACACCACGTCCAGCACGAAAGCCAGGGCGGGCAGCCGGATGCTCCGGCGCAGGGTGCGCATCCCATCGTACACCAGGCCCAGCAGCGCTCCAAGGGCCAATCCCTGCCCGAATACCGCCGCCTGGACCCCGATGTCCACATACATCTCAGCGCAGCAGCCGGGCCAGGAACCCGCCCCGGGCGCCGCCGCCATCATCTTCGTAGGTGACGGCGTCGATGTCGCCCTCCACCTTCAGATCTCCGCCGTCCAGGGACAGCTTCTCAATGTGCAGGTTTTCCCCGGACACCACCATGGCGCCCTTGGAGGTGGACAGCACAATGGTAGTTTCGTCAAACCGCTCCACGTCCTCCACCCCGGACACGGTGAGGCTTTTCCTCTCCTCGATCACCACATGGTGGGGGGCGGACAGCCCGCTATCGTATGCCATGGAACCATCTCCCTTTCCTATGATGGTTCCATTCTATGGGGTTTGTCCCAGGATTATGAGTAAAATCAGCCCTCGGGCGGCGTTTCCCCGGAGGCGCGGCCCTCCCCGTCCCCCACAGCAATTCGGGCGCGGAGATCCCGCTTGAGCAGGGTATACGCCACCGCGGCCAGGGGCACGCTGATGACCATGCCTACCAGCCCCAGCATAGAGCCGCCCACGGTGACCGCCGCCAGCACCCAGATGCCGGGCAGGCCCATGGACGTGCCCACCACCCGGGGGTAGATGAGGTTGCCTTCCACCTGCTGGAGGGCAACCAGGAACACCAGGAACCACACCGCCTGCCAGGGGTCGATCATCACCAGCAGCAGCACCGCCAGCACCGCCCCCAGATAGGCCCCCGCGATGGGGATGAGGGCGAACACGCCCACCGCCACCGAGATCAGCGGGGCATAGTCAAAGCGGAAAATGGTCATGCCCAGGAAGCACAGACCGCCCAAAATAAACGCCTCCACCACCTGGCCGCTGACATACTTGGTAAAGGTGTCCGCCGTGAGCCGGGTGACGTCCAGAACAGCCCGGGCCGCTTTTTCCGGCAGGTACGCCCGCACCAGACGGCGGCACTGTGCGGTAAGCCGGGGCGCTCCGGACAGCATATAGATGGAAAACACCAGGGAAATCATCCCGGTGACTACCCCGGACACCACCACGCTGGTCATGGTGATCAGGTGGGGCAGGGTGTTGGTCAGCGCGTTCAGCGCTTTGGTGAGAAGATCCTTCAGGGAATCGCTGATGCCAGTGGTCAGATCCAGGTTGGCCAGCTGCTCCAGCTCCAGCTTGGCCACGATCCAATCGAACAGATCCTGGAAGTTGGCGGCATAGGTGCTCAGGTTTCCGATGAACATCTCAATGCTGTGGGTCAGCTCGGGCACCACCATGGAGATGAGCACGGCGATGATAACCACCACAACCACATAAGCGGTCAGCACCGCCAGCGGACGGACCGCGCCCTTCCCCTTGCCGGGGAAGATTTTTTCATACTGCCGGGCAAAAAAGCCGCAGGGCCGGTTGAGGATAAACGCGATCACCCCGCCGATAATAAGCGGCTGGAACGCGGCCAGCACTCCGCTCAGCCAGCCCATGATGGCGTCCAGCTTGACAATCGCCGCCACCAGCACCACGGCGTAGGTGATCAGCAGGAGCAGCTTGCGAAACAGCTTTTTTTCCATGAAACAATTTCCCCATTTCAATGATTTTCCCCAGTCTACCATCGAATAGGCCCTGCGTCAATCTAAATTTTCCCTAAGAACCTGTATTCACAGCCGAAACCGCCGGATGGGGGAGGGATTTTCCCGTCAGGCAAGGCAAATTTTCGCAGGAATCATTGTGTTTATTTCCAGAAAATTTAACGCGGCATGGCGGGAATAGACCCGGCCAAACGGTGAATTGAGGTTGTGAATACAGATTCTTAGTTTTCCCGGAATTGGATCCAATCCGAAAAACGCCGCCTTACCTGCCCGGATAAGGTGGCTGGAAGCCCGTCCAGCGGAAAGAACCGCAGCGCCTCCACCTCGCCCTCCTGGCACTTCAGCGTCCCGGACCAGTCCCGGCAGGCGTAGGCGAACTCCACATTATACACCTCGTCGCCGTTGGGGTAAACGTAATGCTCCTCCGGCCCGGAATAGGTGCCGTACAGCTCCAACGTGCGGGCGGTCAGCCCCGTCTCCTCCAGCAGTTCCCGCCGGGCGGTTTCCTCCGGCGCCTCCCCCGGCTCCATGGAACCCGCCGCCGAGAAGCTCCATTGGTGGTTATCGGTCCTGAGCTGCAAAAGAACCCGGCCCTCGCTGTCCTCAACAAACACGCTGGAGCCCACCTGAATCAGGGGACGGTGGCCCACATAGGCCCGCAAATCCATAATATAGCCCATAACAGCCTCCGGTACAGCCGTAAATTTGGATCCCACCAGGCGGCACCGCCCTTAGTGTACCATTTGCGGCCGTTTCCGTCAATCCCCTCAAAACCCAGGGTGTACGTCGTCACCCCGGGCCCGCTCCAGGTTGATCTGCTTCTTCCGGGCCGAGGCATGGGACAGCATGGCATTCAAGCCCTCCCGGTCATTGTTCTCAATGGCCACCCGGTACTGGTGGATCCTTCCCTCCAAATCGGCCACCATTTTGACCAGCGCCGGGGCGTTGAGGGTGAACAGCTGGGTCCACATGGCCGCGTCCAGCGCCGCCACACGGGTGCAGTCCCGGAAGGAGCCGCCCTCAAAGCCCATGCAGGAGAACAACTCATCGTTGTCGCACACCGACACCGCGATGACGTGCATGAGCTGGCTGGTGTAGGCAATCATCTCGTCGTGGCGCTCCGGGGTGGTTTCGATGACGTCCCCAAAGCGGCAGTGCTCCGCCATGCGGTGGAGCAGAGCCAAATGCTCTGCCGTGGCCTTGGGGCCGGGAGTGACGATGAAGTGGGTGTTGCGGAACAGGGTGCCCTCGGCATTGTCGATGCCGGACACCTCCTTGCCCGCCATGGGGTGGCAGCCGATGAAGTCCACCCCATCCGGCAGGCATTCCGCCGCCGCCATGATGGAGGTTTTCACGCCGCACACGTCCCACACCAGGGCGCCGGGCTTGAATTTGTCCCGGTTATCCCGCAAAAAATCGATGATCCCCGCCGGGTCCTGGCACAGGACCACCACATCCGCCCCGGGCAGCTCGGCGGCGGGATCGAAGGTGAGCCGATCCGCGGCGTGCATCGCCGCCGCCTTATCCCAGGTGGACTGAGAGCGCACTGCGCCCACCACCTCGTAGTCTTCAAAGCCCTGCAGGGCCATGGCGAGCGATCCGCCGATGAGGCCCAGGCCCACCACTAAAATTCTCTTTTTCTCCATGGAATCCTCCCCTTCCTACAGCTCCCGGCCCACGCAGGCGGCGACCGCCCTCAGCTTGTCCATAATGCCGTCAAACTGCTCCGGCGTTACCGACTGCGCCCCGTCGCACAGGGCGTGGGGCGGATCGTTGTGCACCTCGATGATCAGGCCGTCCGCCCCTGCGGCCACCGCCGCCATGGCCATGCGCTCCACCATCCACGCCTTGCCACAGGCGTGGGATGGGTCCACCACCACCGGAAGATGGCTCTGGGCCTTCACCGCCAGCACCGCCGACAGGTCCAGGGTGTTGCGGGTGTACGTCTCAAAGGTGCGGATGCCCCGCTCGCACAAAATCACGTTGGGGTTGCCCCCCGCCATAATATATTCCGCGCTCATCAGCCACTCCTCAATGGTGGAGGACAGACCCCGCTTGAGCAGGATCGGCTTGTTGACGCGGCCCACCTTTTTCAGCAGGTCAAAGTTTTGCATATTCCGGGCGCCGATCTGGATCACGTCCACCGCCTCCTCGAACAGGGGCAGCTGGTCGGCGCTCATCAGCTCGGACACAATGGGCAGGCCGGTGGCCTTGCGGGCCTCGTCCAACAGGAGGACGCCCTCCACTCCCTTGCCTTGAAACGCGTAAGGGGAGGTGCGGGGCTTGTACGCGCCCCCCCGCAGGGCCGCGGCCCCGGATTTCTGGACTGACCGGGCCACCTCCAGGATCTGCCCTTCGCTCTCCACCGAACAGGGCCCGGCAATCACCGCAAGCTGTTTCCCCCCGATGGACACGCCGCCGCCCATGTCAATCACGGAATCATCGGGATGGTACTTGCGGTTGGCCTTTTTGTAGGGTTCGCTCACCCGCATCACCCGCTCCACGCCGTCCAGCTGGGCCAGCAGCTCCTGATCCAGCCCCCCAGCATCGCCCTCCGCGCCCAAAATCGTGGTTTCAGATCCTTTGGACACCATCACCCGGACGCCTCCCGCCTCCATGGCATGGATGGCCCGGTCCAGCTGCTCAGGGGTAAACTCCCGCTTCATAATCACTACCATAATGGGGTCTCCTTTACTGTAAAATTGTGCTTTCTCCCGCACTCGATGCCGTCACGCCTCGAACAAAAAAGCGGCCGCCCCAAGGCAGCCGCATCCAAGCCATGGATCTACGGGAGCTTCAAGGGCATGACGAAACGCCGCTATCGCAATAGCGGTAATCACCATACCCATAGTTCCGGCAGTCCATGCGAAGCCCTCCTTAAAAACCTGTATTCACAACCTCGATTCACCGTCTGGCCGGGTCTTTTCCCTCCATGCCGCGTTAAATTTTCTTGAAATAAACGCAATGATTCCTGCGAAAATTTGCCTTGCCTGACGGGAAAATCCCTCGGTCATCCGGTGGTTTCGGCTGTGAATACAGGTTCTAATATTTTCTGTCTGTCAATTTAACACTTTTAACTATAAAAGTCAAGAGGGAATTTTATGGGCACGGAAAACGCCCGCCCCAGTGAGAGGGGTGGGCGGGCGCTCTGGCCTGTCACAGGGGCCGTGAACCCTGCAACAGGCACGTATCCGCAGATCTGTACAGCAAACAGGGAGCCGAGTTTCCTGTCTGACTGTCATTATAGCATACTTCCATAAGTATATAAAGCGGTAAAATAGCCAAAATTATACGTATGGAATTATACAATACTTCCATAAGTATAGATATAATTTTATGACGAGGCTGGAGGTGCGGTAATGGGATATACCGAGGCACAAAAAGAAGCGACCGCCCGATATAATAAGAAGGCTTACGACCGCATTGATGTGATTGTTCCCAAGGGCAAACGAGAGGTCATCAAAAATTTTGCCCGCAAGCAGGGAAAAAGCACAAACAGATTTATCAATGAGGCCATTGACAAGGCCATGACGGAAAAAGAGGACGCCTGAGCCATCAGGCGTCCTCTTTTACGCTTACTCCAGCTTACCCAGCCGGTCCAGCACTGTCATGGTGCGGCAGAAATCCTCGGACACGTTGAGCACGCCCTCGGCCGTGCCCTTCAGCGCCCCGGCCTCTACCAGCTTTTCCACGGCAGGCCGGTAATACTCCGGCACCTCGGCCAACGTCTTATAAAAGGTCATCCCGTCCTCCTCCTTTTCCGGTTCAGGTTCAGGTTCCGGCGCGGGCTTGGGGGCCAGCTCCGCCGCCACGTCCCGCCGGAAATCGTCCATACTTTTGCCATGCTTGGGAAACCAATGCTCCACATCGGCGTGGCCGGAAGCGATCCCCCGGCGGTAGCCCTCGCTGTGGCAGATCACCACTCCGTCCGCCAGCGGATTCAGCCCGTACTGCCCGCACAGATAGGCTGTCAGCTCCACCGCCTCCCGGTACACCCGCTGGAAATAGGCGGGATCCGCGAGGCCATCCTCACAGATCTCAAAGCTGATGTGGGTATCGTTGGCGCTTTTGCCGCTGGTACCGTCCCCGGCATGCCAGCCCCGATGATTCCACGGCAGGGTCTGCGCCGTGGCTATAGAGCCGTCCGCCAGCTTCCCGATGAAGCCGTGGACACAGGCGTTGGTGCCCGGGCGGTTCCAGTCGTTTTGGTTGGGGTTGACGCCCAGCAGGGCCAGCAGTTCGGTCCGCCCGGTTGTGGCGGCAATGGGCTGGACATACCGCCGCAGGGTGGGGTTGTTGGCCCCCGTGGAGTGCACCATCACACCCTTTGGCGTGATGGTGCGCTTGGTCCTGTAGCAGTCGTTTTCCGTGAGGATACATTGCAGCAGCTTCATGTCCCGCCGTCCCCCTTCTGCGCCGTCCGCTCCAGCTGGGTGCCAAAGTAGAAGGCGATAATAATGGTGTATACCGTCATAAAATCCTGGCTGGCCTGGCCCCGCAGCGCCAGGACGGCAAATACCGCCGTCAGCACCAGCGTCACCAGCGATTTGACGCACAGCATCCGGGCCAGCCGGTTGGCCAATACCTCTTTCATTCAATTCTCCTCTCTGTCCGCAAATGTCTTTGTTCCGGACCTCCCAAAGGCGGAAAGCCCTCAACCACAGTTATGCACCCCGTCCCGCAGCCGTGCCTGTCTGCCCTCGGCAAATTCGCTCCATGCCCTCTCCCCCTTTCGAGGGAGAAGGTTTTTTTCGGTTTTTGTTGCCCTTTCCGGTACAAAGTGGTATAATGATTTGCCTTGCGAATTTATAAACGGGAGGGTCCCCCATGTAAGCTGCCGAAAACCGAGCACTGCCCATATCACAAATACAATGGAGGGAGCATCCCATGTCACAATATGAATCTGAAATCAAGCGGAGAAGGACCTTTGCCATCATCTCCCACCCCGACGCCGGTAAAACCACTCTGACGGAAAAATTCCTGCTGTACGGAGGCGCCATCGCCCAGGCCGGCGTGGTGAAGGGCAAGAAAAACGCCCGCGCCGCCACCTCCGACTGGATGGAGATTGAAAAACAGCGCGGTATCTCCGTCACCTCCTCCGTCATGCAGTTCCAGTATGAGGGCTTCTGCATCAACATCCTGGACACCCCTGGCCACCAGGACTTCTCTGAGGACACCTATCGCACCCTGATGGCGGCGGACTCCGCCGTGATGGTCATTGACGCCGCAAAGGGCGTGGAGGCCCAGACCCGGAAGCTGTTCAAGGTGTGCCGCCTGCGGGACATCCCCATCTTCACCTTTATCAATAAGATGGACCGGGAGGCCCGGGATCCCTTTGAGCTGTGCCAGGAGCTGGAGCATGAGCTGGGCATCGATACCTACGCCGTCAACTGGCCCATCGGCTGCGGCAAGGCGTTCCAGGGTGTGTATGACAGGGAACGCCAGCGCATCATCCACTTCACCTCCAATGGCGGCTCCAAGGCCGCCACCGCCACCGAGGTTTCCCTGGACGACCCAGAGCTTGCCAATTTGATCGGTCAGTCCTACCGCGACCAGCTCTCCGATGAGATTGAGCTGCTGGACGGCGCGTCCTGCGAATTTGACATGGACCGGGTGCGCCACGGGCAGCTGTCCCCGGTGTTCTTCGGCTCGGCGCTGACCAATTTCGGCGTGGAGCCTTTCCTGGAGGACTTTCTGCGCATGACCACCGCCCCTCTGCCCCGAACGGCGGGAGAGGCGCTGATCGATTCCTTTGACGACGGTTTTTCCGCCTTTGTGTTCAAAATCCAGGCCAACATGAACAAGGCCCACCGGGACCGTATCGCCTTCATGCGGGTGGTGTCCGGACGGTTTGACGCGGACAAAGAGGTCTACCACGTCCAGGGCGGCAAGAAGCTGAAGCTTTCCCGCCCCCAGCAGCTCATGGCGGCGGAGCGGGAGATCATTGAGGAGGCCTACGCCGGGGACATCATCGGCGTGTTCGACCCCGGCATCTTCTCCATCGGGGACACCCTGTGCACCGCCGCCCACAAGTTCCAGTTCGACCCCATCCCCACCTTCGCCCCGGAACACTTCCGCCGGGTGCGGCCGCTGGACACCATGAAGCGGAAACAGTTCCTCAAGGGCATGGAGCAGATCGCCCAGGAAGGCGCCATCCAGATTTTTAAAACCCCCTACTCCGGCATGGAGGAGGTCATCGTGGGTGTGGTGGGCACACTGCAATTCGACGTGCTGGAATACCGCCTGAAAAACGAGTACGGCGTGGACTTATACGCCGAGGGCCTGCCCTACGAGTACCTGCGCTGGATGGCCCATGACGGGGACGAGCCGCTGCGGGCGGACGACCTCACCCTCCCTGGGGACGCCATGCTGGTGGAGGACTACCGGCAGAACCAGCTGCTGCTGTTCGCCTCCCTGTGGTCCATCAACTGGACGGCGGAGCGCAACAAAAACATCACCCTGTCCGAGTTCGGCGGGGCAAAGTTCTAAGCATAAAAAAGCGGCCCTCCCCCGGCTGGGGAGGGCCGCTCTTATGTTATCCCTGTGCATAGGCAGCTGCAAAATGAGGCAGAATTTCTCTATTGTACATTTATAATGGAAGCCGTCCCATTTGCTTTCATAATCCCACAAATTTCCATCAGGCTTTTTACCTCATAATCAGCTTTTTCTTCTTCGTTTGTAACGCTCCAATATCGTCCAAACCCCTGTTTTACCCATATGGTATGCATCCCCAGCTTTTTGGCGGGGACAATATCGTTGTCGATCCTGTCTCCAATCATCACCGACTGCCCCGGCTCGCAGCCAGCCCTGTTTAAAGCAAGTTCAAAAATCCTTCTATCCGGCTTGGCGACACCTTCTTCTGCAGAAGCCGCCACCAATTTGATATACTTTGATATTCCAAACTCTTCCAACCGCTTTGCCACCCCCAGTGGCTGGTTCGCGATAACGCCAATGTTATACCTACCGCTTAATTTCCTCAAACATTCTTCCGCATCACCATACAGGATTTCATCTTCAGATCTCCAGTTTGGCTTTTCGATGCCTAATAATTTTATTGCCTCCAAATCGCCCTTTTTGTTCTCCTGATAGAATCTGATTGCAGTTTCATAAACATATTCATAGGTTACATTTGCCAGTTTCGCAGCATCCCGCAGCCTGCTTTCGTATGCGCGGCTCTCGTCAACCAAGGTCGAACCGATATCAAAAAACAGCCATTTTATTTTTCGGAACATGGCGTATACCCCTCAAATAAAGTTTTACCGCTCCGATTTTATCACAGCCTGCTTGGAGATTCAAGGCACGCGACCAGCCAGCCGGACGCACAGCCCCTCCCGCCTGACCTCCCCCTGCTCCCACAGCAGGGCAAGCACCTGTCCGGCGCAGTCCGGCGGGAGATCCATCCCCTCCGCCGACACCGCCAACCCACCCAAATCCGTCTGCCCATGCAGCTCCAGCCGCCAGCCCCAGCGCCCCCCGCTGGGGCCAAATGCGGCGGTCACGTCCGCCCCCGCCGCCGGGGGCGTTACCGGCAGGCCGAATTTCGCCTGGAGATACCGGGCGTAGTCCTCCCCGCCCGGGGCGTCGATGAGCAGCCCCCGCACCAGCGGGCACAGCCGCTCCGCTGCACCCGTCAGCTCTCCGCACAGCCGGGGGGCGGACAGGGCCACCCTCCCCCGGCAGTACGGGATGCCCATAGCGTCCAGCGCCCCCAGGGCCAGCACGTCCGCCAGCCCCCGCCACAGGGGCAGGGTGTCCACCGGGCGCAGACGCCGCAGCCTGTCCCCATAGAGAAAATCCCGGGACAGCACTACCCGCCCCACCCCATGGGCCAGCAGCTCCCGCTCCGCACGGCGCAGCCGCCGCCTCAGCCGCCAGTCTGCCAGCCCTTCCGGCGCGTACAGCGTCCACCGCACCGCCGGCAGCGGACCAAGCCTTACCCGCTCCAGCCGCCCCCGGCCCTTTTCTTCCAAGCAGATCAGCTCCCCCACCATATCCATCACCTCGGCAACACATATGCGCCGGGCTGGGCAAAAATGTCCCCGCTTTTTTACAAAATCTCCTCTCTTGTAAAAACTTTTAACGCCGCCCAAAAACCGCCAAAAGGGCTTGTTTATTTCCCCGGTTGCATTCCCCCGCTCCATTTGATATAATCCAAGCGACTAAAACAGACTGGAGGTTTCCCCATGTCAATTAAAATTACCGCCACCAGCACCTGCGACCTCCCCCCCGAGCTGGTGGAACGCTATAATATCACCATCGTCCCCCTGTACGTCTCTTTCGGCGGCAGCACCTACCGGGACGGCGTGGAAGCCGGCCCCGAGGACATCTTCCGCCATGTCGAAGGGGGCGGAAACCTGCCCTCCACCGCCGCGGTGAACGTCGCCGACTACCAGGAGCTGTTTGCCGGGCTGTCCCCCAAATACGATGAGGTGATTCACATCACCATCGGCAGCGAGTTTTCCTGCTGCTACCAAAATGCCCTGGTGGCGGCGGAGGAGTATTCCAACGTCCATGTGGTGGACTCCCAGAACCTCACCGCAGGCCAGGGTCTGCTGGTACTGGAGGCCGCGGAAGCTGCCCAGCGGGGGGAGGACATCCATGGGATCCTCTCCATGCTGGAGGGTCTGATCAGCAAGGTAGACACCACCTTTGTGGTGGATAAACTGGACTATCTGGCCAAAGGGGGCCGCTGCTCCTCGGTGGTGGCCCTGGGGGCCAACCTGCTGAAGCTGAAACCCTGCATCAACCTGGTGGATGGCAAAATGTCCGTAGGCAAGAAGTACCGGGGCGCGTTCAACAAGGTGCTGCCCGACTACGTGCGGGATCAGCTCAACGGCAAGGACGTGCGCATCAACCGCATCATCATCGTCCATACCCGCTGCGACCCCGCCATCCCCGCCGCCGTGGAGCAGGTGGTGCGGGAGTTCGGCTTTGAGGCGGTCATCCACACTGTGGCCGGCTCCACCATTTCCTGTCACTGTGGGCCCAACACCCTAGGCATCCTGTTTCTCCGGAAATAGCCAGGCCCTGTCCCATCAAAAATAGCCTCCGTTTTCCCGGAAAATAGTTGAGCATCCATAAAAAGGCCCCCGCTCCTGCGAGCGGGGGCCTTGCCTTAATTCTTCAGCAGTTCAATTGCCGCCTGGAGCTGGACATCGTCCCCGCTTCCCAGCGCCGCGCCCCCTGGCAGGGACAGCTCCACATCGGGGATGATCCCCTCCCCAATGAGGGAGTGGCCGCTGCCGGTGCAGTAGGTGGCGGTGGACAGCCCCAGCCCGCCGCCGTTGGCCAAGGGGAAAGTCACCTGGGAATACCCCTTGCCTGACGTAACCTCGCCCACAATGGGCACACCCGCACTCTCCCGAAGCTGGGCCGCCAGCAGCTCCGCCGCCGAATAGGTGTCCTTGTCCACCAGCACCACCATGGGCAAATCAATGCATTCCTCGCCCGATACGTACACCGTCTTGGACCACCACCGGGGCTTATGGGTGAACACCGGCCCCTCGGGCAGCAGATAGTCCAAAATCTTTACCAGCTCCGACACATAGCCGCCGGGATCTCCGCGCACGTCCACAATCAGGCTTTCCGCCCCCTGCTCCACCAAGGCATCCAGCTCCTGCTGAAAGCTGTCCGCCGAGCCGGAATAGAAATTGCTCAGCTGGACATAGGCCATATTCCCTTCCAGCATCGTCCCCCGGGCGGAGGAATTGTGCAGAGTGGCCCGGGTGCACGCCGCCTCCCGGGTGGAGCCGTCCTCCCCCAGCAGGGTGAGCACCACCTTGGTGCCAGCCTCCCCCCCAATCAGGTCGGATCCCTCCTGCCGGGCGTCCCCGGCGATGGACTGCCCGTCCACGGCGGTGATGACGTCCCCCGCCAGCACCCCCGCCTTGTCCGCCGGACCGTCTTTGGTGACGGACTGCACCAGCAGGCCCTCCTCCCTGGACACCACGTCTACGGTGATGCCTACGCCCACGTAGTTGTTGGCCCGGCGCTCGAGGGTGGCCTGGTGCCGCTCTGCGCTGAGGTAGTACGACCACCGGTCCCCCAGTCCTTTCACAAAGGCGGCCAGCCCCTGGTCTGTGGCCGCGCCCAGATCGGCGTCCGTCTCCACAAAGGCAAACCGGGCCAGCAGGTAGGTCTGCACCATGGTAATGCCGCTCCGCCCCAGCAGGGCGCACCACAGCCCTGTGGACAACAGCAGGGTGAGCAGCACGGCAATGGCGATCTTGCCCTTGCTGCCCAGCCGCCGTTTTTTCTTTGGCTTTTTTTTAGTTTGTGCGGTCTGTTCTTCCATAGGGCGGACCTCCTTAGCAAGAGAAATTGGGGTATTTGAGCAGGCCCCGGCGGGCAAGTGCGCAAAGGCGCGGGTTATCCCCGCGCCTCTGAATAATTGGGATCCCCGTGTGAACTCAGCGCAGCGGGCCGCATGGGAAAAGGAGGGGGCGAGGAAGCGTTTTGCGAATGCCCGAAGGGCGTTCCACAAAGAGCGGACTTTGCCCCAACGTCATCCGCCATAAAGGGTTCCGCCGCTGGGGGATGTAAAGGTCATGCCCGGGTAGAGGCGCAGCACATCGCCGCGCACCCCGTTCACCCGCAGCTCAAAGTGCAGGTGGTTGCCGGTGGAACGGCCCGTGGTGCCCACGTAGCCAATGACCTGCCCCTTGCTCACCGTCTGGCCCACGCTGACAATGGGCACCTGGCACTGGTGGGCGTACAGGGTGGAATAGCCGCCGCCATGGCCGATAATGCAGTAGTACCCATAGGACGAGGCGTACTGGTTGGTGTTCACCGTGGTCACCACCCCGTCGTTGGCGGCATAGATGGGCGTACCGCTGGGGGCGGGGATGTCGGTGCCGGTGTGGTTATCCGAGCGGCCGGTGAAGGGGTCGGCCCGGTTGCCAAACAGGGAGGAGATCCGGTACCGCCCCGGCAGGGGCCAGTACCAGCTCCCGGTGGTGACGTTGACGCTGGGCTGGTTCTGATTCTGATTCTGCTGCTGTTGCCTGCGCGCCTCTTCTTCCTTCCGCCTGCGCTCGATCTCCGCCAGCTGGGCGGCGTATTTCTTCTCGGCATCCTCCAGTTCCTTGTTAATCTGCGCTTCGCTCTCCGCCTGGAGTCTGGCCTTTTCCGCCAACTCGCTCTCCGAGGCGGCAATCTGCCGGAGCACTTCGTTCTGCTGCTCCCGCATCTCATCCAACTCCGCCATGTGGGTTTCCAGCTCCGCCTGAACCTCGGCTTGTTCGTCCCGGCTCATCTGGAGGTCGTCCCGGGCCACGGCAATCTCCTGCTGGGTGGCCTCCAGCTGGTCGATGATCCGGTTGGAGTATTCCATAATGTCGGTGATCAGCATGGCATGTTCCAGCAGCTCGGACACCGAGGACACCTCAAACAAAATGGACAGGTAGGACACGCTGCCCGTCTCCTCCATCCACCGCACCTGCCGGTAGAACTCCTGGAGCTGCTCCTCCTCCTGGACTTCCAGCGCCTGAATCTCCTGCTCCTTGCCGGCAATCTGCACATCATACTCGTCAAGCAGCATCTGGCTGGTGTTGATCTGGGACTCGGTGAGCACCACCTGGCTTTCGATCAGCTCCATCTGCTCCTCGGCCTTGGCCAAGTCGCCCCGCACCGCCGCCAAATCGGCCTCCGTCTTTTTCTTCTGGGCCTGGATGTCGGCAAGCTCTTCTTTGATGCTGGCAATGTCGTCCTTGGTCACCGTCGCCTGGGCCAAGATGCTCAGCGCCGGCACCAGCACCGTAAGCAGCAGCGCCGCCGCCAACACAATGACTATGATCCGCTGTGTCTTTTTATTCATATCGCGCCTCCCGGCCTGATTCACATGGTTAAACTTGCAGGAATTTGCGGATGGCAACGCCGGACCCCACCGCGCCGATGGCCGCGCCCGCCACCAGGAAGATCCCCAGCACCCGGGGCCAGATGGCGCTGAACGCCACTAAATCGAACAGGGCCAGCGCGCCGCTGCTGATGATGGCCCGGCACACCGCGCCATACACCGCCCATTGGAGCAGGAACGCCACCAGCGCCCCCATCAGCCCCAGAATCAGCCCCTCCACCACGAAGGGGCCCCGGACAAAGCCGTCGGTAGCGCCGCACATCTTCATGATGGCGATCTCGTCCCGGCGGGCAAAAGTGGCCAGCCGGATGGTGTTGGCAATGATGAACAGGGATACCGCCGCCAGGATGGCCACCAGCACATAGGCCAGGGCAGTCACCGCGTTGCGCACCGCCACAAAGCCCTCCGCCAGCTCGCCCTCGGCACTGTAGTTGGCCACGCCCTCCAGCGCCCACACCGCGTCCACCGTCTCGTTATAGCGTTCCAGATCCACCACATGGATGGACAGGCGATCCCGGAATACCTCGTCGGGTATATTGGCGTACAGGCCGTTCTTTTCGCGCCCCTCCAGGTAGGCGGCCTTGGCCTCCTCCTTGGTGATGAATTTCACCGAGTCCACATTGTCAACGGCCTCCACCTGCTTAATCAATTCCTCGATCTGCTTTTCGCTGTAACTCTCGTCGATGTAGGCCAAAAACTCGTTCTTGTCCTCCAGCTGGGTGAGGTTCGCGTCCACGTTCACGGCCAGCAGGGAAAAGGACCCCATGATGATCAGGCACGCCACAATCATGCACACGGCGGCAAAGGACATCAGCCCGTGGGAGAACACGCTCAGGAAGCCCTCTTTGACGAAATAGTCCAAATTGATTCGTTTCATATCCTGTAGTAGCCTCCCTGACCGTCCCGCACCATTTCCCCGTCCTTGATGGCCACCACCCGCTTGGAAAAGCGGTTCACCAGATCCTTCTCATGGGTGACCACCAGCACCGTGGTGCCCATGGAATTGATCCGCTCCAGCAGCGTCATGATCTCCAAGGAGCGCTTGGGATCCAGGTTGCCGGTGGGCTCGTCGGCGATGATCATGCGGGGGTTATTCACCAGCGCCCGGGCAATGGCAACGCGCTGCTGCTCGCCGCCGCTCATCTCGCTGGGGTACGCCTGGGCCTTGCCGTCCAGCCCCACCAGATCCAACACGTAGGGGATGCGCTTGCGCATCTCCTTGCCGCTGGATCCAATGGTGCGCATGGCAAATTCCAGGTTGCCCTGCACCGTCTTTTTATCAATGAGGCGGAAGTCCTGGAAGATAATTCCCAGCGTGCGGCGCATATAGGGGATCTGCCACCGGCGGATGTTGCACAGGTTATAGCCATTGACAATCACCCGCCCCTTGGAGGCGGTGATCTCCGCGGTGAGCAGCTTGATGATGGTGGATTTGCCCGAGCCGGACGGCCCCACCAAAAAGACAAATTCCCCGTCCTCAATGCGCAGATCGATCCCCTTCAGCGCCTTATTGCCGTTGTCATACTCTTTATGTACATCGATCAATCGTATCATGTCATGGGAAGCCTCCCCATATAGACTGCTTTGTAACTGCTTTGTAACTTTTGCTATTATATCTGCTATTTGGCGGGATGTCAACCGGCTGAGGCCCTTTCCCAGCATTCGGCAAAAAAGTTTACAATAGAAAACCGCCCGGACGGGCGGTTTTCCCTTGTATCATGGTAGACGCACGGCTCAGGATTCGATGCCCCGGGACACCAGGTATTTCTTGACCATCAGGGCCACCTTGAAGGTGATGGCGTCGTCGAACTCCCGCAGATCCAGTCCGGTGAGCTTTTTGATCTTCTCCAGGCGGTACACCAAGGTGTTGCGGTGGACAAACAGCTTCCGGGCCGTCTCGGACACGTTCAGGTTGTTTTCGAAGAACTTGTTGATGGTGAACAGGGTCTCCTGATCCAGCGCGTCAATGGGATTCTTCTTAAAGACCTCCCGCAGGAACATCTCGCACAGGGTGGTGGGGAGCTGGTAGATCAGCCGCCCGATGCCCAGATTTTCGTAGCTGATGATGGAGCGCTCCGTCTCGAACACTTTGCCCACATCGATGGCCACCTGGGCCTCCTTATAGGTACGGGCCAGATCCCGGATATGGCCCACGATGGTGCCCACGCCCACCACGGTCTTGATGCCCAGCTCCCGGGTAAGGGCCTCCTGGACATTCTGGGCAATCTTCTGCACCTCACGGATGTCGGCGTTCTCACCCAGATGCTTCACCAGCGCCACGTCCGTCTCGCTGATGGACAGCACAAAATCGGACTGCTTGTCGGGGTAGAGGCTGGTGACCACGTCCACGGCGGACACATCGGGGGCGCCCAGCTGGCGGATCAGGATCACAGCCCGGGGCGCCTCGGACAGGAAGTGCAGCTCTTTGGCCCGGACGTAGATATCCCCCAGCAGGATGTTGTCGCACAGGATGTTTTTGACAAAGGTAGCCTTGTCGTTCTTTTCCTCGTAATAGGTCTTGGCACCGTTGAGGGCGATCACCGCCATGGAGCACACCAAGGCGGCCCGCTCGTCCTCCCCACGGGCGAAAGCGGCATAGTCGGACTGCCCGTTCCAGCCGGGCAGGGATTTGAAGGTGAAGCCGCCGCTGAATACCAGGGATTCCTGCTCCGCCGCCAGCAGCGCGGCCGCATTCCCCCATTTCTCACCAATGCAGCTCAACTCATTGCAGGCTACCACAGTTCCCTGTTCGTCAATGACGCCCACGGCCCTGTCGCAGCAGTCCTTCATCTGGAGCACAACACTTTGGAAGATCCGGCTGAACATTGCGCTTTCTCCTTTCTTTGGGGCCGCAGCCAAGGATGCGCCGCGCAGCCTCCGTACCGCCGGACACGGCCTGGACGGGAACTGTGCGCCGCGGCCCTGCATCCGCCGCAGTCTCTGATTTCACATTTTACAAGGTTCATTATATCGGGTTTCTTGTCCGATTTCAATAGTTTTTTCAAAAAAATTTGTGAAATGTGCCAAACTTTTCGTCTCATTGACGGAAAAGGGACTGCTGTTCCTCCCCAGTTAGCACTCTCCATCCACCTTTTGGAAGGTTTTCATCCAAAACCAGCGGTCCAAACCGCACCCGTTTCAGAAAAACCACCGGTTTGCCCCGGGAGGCCAGCATCCGCTTCACCTGATGGTACTTCCCCTCCCGCAGGGTGATGCGGGCCTGCCGGCCGGACAACAGCTCCAGCTCCCCCGGCAGGCAGACATAGCCGTCCGCCAGCGCCACCCCCGCGCGTACCGCCTCCACATCGCTTTCGTCCAGTATGCCGTCCACCTCCACATAGTACACCTTGTCCACATGGCTTTTGGGGGCCAGCAGCCGGTGGGCCAGCGGCCCGTCGTTGGTGAGCAGCAGCAGGCCCTCCGTGTCCTTATCCAGCCGTCCGGCAGGGAACAGGCCCAGGTTTTGGTACTCCTCTCCCAGCAGATCCAGCACTGTGCGCGCCCCCGGCTCACCGGTGGAGGACACCACCCCCGCCGGCTTGTTCATCATAAGGTATACCGGGCCGGGACCGGCAATGGCCGCGCCGTCCACCGCCACCGGGTCGGATTCGTCCACCTTATGCTCCGGGGCGCGGCAGGGCGCGCCATCCACCGCCACCCGGCCCGCGCGGATCAGCTCGCGGGCCTCCTTGCGGCTCCACCTTCCCGTGTTCGCCAGACGCTTGTCCAACCGTTCCATTCTCCGAACCCCCTGCCAGTTTTCCGCGCACCGTATACAGCGGCGGACACATTGTATCATATTGGATGGAAAAGGTACATATCCTGTCTTGAGAAATAATGGGAAGGACTGATACCATGTTCATCGTCACGGCACGTGTACCAAAGAGGAGGCTGCTGGCCGGAGGGATCACCGTGTTGTGCTGCTGCGCGGCGGTGGCGGCCGCCCTGATCCTCACCCTGGGCGGCCGGGCCGTCACCGCTTCGGCAGAGGTCAAAAACATCCGCTCCAACGATGACAGGCTGGCCTACCTGGGCGGGCTGGGCTGGCAGGTGTCCCCCCAGCCCATCGCCACCGAGGAGCTGCTCATCCCCAAGGAATTTGATGACAGCTACGCAGGGTATCTGAAGCTCCAGGAGGATCAGGGCTTCGACCTGGCCCAGTATTGCGGCAAGCGGGTAAAGCGGTATACCTACCAGCTCACCAACTACCCCACCCAGGACGAACCGGTGCAGATTGCCCTGCTGATCTACAAAAACCGGGTGATTGGGGGGCAGATCCAGTCCGCCTCCGGCAGCTTCCTCCATGGGCTGACCATGCCCGCCCCGGCGGAAAGCCAGCCCCAAACATCCGCCCCAGTCTTCGGCTTTATGGTTTGACCCCTTGCAAAAACAAGGGAGGCGCCCAGCGCGTCTCCCTTGTTTCTTGTCTCAAACGACCTGTTTGCCGTGGAAGAACACGGCCTTCAGCTCCAGATCGGAATCAAGCACAGCCACGTTTGCCCGCTTGCCCGGCTCCAGGCTGCCCACCCGGTCAAAGATGCCGATGGCCTTGGCGGGATTCACCGCCGCCGCCCGCACCGCGTCCGCCAGGGGGATCCCAAAAGATACCGCGGTTTTCGTGCACGCCATCAGATCGGTGACGGAACCGGCGATGGTGCCGTCCTCCAGGGTGGCCAAGGGGCCCTTCACGATGACGTTCTGTCCCCCCAGATCGTACTGACCGTCGGACATACCCGCCGCCCGCATGGTATCGGAGATGAGCACCACCCGATCGGGGCCGAACATCTTAAATACGGCCCGCACCACGCTCTGGTGGATGTGGACGCCATCGCAAATCAGCTCCACCCGCGCCCAAGGGCTGTCCATCGCCGCCCCCACCACGCCGGGGGCACGGTGGGTAAACGCGGGCATGGCGTTGAACAGGTGGGTAACCTCCCGCGCTCCGCAACGGAACGCCTCCAGCGCCGTGTTGTAATCGGCGGTGGTGTGGGCCACGGACACGGTCACGTCCTCG
Organism: uncultured Oscillospiraceae bacterium; assembly: GCA_910579595.1. Lineage (GTDB taxonomy): Bacteria > Bacillota > Clostridia > Oscillospirales > Oscillospiraceae > Enterenecus. The sequence continues at coordinate 29,372 of CAJTVM010000016.1, forward strand.
GAAACTTCCTTGATGAAATCCAGCGCCCCCGGCTCCTCTGGAGCCACGGACACCAGCTTTACCAGCCCCTCGGAGGCCTCCATCAGCCGCCGCAGCATGGGCACGTCCGGCGCGTGGAGCCACTCGCCGTTCTGGGCGCCCTTTTTCGCCATGGACAGGAAGGGACCCTCTAAGTTGATGCCCACCAGATCCGCGCCGGGGCGGTTGGCCTTTTTATGCTCCGCCGCCGTCCGGCACACACGGGTCAGCCGATCCTCCAGCAGGGTCATCCCCGCCGGACAGATCTGGGTTACGCCCCGGCTCAGCTCATACTCCGCCATGGTTTGCAGCCCGTCCGCGTCGCCGTCGGACAAGTCCGCCCCCCGGCAGCCGTGGAAGTGCACATCGGTGAGTCCGGGGATCACATAGCAGCCCGCCGCATCGTAACACCCGCCGTCCCCGCTGTCCGGGGTGATCAGCGCGCCGTCAAAGCACACGTCCCGCTCTACAAAGCCATGCTCCAGGTCAAATACCTTTCCGCCGGTAATCTTCATTTCGCACCCTCCGCCAGCTTGGACAGGGCAGCCTCGTCCGCCACCAGGGTCACATCCGGATGGAGCTGGAGGATGGACGCGGGCACCTCCGGGGTGATGGGTCCGGCTACCGCCTTCCACACGGCGTCCGCCTTGTCCGCGCCGCTGGCCACAATCAGGATCTTCCGGGCGCGCATAATGGTGCCGATCCCCATGGTGAGGGCCTGCTTGGGCACGTCGTCCGCGCTGGCAAAGAACCGGGCATTGGCCTCGATGGTGCTCTGGGTGAGATCCACCAGATGGGTGGCCTTGGGGAAGTCGGTACACGGCTCGTTAAAGCCGATATGGCCGTTGCGGCCCAAGCCCAGCAGCTGGAGATCGGCGTAGCCCAACTCCGCCACCACCCGCTCATACCGGGCGCACTCCGCCGCCGCGTCCTCCGCCAGGCCGCTGGGCACATTGGTGTTCTCCGGTACGATATCCACATGATTGAACAGGTTATCCTGCATGAAGTAGCGGTAGCTCTGATCGTGGGTGGGCGCCAGACCGGCATACTCGTCCAGGTTCACCGAGTGCACCTCGGCAAAGCTCAGATCGCCCTGCTTGTGCCACGCGATCAGCTGCTTGTAGGCCCCGATGGGGGTGGATCCGGTGGCCAGGCCCAGCACGCAGTCCGGCTTGGACACCACCTGAGCCGCGATAATGGCGGCCGCGCGGCGGCTCATGGCGTCATAGTCCTTCTCACGATAAATTCTCATATCAAATCACCTCAAAACCATAATATACCAAAGCAGTTCAAAGATCAACCGCTTTCGCAGCTTGCGCAAAACCTTTATCCCTTCACCGCGCCCATGGTGATGCCCTGAGTGAAGTATTTCTGGAAAATCAGGAACACGATGATGATGGGCAGCGCCGCCAGGGCAGCGCCCGCCATCAGCAGGCCCATGTTGATCGATGTCTCCGCTTGGAGCGTGGCCACACCCAGGGGCATGGTGAAGTTGGATCCGGAGGTGAGCATGATCAGCTGCATGAAATAGTCGTTCCAGCAGTTGATAAAGGTGAAAATGGCCAGCGCGCCGATACCCGGCTTAACCATGGGCAGCACAATGGTGCCAAAGGTGCGGATCTCGCCGGAGCCATCCACCCGGGCGGCTTCCAGAATCTCACCGGGGATGCTCTCGGAAAACTGCTTCATCAGGAACACGCCGAAGGGCCAGCCCACAGTGGGGAAGATCACCGCCCACAGGGTATCGGTGAAGCGCAGGATATTCATCTCCTTGAGCAGCGGGATCAGGATGACCTGTTTAGGCAGGGCCATGGCGCAGATGATCAGGCCGAACAGGATGGCCCGGCCGCGGAAGCGCTTCTTGGCCAGGGCATAGCCCGCCATGGCGGCGGTAAGGCAGGTAAGGATCATGGCGGTGGCCGCCATAAATACCGCGTTGATCAACCAGCGGAACGCGGCGGGAACAACGGGGCCGGCGGAAAACACCACCGGCCGGTGGTCCTCGCTGAACCACTGGCTGAAGGGGATGTGCAGCTCCCACAGGGGGGCGCTGCGCTTGGCCAGCAGCTCATTGAAGTTGTCCATCACCCACTCGCTGGGCCACCATACAGGCTTCTGCGCATAAATGTCGCCAGCGGGCTTGAACGCGCCGGTGACGATCCAGTACAGGGGAAAGACAAACAAAAATGCCAGAATAACCAGGATAATCACGGAAAACACCTTATAGGTGGTGGTTTTCGATCCCACATTGTTGGTTTTCATATTCTCTCCCCTCCCTTACTTTTCTTTTGCCAGCCGGAACTGCAAGGCGGACAGGATGCCGATGAAGATGGCCAGCACCACGCCCATGGCGTTGGCATAGCCGAAATGGCCCGCCTGCTCGGTAAGCTTGAACGCCATGTAGTAGATGTGGTACATCACCGTGTTGGTCCCGGAACCACCGGAGGTCAGCAGCTGGATCAACGCGAAGCACTGGAAGGAGTTGATGGTGGTGATCACCAGGATATACAGGGTGGTGGGCATCATCTGCGCCCACTTGATCTTCCAGAACACCTGGAAATCGGTGGCGCCGTCCACCTTGGCCGCCTCCACCAGGCCCTGGTCCACGTTGCCCAGAGCGGAGACATACAGCACGATGGGCTGGCCCACGGAGGTGGTGAACAGGATCAGGATGATGCACCACAGGGCCCATTTGCTGTCGCCCAGGAAGTTGATGTTCTTATCAATGACCCCGATGCCCTTCAGGGCGGTGTTAATGATGCCGGTGTAGTTGTCAAACATCCACTTCCACACCACGGTGACCGCCACGGAACCGGTGACCACAGGCAGGTAGAAGATGCAGCGGAAGGCGGACAGCACCGGCCCGCTGAGCTTATAGATCGCGGAGGAGACCCAAAGGGAAAATGCACACACTGTGGGAACGCTGACAATCACGATCACAAAGGTATTGCGCAGAGCCTCCAAGAACGTTTTGTCCTGAAACAGCTTGGCGAAGTTGCTAAAGCCGACGAACTGGGTAGCGGTCTGCTGCTGGTGCATGGTGGCGTCCGTCAGACTGTAGCCGATGCATACAAACATGGGGATCACCACGAAACCCAGGAAGAAAATCAGGCTGGGCAGCATGAACAGATACCCGGCAATGTCCTCCCTGCGTTGGAGCGCGCGGCTCATGGTCTGTCTGTTTTTGGCCAACGATGACAACTCCTCTCTCACAAGTTTTGCATAAAATGCGCCCCTTCCCCGCGCATTGCCGCAGGGAAGGGGCGCGCATGACCCTTCAAAATTTGACCTGGGATTCAGCGAATTAACCGCCGCTGGCCTCCTTGGCATACTGCGCCACGGACTCGGCCACATCGGCGCCCTCGCCCACCTTCTGGAGCATATTCCACCAGGAGGTACGGGCCTGGGCCCAGTTTGTGGTGACCTGGTAGTAGTCGCCCAGCATGGGCATCAGCACGTTGTACTCGGCCATGATCTCGTTGTCCGCCCAGATGTTGGACAGGTCGGCGCCGCCGGCCTTGGTGCGCACGGCAAAGTAGTTGGCGGTCTTGACCGCGTCGGCAGTGTGCTCACTGTCGCACATGAACTTGATGAACTCCTTGGCGGCGGCGATACGGCCCGCATCCTTGCTATCAAAGATGCCGAAGCCCCAGATGCCGCCCTGCAGCTTGGCGGTGCCGTCCTTGGACGGGAAGGCCATGAACACGATGTCGTCGCCAGTAACGGTCTTGCCGGGGTCGCCATGGGCGCTGTTGGGATCCAGCTGCTGGGCGATGTTCCAGCAGAAAGCCATCTTCAGCACACCCTGATAGAACTTGGCGATCTCGTCGCCGCCCTCCAGGGAGGCGTCAAAAGCGATGCCGTCCATGCCGCGCAGCTGCTCCAGAGCCTCGACGTTCAGGGGATCGTCCCAGGTGTAGGCGGTGTGCTCAGCGTTGGTGAAGGTGCCGCCGTACATATTGTTGACGAGAGCGCGGGTGCCCTGGTCGCCGCCCTGGCCCTTGCAGTACACAGCGCCGACGGTGTCACCGTACTCGGCATACAGGGCCTCCACGGCCTTGATGAAGTTCTCGGTGGTCCAGGTGTGCTTCTCCAGGTCAACGTACTCCAGAGCGCCAGCCGCCTCAAAGGCGTTCTTGTTGATCGCCATGCAGTGGGCGGTCATGACCAGAGGGTACTCATAGATCGCGCCGCTGGTATGGGTGCAGGCCTTCATGACGCCCTCGTTTACGGCGTTGATCTCATCCATGTCGGTGGAGTCAAACAGGTCGCTCAGATCCACCATGTGGCCGTTGGCGCCCCAGTTGGCAACCAGACGCTCGGGACCTTCCATAATCAGGTCGGGGGCGTTGCCGCTGGACAAGGCGGAGTTGACCTTGTCATCGCCATCGGTGTAGGCCAGATACTCAACCTTGACCTCGATGCCGGTAGCCTCGGTGAAGGCGCTGGTCATCTTCAGAACCTCTTCCTCATTGCCCCACTTGCCGATGGGGTAGGTCCACAGGGTGATGGACTTGGCCATGCCGCCGCTGGGCTCGTCGCCGCCGTCAGTGGGCTGGGCCTCGCTCTGCTGCTCGGCGGGCTCGGTGGCGGGCGGGGTGGACTCGGCAGTGCCGCCGCCACCGCTGCAGGCAAACAGAGACACTGCCATGCACAGCGCCAGCATCAGCGCCAGGGCCTTGCGAATGTTCTTCATTCTAATTTCCTCCTCATTTTTAATAATTCTTGCCCGTGAAATACCACGGGTCCTTGTATGGATTGTATAATCTTAAAGGGTTTTTGTCAATAGGCTTTTGAAAAAAATTTTATTTGCTTCGCAAGGATGAAAAAATAATTTCATTTTCCGTCACATATGCTTGTCGGCCAGGGCGTCTGCCACCTGTTTTCGCCGCTCCCGGAAGGTGTCCATATCCCGGCGGCACACCTCGCTGAACAGCACGTCGATGAGGTAGAGCTGCCCCATGCGCGCGGCGATGGATCCCATCTGCAGCGGCCCCTCCCGGGCCCCGCACTCCAGCACCACGTCGGCGCAGGCCGCGCCGGGGGATTTGGGGAAGCGGGTAATCAGAATGGTCTTGGCCCCCCTGTCCTGGGCAATCTTCATCACGTCCACCAGATCCTTGGTGGAGCCGGAATAAGAGAAATAGATCACCACGTCCCGGGGGGTGAGCAGGGCGCAGCGGATGGCTTGGAAATGGGAATCCTCCACGGCAAAAAAGTTGGGCCGCGCGGTGGCGAACAGGTGGGCCGCCTCCTGGGCGATGATCATGGAGCCGCCCAGGCCCATGCACAGCACCCGATCCGCCGCCAGCAGGATATCCGCCGCGGCAGTGATGGCGGCGGGGTTGAGCAGTGCCATGGTCTGGGTGACGGCGTCCACATCGGCGGCATAGATCTTCTGGCACATATCCCCCAGGCTGTCCTCCTGCTGCACCTCGCCGTACAGGGGGCTTATGGGGCGCTGGCCCCCGCCGGCAGACCCTGCCACCGCCAGCTTGAAAGCGCTGTAGCCCTTATATCCCAGCCGGCGGCAGAACCGGGAAACGGTGGCCTCTGCCACCTCCGCCACCTCCGCCATTTCGGAAATGGACATATACTGGCATTCCTGCCGCTGGAGGAGCATATAGTCCGCAATTTTCTTTTCCGCGCTGGTGAGCTGGTAATATTCCCGGTTGATTCTGGTAAATACGTCGCCGTATGGCATAGACTCCCCCTCACTGCCCGTCCAGCAGCGCCTCCATCATCCGTTCGCACATACTGAGCATACGGGGGAGATGGAAGGGGCCTTTGAACGTGCTCCCCTTGCACGGGGGCTGGGTGGGCTTGCCGTCCCGGCGGAGATAGCCGTACCACTCGCCGTACTCTGGGTCGGAGAAATACTCCTTGCAGTAATCCAGGGTTTTCTCGAACCAGTCCAGATATTTTTCCTCCCCGGTGTCCCGATAAAGCATCAAGCTGGCGATAAGGATCTCATCGTGGGGCCACCACAGCTTCATGTCGTGCTCGTACGCCTCGGGGGGACGGCCCAGGCAGTCCACAAAGTACAGCAGCCCGCCGTACTCCTTGTCCCAGCCCGCCTTGATGGCCCAGTCGAAGATCTGGGCGGCCTTTTTTACCAGCTCCTTGTCGCCGGTGCGCTGGGCGTGCTCCAGCAGGAACCACACGCCCTCGATGTCATGGCCCGGGTTGACAATTCGGCCCTCGGTGTAGTCCAGCCTCGCCTCGCCGTCCGGGCCCACATTCTCCAGCACGCACTTCAGCTCGGGGTGGACGTGGTACTTGAAAATCTCGTCCACACACTGCTGGGCGCGCTGCTCATACAGTTCCCTGCGCTCGGGATCCACCCGGAGCAGCACCCCGGTGACGTTGAGGATGATCATGGGGATGCCAAAGGCCCGGCCGGTGCGGGTCTCGGGGATGGTCTTAGGACCGATGCCGGTGGGGTCGGCCATGCCGTGGTTCAGATCCCAGTAGAGGTCGTAGCCCCGGCGGGCCCGCTCCAGGTGCTCCCCGCCCCCGGCCACGCCATAGTATTCCGCGTTGGCCAGGGCGTAGAACGCCTCGGAGAAGCAGTAGCGGCGCTGGCGCAGGGGCCTGCCGTCCTCGGTGACGGTGAAGTACAGCCGTCCCCCCGCCTCATGGTTGACGCAGTGTTCCTCCAGGAAGTCCAGGCAGCTCTTGCTGGCGGCCAGCCACTCGTCCTTTTTGCCGTAGAGGCGGCACAGGTAGGCAAAAATCCACCCGCAGCGCCCCTGCATCCACACGCTTTTGTCAGTGGAGAATACCCTGCCCTCCCGGTCCAGGCAGGTGTAAACGCCGCCGTGCACCGGATCCATGCCATTTTTCAGCCAGAAGTCCACGCAGCGGTCCAGCTCCTCCTTCAGCCACTCCTGGTGGCCGCGCAAACGATTTGCATCCATAAAAATCTTCCGCCTTTCCATTTTTTTGGATTCGTCGAAGCACTTTCCCGAAATTCTATGATTGTCTCGATACTGTTATCATACCCTACGCGGAAGGGCCCCGTCAAGGGCACGGGAGAAAATAATTTTCATTTTCTTCAAAAAATGCTTGACTTTTTACCGAAAACTGATAGTCTTATATCATGGAGATTGGGCGCTTTTTGTGAGAACAGACAAAAAGCGGGAATTAATTTCCATTCTGTCCCCTGACCGTCTGAAAATCAATTTCTGGCAATATGAAATGGAGGATGAATGATGATGAACCATCTTGGCATCGACGTATCCGTTAAGAACATCCCCGAGCTGGATCCCGGTTTTATCCCCCTGGCCCAGTTCAACCGCGCCTTCCTGGCGGGGGCGGACAAGCCCCTGGACGTGGCCGTGGAACGATCCAACGGCCAGGTGGCCGTGTGGCATGTGAAGATCCACAGCGACCCCGCCCTGGCCGGGGCCGATGAGTACTATGTGGAGCGGGTCATCAAGACCATGCTGTGGATGTACGGCGGCTTCCGCGTCTACATCGCGGGCAGCGATGAGCTGGTGGAAAAGATGAAGGTCCATTACTCCGCCCAGGGCCGTCAGGCCTTCGACTGGGACTATATGGCCAATGTGTTCGAGCACCCCTTTGAAATCATCGCCTGTGACAAGGTGCCCGAGGAGAACAGCGACCCCAAGGCCATCGGCCGCCACCTGGACGGCTGCCGCATCGGCTTTGATGCCGGCGGCTCCGACCGGAAGGTGTCCGCCGTCATCGACGGCGAGCCGGTGTTCTCCGAGGAAGTGGTCTGGTTCCCCAAAATCAACTCTGATCCGGACTACCATTACGAGGGCATCGTGGCGGCGCTGAAGTCCGCCGCGGCCAAAATGCCCCGGGTGGACGCGGTTGGCGTGTCCTCCGCCGGCGTGTATATCGACAACCGCACCATGAACGCCTCCCTGTTCCTCCAGGTCCCCAAGGATCTCTTTGACGCCAAGGTGAAGGACATCTATATCCGCGCCATCACCGACACCTTTGGCGACGTGCCCTACATCGTGGCCAATGACGGCGACGTGTCCGCCCTGGCGGGGGCTATGAACCTGGGTGAGAACAACGTGCTGGGCATCGCCATGGGCACCAGCGAGGCCGTGGGCTACGTGGACGCCCAAGGCCGGGTCACCGGCTGGCTGAACGAGCTGGCCTTTGTCCCCGTGGACGCCTCCCCCGACGCCATGCGGGACGAGTGGAGCGGCGATATCGGCTGCGGCGTGAAGTATTTCTCCCAGGACGCAGTGATCAAGCTGGCCCCCGCCGCCGGGATCCAGCTGGATGAGTCCCTCTCCCCTGCTGAGAAGCTGAAGGTAGTGCAGAAGCTGCTCAGCGAGGGCAGTGAAGCTGCCGAGAAAATTTACCAGTCCATCGGCGTATACCTGGGCCACTCCCTGGCACTGTACCACGGCTACTACGGCTTCAAGTACGCCCAGCTCCAGGGCCGGGTCATGTCCGGACGGGGCGGCGACATCATCCTGGACACTGCCAAGGCGGTGCTGGCGGACGAGTACCCCGCGGTGGCCCAGGCCATCGACGCCTCCCTGCCCGACGAGAAGGCGCGGCGTGTGGGCCAGTCTGTGGCCGCGGCTTCCCTGCCCGAGATCGTAAAGTGAGGCGGGGTTTATGAGAAAACATATCCTCTGCATCGGCGATTCCAACACCCACGGCTACTGCGCCGATCCAGCCGACTGCGCCGACGGCGGAATCCGCTTTAACGAGGACGAGCGGTGGACCTGCCGCCTCCAGGCCGCCCTTGGCCCGGACTTCCTGGTCACGGAGGAGGGCCTGAGCGGCCGCACCACCGTGTTCCAGGACCCCCTCCATGAGACCATGGACGCCCTGACCGTGATTTACTCCCTGCTGAAAAGCCACGAGGTCGTCGACCTGCTCATTATCATGCTGGGCACCAACGATTCCAAAGAGCGGCTTGGCGTGAACGCCGCCTGCATCTCCATCGGCATGGAGCGGCTGGTGCGCAAGGCCCAGAGCGTGGACTGCTGGGGGGATCACGCCCCCAACATCCTCATCGTCTGCCCGCCCCCCATCCATCCGGAGATGAGCGATCCGGCCATGGGGAAGGGCTGCGACGTGAAAACACGGGAGCTGCCCCAGTACTACGAAGCCACCGCCAAGCTGGTGGGGGCGCACTTCCTGGACGCGGCGGAGTGCGAATTCAACCAGGTAGACCATATGCACCTCACCCGGAAGGGCCACGCCCAGCTGGCGGACAAGCTGGCGGCGCTGGCGCCCACCCTGATGCCCTGACCGGAACAAACGAAAACAGGGGCGGTACGGCTTGTACCGCTCCTGCTTTTTACGTTCCGCCAAATCAGGGTGTCGAGCAATTCAGCAAAAGACTTTACCAGCGGGTCATATTTTTCTCATGCTTCTCCCGATACGCCCGCTTTAACTCATCAACCGATACCCCATAGCACAGCATAACATCATTGTAGTACATCAGGACATCCGCCAGTTCCTCGATCAGGGCCTTTCGCGATCCGGCGTCCGTGGAAGCCCTTACGTCCCCATGCTTTTTGACAATGTCAATTACTTCCCCCACTTCCCCAATCATCCAGAGCAGCTTATTCTTTCCTGTCTCGGGCGAAATGGGCTCCCATTTGTCCTGATACCTGGCTTGCAGGGCCCTTTGCATTTCCTGCATCTCGTTCATACTGAAATCAGACATGGTTTTCCTCCCCCTGCTCCTCCATAAAAGGCCGGAATATCCGCTCCAGCAGCAGGCTGGCCAGCCACGCCCACACATAGGGCAGCGCCAGCGCGGGCAGCCAGTAGGCAATGGACAGCAAAATGCACCCGGCGGTGGCAATCCCCAGCCCCAGAGTGGTCAGCGGGTGGGCAAAGGCCAGCTTCACGCTGGTAACCAGCAATCCCCCCACGCCGAAGGTAAACCGGGACAGCACCGGGAAAATATAGCTCCCAATGCCGCAAATCACCACAAAAAATACCCAAAAGCCTACATAGAGCATCAGCATGGCCTGATCCCCCGTCCGCGCCGCTTCAAACAGCACCCCCCGCAGCTTTACCAGGACGTACCCCAGGGCGATGATCACCAATCCGGCGGGACAGCCCACTTTGAAATTGGCCTTCAGCGACTCCCAGAACCGCACGTAACCCCCCAGCTCCCCCTTGCGCAGGCGCCGGGCCATGGCGTCGTACAGCGCGGTGGTACCCGGCCCCAGCAGCACCACCGTGGCGGCACAGATCAGCCACATCAAACTGAACGCCACGATGTCCACCAGCAGCCCCATGAACCGGAAAAAACCGTTTTCCGGGTTAAAAATTTTATTCAGCATTCCCGTCCTCCATTCCCCGGCGCCGCAGCCGCCGTCCGCCGCCCACCGGACCCCATTCCGGCAGGGGCAGGCGCTGCATGGCCCCGAACACATAATCTTTCAGCTTGGGGTAGTCCTTACCCAGCTTAGCCACAAGCTCCTTCACCTCCTGCCGCCGGGTGTTGCCATCGGCGGGACAGGGGTTGTGCACCACCGGCAGGTCATGCCGTTTGGCCGCCCCGCGCACCATCCCCTCCCCGCAGTACAGCAAGGGCCGGATCTGGGTGATGTCCGTTCGGTCCAGGTAGGTCACCGGCTGGAAGCAGGACAGCCGCCCCTCGTAGAACAGGGACAGGAAAAAGGTCTCCACCGCATCGTCCCGGTGGTGTCCCAGGGCCACCTTGTGGATGCCCAACTCCTGGAGGGCGTTGTGCATAGCCCCCCGGCGCATCTTTGCGCACATGGAGCAGGGGTTCTTCTCCTGCCGCAGGTCGAAGATAATGTGGAAAATCTCCGTCCGTATCAGATGGTAGGGCACCCCCAGCTCCCCGCACAGGTCCTCCACCTGGCCGAAATCCATCCCAGTTGCACCAGGGTGGACGGTGATGGCGTGGAGTTCAAAGGGCGCGGGATAAAACTCCCGCAGCTTTGCCATAGCGTACAGCAGCACCAGCGAATCCTTGCCGCCGGACACTCCCACCGCGATTTTATCACCGGGCTGGATCATGTCGTAGTCCTCCACGCACCGGCGCAGGTAGGACAAAATCATTTGCATAGCCGCTTCCCCCCAACGCAAAAAGAGAAAATATCAAAATGAGCATACCAAAGCATCTCGCCGTTTAACAGTGTATAATCGAGCATTTTAAATATATTTAAAAAAATCCCGCTTTTTCGGTTGACAGCACCGCTTTTCCGCATTATAATACACCATGCTCCCCGTTGTAAAGGGGAGCGTTCCCATGCTTCAAACAAATTTGAATATAAATGGAGGAAACCAGAAATGTCTACCTTTATGGCAAACAAGGGTAACATCCAGCGCAAGTGGTACGTACTGGATGCCGCCGGCAAGCCTCTGGGCAAGACCGCTGTCGCCGCCGCCACCATCCTGCGGGGCAAGCACAAGCCCGAGTATACCCCCCACGCCGACTGCGGCGACTTTGTCATCGTTGTCAACGCCGACAAGGCCGTGCTTACCGGCAAGAAACTGGAGCAGAAGTACTACCGCCGCCACTCCGGCTGGGTTGGAGGTCTGAAGGAGACCAAGTACCGCCTGCTGATGCAGGACAAGCCCGAGCTGGCCATGAAGCTGGCTGTGCGCGGCATGATGCCCCGCAACATCGTCACCAAGGATTCTCTCACCCGGCTGAAGGTCTACCGCGGCGACAGCCATCCCCATGCCGCCCAGAAGCCCGAGACCTGGACCGTGGAATAAGGAGGTAACGGAATATGTACAAGAGCAAGAAGCCTTATCATTATGGCACTGGCCGCCGGAAGTCCTCCGTGGCCCGCGTCCATCTGTTCCCCAACGGCACCGGCGCCATCACCATCAACGGCCGCGACATCGAGGAGTACTTCGGCCTGGAGACCTTGAAGATGGTGGTCCGCCAGCCCCTGAACACCACCGGCGTCATCGGTAAAGTGGACATCACCGCTACCGTCACCGGCGGCGGCGTCACCGGTCAGGCCGGCGCCCTGCGCCACGGCATCTCCCGCGCCCTGCTGGAGATGGATCCCGAGTTCCGTCCCGCCTTGAAGGCCGCCGGGTTCCTCACCCGCGATCCTCGTATGAAGGAACGTAAGAAGTACGGCCTCAAGGCCGCCCGCCGCGCGCCTCAGTTCTCCAAGCGTTGATTTTATATCCAAAAACGCTCAAAAACCCCGGAAAATTCGATTTTCCGGGGTTTTTTCTTTTGAAAACCTTTGATAGCCTTTGCCCAAATTTGGCCTGATTTGACCCGATTTGACCCTGTTTTTTTGGGTTAAATATGGGCTAACCGGCCCTTTTGGGTTAAAAAATGGGCTAACTGACAGAGCGAAAGAAGTCGATTTGGGCCTGGTCTTAGGGCAGGCCGTCGTGGGCGGCTATCACCCTCTCTAAAGGCCCCCAATGCCAAAAGATCAATCTGTATTTTTCTCCTGATTTGACTTGATTTGTCAAAACTGAATACTGTTTATATTTCAGCCATACATAGAGCGCCGAATCATTCCCTGAATGAAACGGCGCTCTTTTTTTGTCCCGGTTGGCAGACGTAATTACCCCCCTGCCCCGACCCTACATAGCCGTCTAAATCCCGCTGACGGCTGTGAATTTTACAGTAGGAGGACAAGTCATGAAGTGGAAGAAGAATGAGGCGCAGAACAGCGAGGCCCGCGTTGAGAAGCTGGCCGACGAGGTTCGCAGCACCGCCCAGCAGAGTATGGAGGCCCTGTGGAGCGCCTTCCTGGAGGTGGGCGAGCTGGACATGGTGCGGGCCACGGAGAAGGCCCTGCGGCTCATGGTGAGCCACGGCGACTGCACCGGGGCCATGAAGGTGCTGGAGGGCGTCTATGCCCTGGTGGAGATCGCGCCGTCGGAGGACTTCACCGACTGCCAGCAGTACCCCGCCCTGGCGCAGATGTTCATGGAGGAGTTTCTGGCGGAGAGCGAGGACTTCATCTTTGACGCTGGCATGGAGGACGTTCTGGCACTTCTCATGGACGAGGGGCAGTAGGCCCCAGGTGGGCCTCTGGCCCACTTTACATAGCCGCCTGTTTCGCCGCAGGCGGCTAAATTCATGAAAGGAGGAACCCCC
>CAJTVM010000017.1:0-31856 GCA_910579595.1 uncultured Oscillospiraceae bacterium
CTGAAGCGGCTGGAGGTCCGCGGGCTGGTTGTGTCTGGCAACGGCGACACCGACTTCGAGGCGCTTTATGACCTGCTGGGCAGGCTCTATGTCGTTCCCATTTCGGAGAGTATTCCCCTGCGGGCCGTGACCTTCTTGAAGATGGTTCTGCTGGATGGCGTTTCCGCATCCAAGGCCAAGCTGCTGTTCCGGCGGGATCGCCCCAATCAGCGGGAGGTGCAGGTCCTGGCCCTGTCCAAGCAGGCGCTGCTGTCCACCGCCGAGCTGATCAGGTGTGCTGAGGCTGGCGTCAGCGACCTGTCCACTGACCAAAAGGTCATGGCGGCACTCTACAACGATGATTTTACCACCTGTGATAACATCCGCTGGGAGATGATGCAGGCGGGAAGCCGGGAGGACGTTACCTTGGCGGTTGCGAACCTCTATCTGCGTAAGCAGATCATTTTCGAGAGGCTGGGGTGATGAAATCCCTGCATCCATATCATGCTGGCGGCATGAAGAAGGGCGGCGCTTCATTGTGAGGCGCCGCCCTTCGGTAGTTTACAAAGAAATCGCCCGTCACCTGGCAGGCATTTTGAATCCTATAAGGGCACTGTTCAGATAATCGTTAAATGGTTTCATCAATCGGAAAATATCTGCCGCTTTGGACAAGAACAGATCGCTGTCTGCTAGGTCTTTATCCTGGATAGGATATTCAAGATACCAGCTCTTATATTTCAGATATTCTGCCTGGGGATGATCCTTCTCGTATCCAGCCGGGACATTTTTCAGTGCTGATCCGCCCACGGTAAAGTGCTCCTGAAAAGACGGAGCGGTAATGATCGCTTCCCACTCGCTGCCGTGCTTCGAGATATAATCCCGCACCGTCCTGGTGGCGTCCTTGAACATATCAGCGAACAGGCCACCGCCCAGGAAGGACTGCCCGCCCGGCTTGAGCATCAGATAGTAGCCCACCGGAATGGGCAGCTTTCCCATGGAGGAGATGTGCGCCCGGAACGCGGGGTTATAGGGAGACTTGTCATGGCTGAATCTGGTGTCCCGAACCAGCTTGAAGGTCAGTTCCCTGGGGGCGTGGCCGAGGATGCTGCCGTCAAATTCCCCAATTCGGACAATCAGCGCCTGGATCAGTTCCTCAAACTGCCCGTTGGCCGCCTGGTACTCGGCCTTATGGGCGTGATACCATTCCCGGTTGTTGTTGGCGCTCAGCTCGGTCAGATAGTCCAAAATCATCTGTGTATTCATCGCTCCACCCCCTATGCTTCCGCAACCGTGGAAAAGGCCGGGCCGTTCAGAAAGTCACGGATCATCCGCTTTAACCGCTCTGTGGACTGGTATGCCCGACAGAACGAGAATTGCTGGGAGTATCCGTCGATCTCCTCCATGGCCGCTTTCACCTCCACAGCGGTATCGCTTGGCTTGGCAGCGGTAAAGTCCAGCCGGTCGGGGGCGATCCGGTGATTCTGGATGGCATAGTTGACACGGTTCACGCAATGGCAGGTTCCCTCTCCATACTCACCGCAGTATTCGGAGAGAAAATCAGCCATCTTTTTCCGCACTCTGGAAAGCCGCTGTCGATAGGCTTCTGGAGAGATGCCCAGGATGTCCCCGGCGATCCGGCTGTCAACACGGAACATCGTTCCCAGAATGAAGATGCAGCGGCTCTCCGGGTCCAGGCACTGGAGCATGACGTTCGTACAGGACAGCTTCAGCTCTTCGGCCAAGATTGCCTTTTCTACATTTTGGGTCAGGTCGGGCACATCCTGAATCCTTCCGCTGCGGATGTCATCTCCGTAGAACTCAAAGCTCAGAGGGAATTGGGCGAACATATGCTTCTTGTAGTCTTTGAGATGGTTCACCGCAATACGGAAGACCCAGGTGGTGAAGGTGCTCTCCCCTTTGAAGGAGGAGAGGTGGGTCATTACCTTCAGAAGAATGTCCTGAGACGCATCCTCCGCGTCATGAAATGTGCCCAGCATCCGCAGGGACAGGTTGAACACCAGATCCTGCACACCGGCCAGCACCGTCTCCAGCGCGGCCTTATCCCCGGCGGTAGCCTGTCCAATCAGTTCAGACAGCTCTTGATTTTCTTTTGTGCTCATAAAAACACCTCCTGAAGAGATTAGACTGGCACAAACTGGATTTGTGACAAGAAACTCAAACTTTTTTTGTGGATGTATTTATGATGACAGTATAAAGGAGTATCAAGATTTTCACAACATCTTTTTCCCTCAAAAAATATTGGACACTCGTGCAGAAAACACTGTCATATTCTCTTGTTTATAGTATGACAGCAAAAAAAGAGGGCGGCCTTCGCTGTTCACTGGTCAAGGTTGCGCCACTGGGGGCTGGAGCCGCACCCAATCAGCAGCCGCCGGGCCCCCAGGTAGCGCCCTTGCTGGTTCAGAAGGCCGATCACGGCCTCCTGCTGTAGGTCTGCCACATTTAACCGTCCGGGAGATTCCCGGCGGGGGCGTGATAGCCGGGGCCTGCCGCTTCCTGGGTGCGGTGGGTGTGCGCCGTGCCGTCCACGCAGTAGGGGCAGTCGCTGTCGTAATCATCCACGCTGTCGTCCCAGTTTGGCTCGTAGTTGGGTTCACCTGCGCTGTAGCCAGGGCCGGCCTCCGGCGGCCTGGCCCCCGCTGAGCTGATCCCGGACAGATCCAGCCCCTCCACGATGGCCCAGCGGACGAACCGGGAGACAAGCTCCTCCACCGCCCTATCCTGGGTGCCGTAGGCCTTCAGGCGGCAGCCCACGCCGTTGGCGATAAACTCCACCTCTCGGGATACGTCCATATAGACGCCCCGCTCCGTATCGCCGTAGGCTCCCGCGCTATTCACGCCGCTGACCTCTACGCCCCATACATTGGTGATGGTGCGCTGTTCCCCCATCGCCACACAGCAGGTAGGGGGCATATGGTTGGGGGACAGCTCCAGGCTGAACGCGGTGTCCGCATTCTCCCCCCAGAGGCTCATCATCCACACCGTGCCGTCGGCCTCAAAACCCACGGTGCCGCTAAATCTACATTCACCCCAGTTCAAATGGGCTGTGAGCGCGTCCTCGCCTCCCACCAGTGCCAGCGCGTCATCCCTGGTGGCAGCCCGCAGCCCTCCGTCCGGCGGGGCCAGGGAGTAATCCGTCCCGACGCCGGACGGTGGACCGTACTCAATATAGGGCAGGACGAAGTAGGAGGTGACCTCTCCATCTGAAATTTCGTATCCATCGATGGTTTTCATCCCCGGCTCGATTTCATCCCCAGGCTCCACAATGGCGATGTCGGGGATGGCGGACTCCTCGATATCGGCGATTTCCGGCACTATTTCGGCATTGGGGCGGAAGTTGTCCGCCAACGCGTCCCAGCCGCCATGGCCCAGACCCCAGGCCCCCACGCCGCACACCAGCGCCAGCGCCGCTGCGATTCCGCCGTACTTTTTCCATGCTGTGGGGCGCTTCTGCGGCGGCTCCAACTCCAGCAGCCGCTGGTGGAGGGTGTCGGAAACCTGTCGCTCGTCCATATACTCAAAGTATTTCTTCATATCAATTCTCCTTTTTCGTTATCGGTCAGGTAACGTCTTAATGCCTCCCGGGCGCGGCTGAGGTGGGATCGCACCGTGCCGGGCCGCTGGCCTAAAATCATCCCGATCTCCTCTGAGGTGTAGCCCTCGTAGTAGTGCAGATGCACCGCCGAGCGCTGGTTGGCGGGCAGGGCCAGGATAGCCTCCATCAGCTCCTGACTGTCCCCGTCCGGGGCCGGGTACACATCCAGCAGCTCCACCGCCGGGTGGCGCTTGCGGGTGCGCAGGGTGCTCTTGCAGCGGTTGGCCGTCACCTTCAGCAGCCACGCCTTTTCGTGCTCCCCGTCCCGCAGCTCCGGGCGTTTTTCCAGATAGCGCAGGTAGGCGTCCTGCACTGCGTCCTCCGCCTCCTGCACATCGCCCAGAATGGCCAGCGCCGTGCGGAACAGGGTGTTTTCATACTTGTTTACCAATTCTTCCAACCGGTTGGAGTGGCTCACTGTTCCACCTCCTTTCGTTGTCGCAAAACCTGAAGGACGGCTTTGCGGGGCCCCTTCTGTCTATAACACGCCCCAGCGGGGCGGATTGTTGCACCGGGGAGAAATTTTTTACTCTGGTCAATTCCCGCAACATATGATATACTAAAATCCATCAGCTCGGCAACCAAGGGAAAAGGAGAGCCCAACTATGGAAAACGAACTGCGCTTAGCAGTCCTTATCGACGCGGACAACGCCCCCCGCACCGCCCTGCGGGAGATCATGGCGGAGGTGGCGGTATACGGCGCGGCCACCATCAAGCGCATCTACGGCGACTGGACGGCCCCCAACATGGGCGGCTGGAAGCCTCTGCTGCTGGAGCACGCCATCACCCCATTCCAGCAGTACAGCTACACCACCGGGAAAAACGCCACCGACTCGGCTATGATTATCGACGCTATGGACATTTTGTATTCCGGCAACTGCGGCGGCTTTGTGCTGGTGAGCAGCGACAGTGATTTCACCCGTCTGGCCACCCGTCTGCGGGAGGCCGGGATGAAGGTGTACGGCATGGGGGAGAAAAAAACGCCCAAGCCCTTCATTGTGGCCTGCGACAAGTTTGTCTACATCGAATCCCTGAAGGCCGCCGAGCAGGAAGCCCCCGCTCCGGCGGGCAAGGCAAAGAAAAAGGCCCCCGCCCCTGCGGAAAGCCCCGCTCTGTCTGTCAAAGAGCTTATCGCCCAGTCGGTGGAGGATCTGGCGGACGAGGACGGCTACGCCTACTTGGGCGATTTGGGCACGCTGCTGATCAAAAAGCAGCCGGACTTTGACGCCCGGAATTACGGCTATGCCAAGCTGTCCCGGTTTATCGCCGCCCTGGACGGCTTTGAGATCGATGAACGGCATAACGCCAAGTATCAGGGCACCCAGGTGTTCGTGCGCAACAAAAAATGAGGAAACGGGCCGCTGCGGTTTTGCAGCGGCCCGTCCGTTTTATTGCTCAAAGCGTTTCATGATAGCGTCCTCCAGCTTATCGCCGTATTTCATAGCCAGCAGAAATACGGCCAGCCCGGCGGCGCCCAGCAGCGCCATGCCCCACAGGGGAATGGACACCGTGGCACTGCCCACCATACAGGCCACCAGCAGCCCCCAGGGCCGGGCCGCGATCACCAGCAGGAAAAACCGTTTGAAGGAGATGTCCGTCAGCCCCGCCAGGATGCACAGCAGGTCATCGGGGAAGAAGGGGAACAGGAAGGCCAGCAGCAGGAATACGTCCCGCTTGCGGCGGATCACGTCCAGGTAGCGATCGGACAGCTTTTCGCTGACGAATTGCCCGGCGAATTTCTGCCCCAGCAGCCGGGCCAGCATAAACACGATGGCGGAACCTGCCGCCACCGCCCCCCAGGTGAGCAGGAAGGACGGCCACAGCCCGAACAGGAACGCCCCCGCCGCGGCGGTGATGTTGCTGGGGATGGGGGCGATGACCACGGAGATCAGCTGGATGCCGAAATAAGCCAGGTGCGACCAGGGGGTGCAGCGGCTGATGTACTCCCCCAGCGCCTCCGGCGAGCGGGCCGCCTGGAAGAACCCGGTGGCGTACAGCGCCCAGGCGCTGCCGGCTAAAATGGCGATGGTTATCACCCAAAGGAGGATTTTGATTCTCTTGCTCTCCATAACGTTTCCCTGCTTTCCGATGCGGGTTTTTGTCTGTTCCCTATATTATACCAGGACGCGGGAAAGCACAACAAAGGTTCTCCTAAAAAATTATGAAGAATTGTTTAGGATTGGACGGAAACGAAAGCCCCCCGGAGCATTGCTCCGGGGGGCTTCTATGGCGATTTTAGTCGGTCACGTAGGGCAGCAGGGCCACATGACGGGCGCGCTTGATGGCGTCGGTCAGCTGGCGCTGGTGCATGGCGCAGGTGCCGGTGGTGCGGCGGGGCAGGATCTTGGAACGCTCGGACAGATAGCGCTTGAGCTTCTGGGCGTCCTTGTAATCGATCTGTTCCACCTTGTCCACACAGAACGCGCACACTTTGCGGCGCTTGCGGCTGCCGCGGGGCTTCGCATTATCCATAGCCATAATTGGCAGACCTCCTTTATGTGAGATAAGCCCTTCCTTCGCTTAGAAGGGCAGATCGCCGTCGTCGTCGGCCAGCTCCGAGAACTGGTCGCCCCCCGACGGGATGCCGTAATCGGCAGCGGGGGCTGGGGCCGCGGGACGGCTGGGTTGGCCGCCGTAGCCGCCGCCGTAATTCCCGCCATAGCTGCCGCCCCGATCCCCGGAGTAGCTGCTGTCGCCGTCCCGCTTGGAGTCGCCGAAATAGACGTTGTCTGCCACTACCTCGGCGGAGCGGCGCTTGTTGCCCTCCTTGTCGGTCCAGTCGCGGATTTGCAGACGGCCCTCCACCACGGCCATACGGCCCCGGGTGAAGTAGCGGGAAACGAACTCGCCGGTACCGCGCCAGGCCACCACGTCGATCCAGTCGGTGGCCCGCTCGCCGGTGGTCTTGTCCCGGAAATCCCGGTCAACCGCCAGGGTAAAGGTGGACACCGGGGTACCGGTCTGGGTATGGCGCAGTTCCGGGTCACGGGCCAGACGGCCCATGATTACAATGTGATTGAGCATTTTGTGCTCCCCCTTCAGTCTTCCTTGCTGACGATGATGGAGCGCATGACGCTGACGTTGATGCGCATGAGACGATCCAGCTCAGCGGGGAACGCGGGGTCGGCGGAGAAAGTCATCAGGACGTAGTAGCCCTCTTCCAGATCGTTGATGGGGTAGGCCAGACGGCGCTTGCCCCACTCGTCCACCTCGGCCACGGTGCCGCGGCCTTCGGCCAGTTCCTTGAAGCGGGCCACCAGGGCGGCGGTTTCCTCCTCACCCAGGGTGGGGTTGAGGATGTAGAGCACCTCGTAATTGCTGCTTACTTTTGCCATTGCTTTTGCACCTCCTTATGGGCTTATGGCCTCCGACCGCGCCGGAGGCAAGGATGGTTTGCCGCGAAACAATATCAAGCGGCAGACTAAAACATAATACCGTACATTTTTCCAAATGTCAAGGAAAAGTTCAATTTTCTTGGCGCGTACCGGAGCTGATTCCTCCCGCCGGGACGGGTCATATTTTGGGAAAAAGATCATTGCGTCCCAGCCCCGGCGCTGGTATAATATTCGCAGGCGAGTATTATGAGGATTGAGCTGTATATACCACTGCGGCGCTTCGCGCCTGTGGTATAATAGCCTTCATTCGCACAAACCGAATTTACTACGTGAAAAAGGAGCCGTGCCTTATGCTGGATATTCAGATCACCCGCACCGCAGATCCCAAACCCCTGCCCGATCCCGATACCCTGGAGTTCGGGAAAACCTTCACCGACCATATGTTCCTGATGAATTACGATGCCGGCCAGGGCTGGCATGATGCCCGGGTGGTGCCCTATGGCCCCCAGCCCTTCGAGCTGGCCTGCATGGTGTTCCACTACGCCCAGGAGATTTTTGAGGGCATGAAGGCCTACCGCACTCCCGAGGGCAGGGTGCAGCTGTTCCGCCCCTATGAGAACGCCCGCCGGATGAACTCCTCCTGCCGCCGTATGTGCATCCCCGAGATCCCCGAGGACGACTTTGTCCAGGCCGTGAAGGCCGTGGTAGCGGAGGACAAGCGCTGGGTGCCCGAGAAGATCGGCACCTCCCTCTATATCCGTCCCTTCATCATCGCCACCGACAACGGGCTGGGCGTCCACGCCTCCCGCAGCTACCTGTTCGCGGTGATCTGCTGCCCGGTGGGGGCCTACTATCCCGAGGGCATTAACCCCGTGAAGATTTACGTGGAGGACGAGGACGTCCGCGCCGTTAAGGGCGGCACCGGCTTCACCAAGTGCGGCGGCAACTATGCCGCGTCCATCCGCGCCGGGGAGCGGGCGGAGGGCCAGGGCTTCTCCCAAGTGCTGTGGCTGGACGGCGTCCACCGCAAGTACATTGAGGAAGTCGGGTCTATGAATGTCATGTTCAAGATCAACAACACCGTTGTCACCCCGGAACTCACCGGGTCGGTGCTCCCCGGCATCACCCGCAAGAGCTGCCTGGAGCTGATGAGGGACTGGGGCTACAACGTGGAGGAGCGGCTGATCTCCGCCCAGGAGCTGTTTGACGCCGCCAAGGCAGGCACCCTGGAGGAGGCCTGGGGCACCGGCACCGCGGCGGTGGTGTCCCCCATCGGCCTACTGGCGGAGGGCGACACCCGGGTGGAGGTCAGCGGCGGCAGGATCGGCCACCTGACCCAGCGGCTGTACGACACCCTCACCGGCATCCAGTGGGGCACCGAGCCGGATCCCTACGGCTGGGTGGAGCCTGTGGACTAAGAGCCTGTATTCACAGCCGAAACCGCCGGATGACGGCGCGGATTACGACTGGCGCACGGCAAAGGGCCCGGAACGGAAGTTCCGGGCCCTTGTTTTGCGTTTCTGCCGGGTTTAAATATCCAAGCCCAACTGGTCGATTGCGGCTTGGAGCCAAGGACGGTGGCTGCCTGGGTCAACCATTTCAAATGTGCCGCCGTTGGCTTCCTTCTGCGCTTTCTGAGCTTCATACAATTCCGCGATGCTGACCGTATCGTAATTGTTGCCGCTCATGGCAATCGAGCCGTCGATCTCAAACTGGACGATCTCCACCCAGCCGAAGTCCTCCGGAGTGCCGCCCGCAATCAGATAGCCTTTATTACCGGTGGCGGGGTCGGTGTGTTCGTGGATATAGGGGGTGTTCTCATCCACCTGATCGGTGATATCCAGCTTCTGCCCGTCGGCGGCCAGCCACAGCCGGTCATTTTCCGCCCTGACAGGCGCGTCTTCCTCCGCGCCGGTGAAACCGGCCTCGAGATACACTTCATTTGTCCCGGGCAGCACGGTCATCGAGCCGCCGCTCATGAAATTGTACACCTGGGCGGGCAGACCCGCCGCGATGGACAGCACGCAGCCCACCGCCAGCGCCGCCGCCAGCACGACCTTGCCTACCTTGGGCATACGGTACTTCTTGGTATTGGTATTCTGGTTCTCCAGCATGGTCAAAATTTCCTCCTTTTTTTCGTCGCTCAGCCTAACTTGTTCCATCACGCGCCGGTAATCCCTCATTATCACTCAGCTCCTTTTTCAGCATTGCCCGGGCACGCTGCATCCGGGTCTGGACCGCGGTGCGGGAGATATGCAGGATGTCCCCAATCTCCCCTTGGGCGTAACCCTCCCAATAATAGAGGTGGATAACCGCCCGGTATTTGGGGGGCAGGGTCATCACAGCCTGCCATACCTCCCTATCGCTGCCGTCCCGGAAGGGGAGGCTCTCGTCCAACTCGCCCACATTCCTGCACCAGAATGAGCGCAGCTGGCTTTTGCAGGCGTTGGCCGCGCAGGTGAGCAGCCACGCCTTTTCCCGTCCCGGCAGCAGGGTGGTTTTTCCCTCCGCCAGACGTAGAAATACGCTTTGGCACACGTCCTCCGCATCAGCACGGTGTCCCAAGTAGCTGTACGCCAGCCGGAACACGTCGTCGCCGTACCGGCGGAACAGCTCCGCCAGATGTTCCGCGTCCATCGCGTTCGCCTCCTTTTATGAACGCAAAGCCCGCTGCTCACAACGGCTCCGCGCTTTTTCATTGTCACGCTGCGCGCCCTCCGCAACGGTGTCTAAGCTCCTCCGACTGTGTGCGCCGTTTGCCGGCCCTTTGGGCCGCCAAGCCGTCCACTCCGCTTCGGGTCTTAGCCACCTGCTCCCGGGCGCTCCGCGCTTCTTCATTGTCACGCTGCGCGCCCTCCGCAACGGTGTCTAAGCTCCTCCGACTGTGTGCGCCGTTTGCCGGCCCTTTGGGCCGCCAAGCCGTCCACTCCGCTTCGGGTCTTAGCCACCTGCTCCCGGGCGCTCCGCGCTTCTTGCTTGTGGCCACACCTATAAAACGAATCAGCATCCCCAATTATCACATGGGAACGGAAAATTTTCAATCCGCGTAGAAAAGCGCCGCCCCAGCCAGGGCGGCGCTTTCGCCGTCAATGTTTCAGTTATTCCTCAGCGTACTTGAAAATCACGTTTTTCGCGTGGGAGCAGGCGTACAGATCTTTCTCCGTGGCCTGGAACCACGCCTCGAACTTCTTGGAGCCGTCCACCACAAACTCGTCCACCTCGGCGCGCATGGACAGGTTGTTCTCCGACTTGTACTTACGCATCAGGGACACCGCGTCCTTGAGCTGTTCGCCAAACTCCAGCAGCTCCTCATCCACCGCTTCCACCTCGGGCCACAGGGTCTGGTGGATGGAGGTAACGCCCACGAACTCCCGCAGGCCCTTCTGATAGATATACTCGGTCAGGTGGGGAATATAGATGGAGTACAGCTTCAACACGTTGAGCAGACAGTAGTAGATAGCCGCCTGGGCGGATTTGCGCTCCTCCACGCCGTGGATGTCCGGCTCGTAGAGGCGCTCCTTGGCAATCTCAATATAGTTGTCGCACAGATCCTTCCAGAACAGGTCGTCGACGACCTTCCGGGCCAGCCCGATCTCGTACTGGTCCAGCAGGCGGCTGGCCTCCCGGACGGTGGCGTTGGTGCGCTCCACCAGCCAACGGTCGATGGGCAGGGAAACCGTGGGTTGGTAAGCGGGGTCGAAGTCGGTCAGGTGGGACAGCACAAACTTGGACGAGTTCCACAGCTTGGTGATGGTGCGCTTGGAGGCGTCCTGCATCTCCTTCTGGTCGAAGTAGGTGTCGGTGCCCAGCCGGGCGCTGGCCGCCCAGTAACGGATGATGTCGGCGGAGTACGCCTCGATGAGGGCCTGGGGGGTGAGCTTGGCATTGCCCTTGGATTTGCTGATCTTTTCGCCGGGCTTGGCCAGCACAAAGCCGCAGATCATAATGTCCTTCCAGGGGATGTCCCCGGTGTGGTAGATGCTCTTGGCAATGGTGTAGAACGCCCAGGTGCGGATGATCTCATGGGCCTGGGTGCGCATACTCATGGGGGCGAAGTCCTGGTCCACGCCGTACTTGGCGGCGGCGTGTTTGTTGATCTGGGGGGTGATGGACGAGGTGGCCCAGGTGTCCAGCACGGCGGATTCCGGGATGAATTCGGTACAGCCGCACTCGCAGGTTCCTTTGTATTCGGTCTCCAGCGGGTTGACGGGCAGGCTGTCCAAATCAGCGAAGTGGGCCTTGCCGCACTTGGCGCAGTACCACACGGGGAAGGGCACGCCGAAGTATCGCTGGCGGGAGATGCACCAGTCCCATTTCAGGTTCTCCACCCAGTTGACATAGCGGTTCTTCATGGAGGCGGGATACCAGTTGATCTTCTCCCCCGCCGCCAGCAGCTCGTCCTTCATGGAGAGGATGTCGATATACCACTGCTTGGAAGGCAGGATTTCCACCGAGGTGCCGCAGCGCTCGTGGACGGACACGGTGTGGGTGATGGGCTCGGTTTTCAGCAGCAGGCCCTTTTCCTCCAGCAGGTGGATGATCTCCTTGCGGGCCTTCTTCACGTGCATCCCGCCCACATAGGGTACGTCGGCGGCGATCATGCCGTCGGGCATGACCACCTTCTTATAGGGCATCTGGTACTGCTCCACCCACTCCACGTCGGTGGTGTCGCCAAAGGTGGCGCACATGACTGCGCCGGTGCCCTTGTCGATGGCGGCCTTCTCGTCGGCGATCACGGGCACCTCGAAATCGTACAGGGGCACCTTCACGGTTTTGCCCACATACTTCTTATAGCGCTCGTCCTCCGGGTTGACGAACACGCACACCACGCCGTACAGCAGCTCGGGCCGGGTGGTGGCGATTTCAATCGTCCCCTCCTCCCCCATGAAGGGGATGTAGTTGAAGGAAGAATCCAGATCCTTCGTCTCCAGCTCCGCCTGAGCGATGGAGGTCTGGCACTCGGTGCACCACAGCACCGGGGACTCCTTGATATAGGCCCGGCCCGCACGGGCCAGCTCGATGAAGGACTTCTGGGACAGGGCCTGGACCTCCTGGCTCACGGTGGAGTATTGCAGGTTCCAGTCGCAGGAGAAGCCCATGGACTGCCACAGGGCCTTGAACTCCGCTTCGTATTTCTGGGTGGTGGACACGCACTTCTCGCAGAACTCGCTGCGGGGCAGATCCTTGGCCTTCACGCCGCTCTCCTGCTCCACCAGCCGCTCGGAGGGCAGGCCGTTGTCGTCGAAGCCGAAGGGGTAGAACACGTTGAAGCCGCGCATACGGCGGTAGCGGGCGATCATCTCCGCCTGGGTGTAGCTGAAGATGTGGCCGATGTGGAGCTTGCCGTTCACCGTGGGGGGCGGGGTGTCGATGGAGTAGATGGGCCGGGAGGCGTCGGGGGTGAATTTGTATACCTCGTTCTCCTGCCAGAACTCCTGCATGGATTTTTCGACCGTGAGGCCGTCATAGCGTTTTTCAAATTCCTGCATGGTAAAACAACCTCCTAAAAAACGCCCCGCGGGGGCGGATACGCTCAGGGCGGCAGATCTGTTTTTGCACTTTAGAATATTATACCCCCCGGCCGTTGTCAAGGCAAGCCCGTCTTAGAACCTGTATTCACAGCCGAAACCGCCGGATGGGGGAGGGATTTTCCCGTCAGGCAAGGCAAATTTTCGCAGGAATCATTGTGTTTATTTCAAGAAAATTTAACGCGGCATGGCGGGAACAGACCCGGCCAAACGGTGAATTGAGGTTGTGAATACAGGTTCTTATATTGATGCGCCTGAGCCGCAGCGGGGGATAAGCCAGGGCCCGCGCTGTCCGGCGCGGGCCCTGGCTTGGTTCGAAACATTGGAGGAGTAAGAAAATTTCGCGGCAGTTTGCAGATGCTAACTGCTGAAATAAAGATAGCATATGCTAACTCATTTGTCAAGAATTTTTTTGCAAACAGCCCGGCTGATTTTTTCTTGACACACTTTTGACGCCGTGATAATATATTGGGACAGTACGGCAAGCAAGGAAGCAGACAGCGGGGGCGAAAGTGAATACAGGTTCTAAGCAAGCGCCCTGGCCAATTCGCAAACATGACAACAAAATATCGCGATGAACGCGGGGAGTAGTCCCATCGGGAACCGGCAGAGAGGGGCCGCCATCGGCTGGAAGCGGCCCTCGGGGATGGTTGGGATGAAATGCAAGCGGGAGCGAGGGGGACTTGTGCGCCCCCCGTCCGGCCACGTCACGGCCTTGAGTGAAAAACGAGAGTGGAACCGCGGTTATCTGCCGCCTCTCATGTCCTTGGGACATGAGGGGTTTTTTTATTTGGACAAGGAGGAGCTTTTTCTATGACCCGATTGGGCGAAACGCTGCGGGCCTACCAGGCCCGGGATCCGGCGGCAAGGAGCAGGCTGGAGATTTTCCTGCTCTACCCCGGGGTGCACGCCATCCTTTACCACAGATTAGCCCACTTTTTATACTGTCGCCACTTGAAGTTCCTGGCCCGGCTGGTGTCCCAGTGGAGCCGGTTCTGGACGGGCATCGAGATCCACCCGGGCGCGAAGATCGGACGCCGCCTGGTCATCGACCACGGCATGGGCATCGTGATTGGCGAAACCGCCGAGGTGGGGGACGACTGCCTGATCTACCACGGCGTCACCTTGGGCGGCACCGGCAAGGACCAGGGCAAGCGCCACCCTACCATTGGCAGCAACGTGCTCATCTCCACCGGGGCCAAGGTGCTGGGGCCGTTCAAGGTGGGGGACAACGCCCGCATTGCCGCCAACGCGGTAGTGCTCAGCGAGGTGCCCCCCGACGCCACCGCCGTGGGCATCCCCGCCCAGATCGTGAAAATCGCGGGGCGCTCCACCCATTACGCCGACGAGGTGGACCAGACCAGCGTGAAGAACCCCAATTTGGAGCGGCTGGCCGCCCTGTCCAACCGGGTGGAGGCGCTGGAAAAACTGCTGGACGAGAAATTCACCGAACAGAAAATCTGAAACGGAGGACAATGCCATGTATCTTTACAATTCCGTCACCCACAAAAAGGAGGAATTCCGCACCCATACCCCCAACCGGGTGGAGATGTACACCTGCGGCCCCACCGTCTACCATTTCGCCCACATCGGCAATCTGCGCTCCTACATCATGGAGGACGTGCTGGAGAAATTCCTGCGGTACGAGGGCTACGATGTGAACCGGGTGATGAACATCACCGACGTGGGCCATCTGGCCTCCGACGCGGACACCGGCGAGGATAAGATGCTCAAGGGCGCCAAGCGGGAGAACAAGTCCGTGATGGACATCGCCAGGTTCTACACCGACGCTTTTTTTGATGACTGCGCCAAGCTGAACATCAAAACCCCTGATGTGGTACAGCCCGCCACCGGGCTGATCGACGAGTTCATCCAGGTGGTGTCTGCCCTGCTGGACAAGGGCTATGCCTATGTTTCTGGGGGCAACGTGTATTTCGACACCTCCAAGCTGGACCGCTATTATGTGTTCAACGACCACGATGAGGAAGATCTGGCCGTGGGCGTCCGGGAGGGCGTGGAGGAGGACGAAAACAAGCGCAGCAAAAATGATTTCGTCCTCTGGTTCACCAAGTCCAAGTTCGAGGACCAGGCGCTGAAATGGGACTCCCCCTGGGGGATTGGCTACCCCGGCTGGCATATCGAGTGCTCCTGCATTTCCATGAAGTATAACGGGGAATATCTGGATCTCCATTGCGGCGGGGTGGACAACGCCTTCCCCCACCACACCAACGAGATCGCCCAATCTGAGGCCTACCTGGGCCACCCCTGGTGCGCACAGTGGTTCCACGTCCACCACCTGAACACCAACTCCGGCAAGATGTCCAAATCCAAGGGGGAATTTTTGACCGTTTCCCTGCTGGAGGAAAAGGGCTATGACCCCCTGGCCTACCGCTTCTTCTGCCTGCAAAGCCACTACCGCAAGGGGCTTGTGTTCTCCTGGGAGAACCTGGACAATGCCGCGGGGGCGTATCATAAACTGATTAAGCGTATCGCCGCACTCACCGGGACGGACGGCGGGGTGGATGAGGAAGCCGCCGCCCACCTCAAGGAGAAGTTCCTCACCCAGGTGGGCAACGATTTGAACACCTCCATGGGCATCACCTGCCTGTACGACGTGCTCAAGGCCCCGGTGAACGACGTGACCAAGCGGGCGGTTCTGGCCAGCTTTGATACAGTGCTGTCCCTGTCGCTGCTGGAACAGGCGGCGCTGCTGCGTGAGAAGGAGGCGGCGCAGGCCAAGTCCGCCACCGGATCCGGCGATTTTGTCATCCGGGGCGAGGGCGACCCGGATGTCGACGCGCTGGTGCTCCAACGCTCCCAGGCGAAGAAGGCGAAAAACTTCGCCGAGGCCGACCGCATCCGGGACGAGCTGAAGGCCCAGGGGGTTGAGATCACCGACGTGCCCGGTGGGGCGGTTTGGAAAAGGGCATAAGAGAAATCCCGTTCTTCCATCAGGAAGAACGGGATTTCTCTACAACACGGTTTCATTCGGTTCTAAATCTCCGTTCTCATCGTAAAACTGAACGCCACTTATTAAAAAAGGATAGCCATTCCGGCACCGCTGTGGTATAATGGCGTTTGTATGCCCATGGCAAAGTCTGCCTTTGGGCGCGTTTTGGGCAAAACAGCCTATTTTATAGAGAATATGGGGACAACAATATGGACAATCAGCCAATTAAAATCGGGCTTCCCCGGGCCATGCTGTATTACCGCTATCGCGACCTGTGGCGGACCTTTTTCGTTCAGCTGGGCATGGAACCGGTGGTAAGCGCCCCCACGGACAGGGAAATCCTGGAGCGGGGCGCCGCCCTTGCCATCGACGAGGCGTGCCTGTCGCTGAAAATCTACCTGGGCCATGTGGCGGCGCTGGTGGGGAAGTGCGACTACATCCTGGCGCCGCGGGTGAGCAATTTCGGCCGGCACCACAGCCTGTGCACCCGGTTCGAGAGCACGCCGGATCTGGTGCGCAACGTGTTCCGCAATGAGCGGCAGAAGTTCCTCTCCTATGAGATCGACGAGGAGATGAAAAAGCTGGACGAGGAAACCGCCTTCCTGGAGATGGGCCGCAGCCTGGACTGCTCCGGCAAGGCGGTAAAACGGGCCTGGCGGCTGGCGAAAAAGGCGGAACAGGCCCGGTTTAAGGAGCGGGTGCAGAAGCATGAGCTGCTCTACAAGCGGGATGGCATGAAGGTGCTCATCGCCGCCCACAGCTACGTGGCGGAGGATCCCCTCATGGGCAAGCCGGTGGCGGACTACCTCAAGCGGGTGGGGGTGATTCCCGTCCGGGCGGACCTGGTGGACCGTGAGGCGGCGCTGAAGCGCAGCCACGAGCTGTCCCCCACCTGCAAGTGGGAGATCAGCCGGGAAATTTTAGGCGGCATTGCCATGCACCAGCATGACGTAGACGGCATCATCCTGCTCAGCGCCTTCCCCTGCGGCCCCGACGCCATGGTCAACGAGCTCATCACCCGCCGGGTGAAGGGCATCCCCATGCTGAACCTGGTGCTGGACAGCCAGAGCGGCACCGCCGGGGTGGAAACCCGTCTGGAGAGCTTTATCGACATCATCCGCTTTAAGGAGGGGACGCTGTAATGGCAGAGGCAAAAACGAGGAACATCTCCTTCCCCCGGTACGCGGAGTACAACTGCGCGTTCAAATACATCGTGGAGCAGGCCCTGGGCTGCCGGTACGTCATGCCCCCGCCGCTCACCAAGCGCACCATGGAGCTGGGCACCAAATACAGCCCCGACTTTGTGTGCACCCCCTTCAAAACCATGCTGGGCAGCATGATCGAGTCCCTGGAGGCTGGGGCGGACACCCTGCTCATGACCCACGGCCTGTGCCGCTTGGGCTACTACGGGGAGCTGTTGGAGCAGATTCTTCGGGATCTGGGCTACCAGTTCGACTTCATCAACCTGTCCGACTACGACATGAGCAAGAAAAAGGAGTACATCCGCATCGTCCGCCGGTTCAACCCCAAGGTAAACCCCGCCCGGTTCCTGACCCAGTTTATGGAGGGCGTCCACATGGTGGAGTACCTGGACGAGATCACTGCGGAATACTACCAGAATGTAGGCTTTGACGCCACCGGCGGCCAATACAGGCAGGCGTACCAGGACTTTCTGACCACCATGTACACCGCCCAGGCCAAAAGCGATGTGGAGGAGGGCTACCGCACCGCCAGGCGCTCACTGCGCGCCGTGCCGCTGGACAAGCCCAGGCGGCCCCTGAAGGTGGGCATCGTGGGCGAGTTCTACACCGCTATGGACGCCTTCTCCAACCTGGAGATCGAGCAGAAGCTGGCGGATATGCGGGTGGAGGTCCACCGCTGGATGAACGTCACCAACCAGTTCCTGAACTACGGCAGCGACCGGTTCGGGGCGGGGCAGAAAAACCTGCGGGTGAAGATCCGGGACCTGTGCCAGTATGACATGGGCCCCACCTCCACCGCCAACATCTGGTACGCCCGGGAGTGCGCCGAACGGGGCTTCGACGGCATCATCCACATCAAGTCCGCCACCTGCACCCCGGAAATCGACGTGATGCCGGTGCTGCAAAACATCAGCGCGGACTACAAAATCCCCGTGCTTTACCTGACCTATGACGCCCAGACCAGCGACGTGGGGCTGATGACCCGTCTGGAAGCGTTCTACGATATGATTGACATGAGAAAGAAGGTACTCTAACTTGGAACACGCGTATTTAGGCATTGACGTGGGGTCTATCTCCACCAAGGGCGTCATCATCGACAAAAAGAACAACATCCTGGCCAGCCAGTACATCTGGACCCAGGGCGACCCCATCGGCGCGGTGAAGGAGCTGGTGGGACTGTTGGCGGGCCAGTTCGACAAGGAGAAATACAAAATCGTGGCCACCGGCACCACCGGCTCCGCCCGGAAGCTGGTAGGCGCTATTCTGGGCGCCACCATGGTGAAAAACGAGATCACCGCCCACGCCGTGGGCACCACCACCTTCTATCCCGATGTGCGCACCATCCTGGAGATCGGCGGGCAGGACTCCAAAATCATCCTGGTGGAAAACGGGGTGGCGGTGGATTACGCCATGAACACCCTGTGCGCGGCGGGCACCGGGGCGTTCCTGTCCAGTCAGGCCAAGCGGCTGGGCATCGAGGTGGAGGACATCGGCGAGTATGCCCTGCGCTCCACCCACCCCACCCAGATCGCCGCCCGGTGCACCGTGTTCGCCGAGTCCGACCTGGTGCACAAGATCCAGATGGGCCACCCCCGTGAGGACATCATCGCCGGCGTATGCAACGCGGTGGCGGCCAACTACCTGAATAACGTGGGCAAGGGCAAAAAAATCGTCTCCCCGGTGGTGTTCCAAGGGGGAGTCAGCAAAAACCAGGGGGTTGTCGCCGCCTTCGAGCGCACCCTGGGCTGCAAGGTCATCGTGGACCCCAACGGCCACCTGATGGGCGCTTTGGGCGTGGCCATCCTGGCGCGCCGGGGCAGCGGGCGGCAGGACTTCGATTTCTCCGTCGGGAACATGGAGTTCCGCACCCGGGAGGCCAGCTGCGGCGGCTGCTCCAACCACTGCGAGATCATCTGCGTCTACCGGGGCAGCGAGCTTATCGACTCCTGGGGCAACCGCTGCGAGCGGGGCGCGGGCGTCCATTGACTGGGTATTGTTTTTGCAGGCGGAATTTGATATAATCAAATATCTACCCGATATTTCAGTACGCTGGACGGAAAGAGGTGTACAGTGTGTATCAAAAGCTGACGCGGATTTTCACCCCCCGGCACGGACTGTACTTCGCGGTGCTGCTGGCCTTCTGCGGCGTCACCGCCCTGCTGGGCCGGACGGACGCGGCGGCGGCGGAGCTTGCGGTGGTGGTTCTGCTGTTCGCAGCCTTTCTGGCAACCGGCCTGCGCCGCCGGAAGGAGGCCGCCCAGTATTTCAAGGAACTGATGGACAGCATGGACCAGGCCACCCGGGACAGCACCCTCAGCTGCCCCCTGCCCATGGTGATGTTCCGCCCCGACACCGACGAGGTGATCTGGTCCAACGATCAATTCCTGCGCATCACCGGAAGCCAGGAGGGCATTTTTGACACCTTCCTGTCCGATCTGGCCCCCGAGTTCGACAGCCGCTGGCTGCTGGAGGGTAAGAGCGAGTGCCCCGCCGAGGTGGCGTTCAAGGGCCGGCGGTACCAGGTGTTCGGCGGCATGGCCCGCCCCGCCGCCGGGAAGGAGGAAGCGGTGCTGGCCACCACCTACTGGCTGGACGTCACCGATTTCGCCGATACCCGGGACATTTACAACGCCACCAAGCCGGTACTGGCCCTGCTGCTGCTGGACAACTACGAGGACGCCATCAACGGCCAGGACGAGAACGTCCGATCCGCCATGCTCAGCCAGATCAGCCAGCGCCTGTCCCACTGGGTGGAGGAATCCCACGGCATTTTCCTCCGGCTGGACCGGGACCGGTTCCTGTTTTTGTTTGAGGAGCAGTATCTGGCGGGCTTCAAGGCGGAGAAATTCTCCCTGCTGGACAGCGTGCGGGAGGTCACCAACCCCGCCGGTATCGCCGCCACCGTCTCCATCGGCGTGGGGGTGGACGGGGACACCTTCGAGGAACTCTACCGCTTTGCCAACCTGTCCGTGGAAATGGCCCTGTCCCGGGGAGGCGACCAGGCGGTGGTGAAAAACCGCTTTACCTTTGAGTTTTTCGGCGGGCGCAGCAAGGAAACCGAGCGGCGCACCAAGGTCAAAAGCCGGGTGATGGCCTCCGCCATGGGCGAGCTGGTGGCGGACGCATCCTGCGTCATGGTCATGGGCCACAAAGCCCCCGACATGGACGCGGTGGGGGCGGCGGTGGGCGTGTGCGCCATCGCCCGGATGAAAAACATTCCCCACTACATCATCCGGGACAACGTGTCCACCCCCGCCGACGATCTGTACGACAGGGTTGCGAAAATGCCCCAGTACGAGGGCGTGTTCGTGGACGGCCAGGAGGCCATGCTCCGGGTGGACTCCCGCTCCCTGCTGGTGGTGGTGGACACCAACCGGCCCGAGCAGGTGCAGAACCAGGATCTGCTGGTTTCCTGCAACAAGGTGGCGGTTATCGACCACCACCGCCGCGCGGCCACCTACATTGAGGGGGCGGCGCTGAACTTCCACGAACCCTACGCCTCCTCCGCCAGCGAACTGGTGGCGGAGCTCATCGCCTATCTGATGGAGCCTACCGACCTGCTCCCCGGGGAGGCCCAGGCCATGATGGCGGGGCTGATGCTGGACACCAAGAACTTCACCATGCGCACCGGGGGGCGCACCTTCGAGGCCGCGGCCATGCTGCGCCGGGCGGGGGGCGACACCGGGGAGGTGCGCAAGATCTTCCAGATCAACCTCAGCGACGCGGTATCCAAATACGGCATCATCCAGACCGCCAAGCTGTACCGGCAGGACATCGCCATCGCGGCGGTAAACAGCACCGTGGGCCGGGTGACAGCGGCCCAGGCGGCGGACGAGCTGCTGAACATCGCGGGCATCAGCGCGTCCTTTGTGCTCTATCCCGACACCGACGGGCGGGTGATCCTGTCCGCCCGGAGCATCGGCTCCACCAACGTGCAGGTGATTGTGGAGGCCCTGGGCGGCGGCGGCAACGCGGCGGCGGCGGGGGCACAGATCCCCGGCCGCACGGTGGACGAGGTAAAGCGGGAGCTTCACGCGGTGCTGGACAGCTATTTTGAGGGAAGCGTGGAGCCGTCGTGAGCGCGCCGCCGCAAGCTTCATTTCCCCACAAAGCCAAAGGCCGGCTTTGCAGGGGCCCCAAAGAACCGCGCCGTGAACAGCCGCGGCGTGACTACAGTGAATTTATTTTTACGTGGGCATTTGCCCGGATTTCCATAGGAGGTAACCAACCATGAAGGTAATTTTACAGCAGGACGTGAAGGGCCAAGGCAAAAAGGGCCAGATGGTGGAGGTATCCGACGGCTACGGCCGCAACTTCCTCCTGCCCCGGAAGCTGGCGGTGGAGGCCACCGCCGAGAACGTAAACACCATGAAGATGCAGGACAAGGCCAAAGCCGCCCGCATGGCCGAGGAAAAGGCCCAGGCCCAGGCCACGGCGGAGCAGCTCAAGAGCTGTCAGGTGAAGATCAAAGCGCGGGCGGGCCAGGGGGGGCGTCTGTTCGGCTCCATCACCAGCAAGGAGATCTCCGAGGAGCTGAAGGCCCAGCACGGCATCGACGTGAACAAGAGCAAAATCGTGCTCAGCGACCCCATCAAGTCCTTCGGTTCCTTTGAAGTGAAGTGCAAGCTGGGCAGCGAGGTCTCCGGCACCATCTATGTGCTGGTGGCCGAGGACAAATAGAATGGCAAAAAAGGACAAGGCCCCGCAAGAGCCCCGCCGCTGGACCCCCAAGCAGGCTCAGGGGGTCATCGGGCGGCTGTGGATCCTGTCCATGCTGCTGGTGATGGCGGCCATCGCAATCAAGTCCGTTGCGCTGCTGGCCCCGGCGTTTCTGCTGTGGATCGTCATGCTGGTCATCCTGTTCAAGTACTGGCGCTGCCCCAAATGCGGCAAAACCCTGCCCAAAACGGGAAAGACCTTCGAGTGTCCCAAATGCGGGGCCAAAATCGACTGACCAACCGCTGTCTGCTGAAAGGAGGCCCCGCCCATGCCTGCGGAGGAATTGATGGAATTGCAGCTCCCCCACTCTGTGATGGCGGAGCAGTCGGTGCTGGGCTCCATGCTCATCGACGAGCGGTGCGTCCCCGCCGTCATGGAGCGGCTGCGCCCCGACGATTTCTATATGCGCCAGAACCGGGAGCTGTTCCAGGTGATGTTTGCCATGTTCAACCGCTTCGAAACCATCGATCCGGTGACGGTGGTGAACAGCATGAAGCAGGCCGGGGTGTACGATGATGGCACTACGGTACCCTACCTGCGCCAGCTCATGGAGATCACCCCCACCGCCGCCAACGTGCTGGAGTATGTGGACATCGTGGCGGACAAGGCCCTGCTGCGCCGGATTGGGGAAACCGCCGGGGAACTCACCGAGCTGGTGCGCACCGAGGGGGGCACCTCCGGCCAGATTTTAGAGGCGGCGGAGCAGCGCATTTACGCCATCCGCCAGGGCCGCGCTGCCCGCGGCCTGAGCCACATTTCCGTTGTGATGAACGAGGTGTGGGAGACGATCAAGGAGCGTCAGGCCCAGGGGGGCGAATTCCCCGGCATCTCCACGGGTCTGGTTGATCTGGACCGGCGGATCTCGGGGCTGAACAACTCCGACCTCATTATTTTAGCCGCCCGCCCCGGCGTGGGCAAATCGTCCCTTGCTATGAACATCGGCGTAGAAGCCGCCAAACATTCGGGCAAGAGCGTGGCGGTGTTCTCGCTGGAAATGAGCAAGGCCCAGCTGGGAATGCGCCTGGTGTCCACCGAGGCGCTGATGGACAACAAAAAGCTATCCTCCGGGCGCATCGCGGGGGAGGAGGAGTGGAGCCGGGTGGCCATGGCGGTGGCCGCTTTGAGCCAGGCCAAATTATATATCGACGACGACGCCTCCCTGTCGGTGGCGGAGATCAACGCAAAATGCCGCCGCCTGGAAGATCTGGGGCTGGTAATCATCGACTACCTCCAGCTGATGACCTCCGCCGGAGGCCCCCCCAAGGCCAGCGACAACCGCCAGCAGATCGTGTCCGATATGTCCCGCGCCCTGAAGCTGATGGCCAAGGAGCTGAACGTGCCGGTGATCTGCCTGTCCCAGCTCTCCCGTGCCAACGAGAGCCGCTCCACTGGCCAGCGCCGCCCTATGCTGTCCGACCTGCGGGATTCCGGCGCCATCGAACAGGACGCGGACATCGTGCTGTTCCTCTACCGGGAGAGCTACTACGAGGACGACGCGGAAAACCCCAACGTGGCGGAATGCATCGTAGCCAAAAACCGCCATGGCGAGACAGGCACCGTGATGCTGGAGTGGAGGCCTGAATTTACAACGTTCCGTAATTTGGCCTATCAATATGACGATGAGGATATGTGATATGGGCGATCCCTTCCGATTTGACCTGCTCCCGCCCGGCGGCTCGGTGCTGTGCGCCTTGTCCGGCGGGGCGGACAGTATGTACCTGCTGTGCCGCCTGCTGGAGGGGCGGGAAAAATACGGCTGGGAGGTGTCCGCCGCCCACTTCAACCACGGGCTGCGTCTCACCGCCCGGCGGGACGAGGACTTTGTCCGGGACTGGTGCGGGAAGAAAAGCGTCCCGCTGTACACCTGCCGTGAAAATGTGGAGGAGTATGCCGCCCGGGAAAAACTCTCCGTAGAGGAAGCGGGACGGGTTTTGCGCTACCGCTTTTTGGAGGACACCGCTTGGGGGATTGGCTGTACTGAAAATCCCACTTTCATCGCCACCGGCCACCACGCCATGGACAATGCCGAGACAGTGCTGATGAACCTGATCCGGGGCTGCGGGCTCAACGGGCTGGTGGGCATCCCGGAGCGCCGGGGGAACATCGTCCGGCCCATGCTTGGCGTGGAGCGTACGGAGATCGAAGCCTATCTCACCCGTCACAGCATCCCCCATGTGGAGGACGAAACCAACGCCGATCCGGCCTACACCCGGAACAAGGTGCGGCTCCAGCTCCTGCCACTTTTGGAGGAGCTGAACCCCAAAGCGGCGTCCCATATCGCTGCCGCCGCCCGCCGCTTGCGGGAGGACGGGGAGGAGCTGTCCCGACAGGCGGCGGCGCTGTCCCGGCAGGGGCTGGACATCCCCGAGGGGATGGCAATCCCTGTGCGGGTGCTGAACGAAGCGCCCCGGCCCCTGGCCCTGCGGGCCTGCGCCATGCTGCTGGAACGGGCAGGATTAGGGGGCGAGGCCGTCCATCTGGACGGGATGCTGGCCCTGGCGGCGGGGGACGATCCTTCCGCCGGTCTGGACGTACCCGGCGGGCACATCCGCCGGCAGTACGAGCTGCTGGTGCTGTCCCGGCAGGCCTGCCCGGATCCGCCGGAGGAGGCGGATCTGGCAGAGGGGGAAACGCGCTGGGGAAGCTGGCGGATTACGCTGGATCCGGCGGTGTGCCCCGTCAAGGCATATGTCAGCCCCAGCGAGTTCTACCTGAAACCGGGCCGCTACCTGATCCGTTCCCGGCAGGAGGGGGATCAGGTCACCCTGGGGAAGCGCCCGACAAAAACGGTGAAAAAGCTGATGATCGAGGGCCGCGTCCCCGCCGCCCAGCGCGGGCGGGTGCCGGTGCTGGCCCTGGGGGGGCGGGTAGCCGCCGTGGGCGGCTTCGGCCCCGATAAGGGATGTCTTGCCGAGCCGGGGAACCCGGCTGTGCACATCATTTTAGAAGCAGAGGAGAATGAGTTATGCATCAAGACGTAGAACAGATCCTGTACACCGAGGAGGAGCTCCGCCGGCGGGTGAAGGAGGTCGGGGCCCAGATCACCGCCGACTACTACGGACGCCAGCCCCTGCTGATCTCCGTGCTGCGGGGATCGTATATCTTTATGGCGGACCTCACCCGGGCCATCAGCCTGGATTTGACGGTGGACTTCATGGTGGTGTCCTCCTACGGCGCGGGCACCGTCAGCTCAGGGCAGGTGGAGATCAAAAAGGATCTGTCCGATTCCATCGAGGGCCGGGATCTCATCATTGTGGAGGACATCCTGGACTCGGGCAACACCCTCTACTACCTGATGGACGTGCTCAAGGCCCGGAAGCCCGCCTCCATCCGGCTGTGCACCCTGATGGATAAGCCGGACCGGCGCACCAAGCCCATCACCGCCGACTATGTGGGCTTCACCATCCCCGACGCCTTCATTGTGGGCTACGGGCTGGACTATGATGAGAAGTACCGCAACCTGCCCTATGTAGGCGTACTCAAGCCGTCGGTTTATCAGAGAGGCGCAGAGCCGTCGTGAGCAAAGGAGAACAACTATTTTGAAGCAGCCAAACAGATTCAGAAGCGTTTTCATTTATCTGCTGATCCTCGCTGCCATGCTGTGGGGGTTCGCCATGTTAACCGGCGGGAACCGTGCCGCCGTCCCCTACTCCACCGTGGTGGACTACTTCCAGGAGGAGCGGGTGATCAGCTTTACGGTGAGCGGCAGCGGCATCCTGTCCATGGAGCTGGACAACGGCACCTCCAGCCGTCACACCCTGGCAGACGTGGAGGCGTTCCGGCGGGAGTTTGGCCCCCTGATCCGGGAGCAGGCCGAAAAGGGCGTCCTGAAAAGCTATGACTTCCGCCACGGGTACGAAATGCCCTTGTGGCTCATCGTGCTGCTGCCCTGCGTGGTGTCGGCGCTGCTGGCGCTGGCGCTGTGGATGCTGCTGGGCTCCCGGCAGCAGTCCGCCCAGGGAGGCGGCGGGCAGGGGGGCGGTATGAGCCGCTTCGGCCAGGCCCGGGCCGTGGAGGCCGGCAAGGACAGCGCCGTCACCTTCGCCGACGTGGCGGGGGCGGACGAGGAAAAGCAGGAGCTCCAGGAGCTGGTGGACTTCCTCCGGGAGCCCCAGAAGTTTATCGACTTGGGCGCCCGCATCCCCAAAGGGGTGCTGCTGGTCGGCCCGCCGGGCACCGGTAAAACCCTGCTGGCCAAGGCCGTGGCGGGGGAGGCCGGGGTGAAATTCCTGTCCATCTCCGGCTCCGACTTTGTGGAGCTGTACGTGGGCGTGGGCGCGTCCCGGGTCCGCGACCTGTTTGACCAGGCCAAAAAGGACTGCCCCGCCATCGTATTCATCGACGAGATCGATGCCGTGGGCCGTCAGCGGGGCACGGGCCTGGGCGGCGGACACGACGAACGGGAGCAGACCTTGAACCAGCTGCTGGTGGAGATGGACGGCTTTGCCGCCAACGAGGGGGTCATCGTCCTTGCCGCCACCAACCGGCAGGATATCCTGGATCCCGCCCTGCTGCGCCCGGGCCGGTTTGACCGGCAGGTGTACGTGGGCCGTCCGGACATGAAGGGCCGGGAGGAGATTTTGCGGGTGCACACCAGGAAGAAGCCCCTGGCAGAGGATGTAGACCTCAGGGAAATCGCCCGGGAGACTACCGGGTTCACCGGGGCGGATCTGGAAAACCTGATGAACGAGTCCGCCCTGCTGGCGGCCCGGAAGGATCAGCCCTTCATCACCCTGGCGGACGTGCAGGAGTCGGTGATCAAGGTCATCGCCGGACCGGAAAAGCGCAGCCGGGTGAAAATCGCGGAGGACCGGCGGATCACCGCCTACCACGAGGCGGGCCACGCGGTGGTCAGCCATGCCCTGCCCACCCAGGATCCGGTGCAGCAGATCACCATCATCCCCCGGGGGGACGCGGCGGGTATGACCATCAACCGCCCCCAGGAGGATCGGGATCACGTCAGCCGCCAGCGGCTGGTGGAGACCCTGTCCACCCTGCTGGGGGGCCGGTGCGCCGAGGAGGAGGCGCTGGGCTTTGTGTGCACCGGCGCGGTGAGCGACTTACAGCGGGCCACCCAGATCGCCCGGGACATGGTGACCAAATACGGCATGAGCGAAAAGCTGGGCCATGCCACCTTCACCACCGGGCACGACGAGGTGTTCATCGGCCGTTCCATGACCCAGGCCAAGCCCTACTCCGAGCAGACCGCCGCCCTCATCGACCAGGAGGTCAAGAATCTGCTGGACGGGGCCTACGCCCGGTGCAGGGAAATATTACAGCGGGATCGGGACAAATTAGAGACGGTGGCCCAGTTCCTGCTGGAGCATGAGACCATGGACGCCGCCCAGTTCAAGCTGGTGTACGACGACCCGGCGGCGCTGGAGGCCGGGGAACCCAAGGAGCGCTGAGCGCGTGGAAAGGTGAGAACAAGCATGGACGAAAACCTGAACAAGCCGCTGCCCCAGGCCGGGCCGGATCCCGGCGGCCAGTCCGCCCCAGAGCTGGAGGAACGCCTGAATCCAGCGCAAGCCCAGGAGCCGGAGGAAGCCCAGGAGCAGCCCGCCGAGCCCAAGGTAAAGCGGGACGCTTCCGCCGGGCGGGATCTGTATATGAACGTGCGGGTATTGGTGAGCATGATGGCGGTCTTTGTGCTGCTGTTCACCTTTGTGGCCCGGGTGATTGTGGTCAGCGGCCCGTCCATGGAGAACACCCTCATTGAGCGGGATCTCATTTTGGTGTGGTCCCTGGGCTACACCCCCAAGCAGGGGGATATCGTGGTACTCACCCAGGAGAGCTACCAGGAGGATTCCATCGTCAAGCGGGTCATCGCCACCGAGGGCCAGCGGGTGGACATCAACTACGACGTTGGCACCGTCAGTGTGGACGGCGAGGTCATTGAGGAGGACTATATTAAGGAGCGGATGCTCCTCCCCGGCTGGGGAGAGGGGATCAACCATGTAACGGTGCCGGAGGGCTGCCTGTTTGTCATGGGTGACAACCGCAACGAGTCGGCGGACAGCCGCTTCCCCTCCATCGGCATCATAGATACCCGGTGTGTGATCGGCAAGGGCCTGGTGGTGCTGTTCCCCTTTAACCACTGGAAGGGGTTATAATGCCATGTGCAATCAATTTATCCCGTGTTTTATCCCGCAAAGGGAGGTTTTTCATGTTATCATCGAAAAATAGTGCGTCCGGGCAGAGAATTTGGCTGATCTCTGCGGCGGCTGCCGCTCTGATTGCCGCCGCCTTGCGGCGCTGGCAGCTCAGCTCTGCCTTTGAGGAGGCCACCGGCCTTGCCATCCGGGGGGCCCAGGCCAGCGTAATTCTGATGTGCGTGCTGATCATCGCGGGGGCGTGGTTCGTCCTGCTGTCCATGCACCAGCGGCCCGCGCAGCCCCGGAAGCCGGGGCAGGCCTACCCCTGGGATCTGGTGTTCCTGGGCACCGGGGACAGGGTGTTCCCCATACTGGAAATCGCGGCGGCGTTTCTTGCTATCGCCTCCGTCCCCATCCTGTTTATCGTGGGGGTAGGACAGTTCCAGCTCTACCAGGAGGCGCTGACCGCCCACGTCCAGCCCCCCACCAACAATGGGATGCTCACCCTGGCCACGGCGGCGGGGGCGTTCCTGGCGGCACTGGGGCTGCTGCAAATGGGCCGGGACGGCCTGCGCCCCGGCAGACGGGGCCGGGGCGGCTTTGCCGCCGCCCTGCCCGGCGTGGCCGGGTGCATCTGGCTGATGGAAAGCTTCCGGGCCCATGCCGCCAACCCGGTGCAATGGGACTACGCCCCCCAGCTCATCGCCATCGTGCTGGGAATGGGGTTTTATATGGATTTCGCGGGGATGTCCGCAGGGGTGGCCAGGCCCCGGCGGCTGCTGTGGATGGCGGGCATGACGGTGATTTTTTCCGCCGTCTCCCTGGTGTCCGGTCTGGCGGAGCTGTCCGCCCGCACCGCAATGGCGGAACCGATGCTCTGCACCCAGCTGGGGGATGTGCTCCTGCTGGTTTCCCAGATGCTGGCGGCAGTGGGGGCGCTGTGGCGCCTGCCCCCCCATTTGGAGTCCCCGCAGAAGGCCCGCAAAAACGCCCCGGAGCAGCCTGCCCTGGAGCAAGAGATACAGGAGGAAACCACCGATGAATGACAAGAGATTTTATATCACTACCCCGATTTACTACCCGTCCGGCAAACTGCACATCGGCCACGCCTACTGCACCGTGGCCACCGACGCCATGGCCCGGTACAAGCGGCTGAGCGGCTACGATGTGATGTTCCTCACCGGAACCGACGAACACGGCCAGAAGATCGAGGACAAGGCCAGGGAGGCAGGCGTCACCCCCCAGCAGTTTGTTGACGATATCGTAGCCGCCCCCGGCGGAGTCTTGGATCTGTGGAAGCTGATGAACATCAGCTACGACCGGTTTATCCGCACCACGGATGATTACCATGTGGAATCTATCCAGAAAATATTCCGGAAAATGTACGACAACGGAGATATCTACAAGGGGAGCTACAAGGGCAAGTACTGCAAGCCCTGCGAGTCCTTCTGGACGGAGAGCCAGCTCACTGACGGCAAGTGCCCCGACTGCGGCCGGGAGGTTCAGGACGCGGAGGAGGAGGCTTATTTCTTCCGGGCCTCCAAGTACGCCGGCCGGGTGCGGGATCTGCTGCTGAACACCGGCTTCCTGGAACCCCGGAGCCGGGTGAATGAGATGGTGAACAACTTCATTGACTGCGAAGGCGGCTTGCAGGATCTGTGCGTGTCCCGCACCTCCTTTACCTGGGGGGTGCCGGTGGACTTCGATCCGGGCCATGTGGTGTACGTGTGGTTGGACGCGCTGTTCAACTATATGACTGCCCTGGGTTATCAAAACGACAAATATGACGATTTGGAGAATTTCTGGCCCGCCGACGTCCACTTTCTGGGCAAGGAGATCGTCCGCTTCCACGCTATCTACTGGCCCGCCTTCCTGATGAGTATGGGCCTGCCCCTGCCCAAAAAGGTGTACGGCCACGGCTGGCTCAACTTCAACGGCGATAAAATGTCCAAATCCAAGGGCAATGTGGTGGATCCCCATCTGCTCAGCGAGCGGTACGGTGTGGACGCCCTGCGGTTCTTCCTGCTGCGCACCTTCCCCTTTGGCTCCGACGGCAACTTCACCAACGAGCTGCTGATCCAGACTATCAACGTGGATCTGGCCAACGACCTGGGCAACCTGGTGAGCCGCACCACTGCTATGGCGGAGAAATACTTCGGCGGCAAACTGCCCGAGGGCCGTCAGCCCAATCCCGATTTGGATGACAGCCTGACCGCCATGGTCACCGGCCTGCGGGCGCGCTACGAGGAACAGATGGAAAAATTCCAGTTCCAGAACGCTCTGGAGGATGTGTTCAAGGTCATCCAGCGGGCCAACAAGTATATTGACGAAAACGCCCCCTGGGCGCTGGCCAAGGACATGGACGCCAACGGCGCCCGGCTGGCCGCCGTCCTCTACAACCTTCTGGAGGCTGTCCGGGTGTGCACGGTACTGCTGATCCCCTTCATGCCTGAGAGCTGCGGGAAGATTTTTACCCAGATCGGCGCGGATAAAGCCGCCCAGACCTGGGACAGCGCGGAAAAGTGGGGCGTCCTGCCCGCCAATGTGTCCGTCGCCAAGGGGGAGAACCTGTTCCCCCGCATTGACATGAACAAGGAGCTGGCTGAGCTGGATCGCATCCAGGAGGAGGCCAGGAAAGCCGCCCTGCCCCCCATTGAGATTGAACCCCAGCTGGATCTGGTGGATTTCGACACCTTCAGCAAATGCGACTTCCGGGCGGTGAAGGTGAAAGCCTGCGAAAACGTGAGGAAATCCGACAAGCTGCTGAAGTTTATCCTGGATGACGGCACGGGCGTGGACCGTCAGATCCTGTCCGGCATCGCCATGTACTACAAGCCGGAGGAGTTGGTGGGCAAAACGCTGGTGGCCATCGTCAACCTGCCCACCCGGAAGATGATGAGCCGGGAGAGCCAGGGTATGCTGATCTCCGCCGTCCATACCGAGCAGGGCGAGGAGCGGCTGCACCTGATTATGGTGGACGACAACATCCCCGCCGGGGCAAAACTGTGTTAACCAAAAAAGGGCCATTTGGCCCTTTTTTGTCCCTCAGAAAGGAGAATCACCATGCTTTTTGATACCCATGCCCACTATGACGCGGCCCAGTTCGACAGCGACAGGGACGCGGTGCTGTCCGCCCTCCCCGACCAGGGGGTGGGGCTGGTGGTCAATCCTGGCTGCGACCTGGAAAGCTCCCGCAAGGCCGCGGCGCTGGCAGAGCGTTACCCCTTCCTCTACGCCGCCGTAGGGGTTCACCCGGAGGAGTGCGCGGACTGGCGGGACAGCGATGTGGACGAGCTGCGCACCCTGGCCACCCAGCCCCGGGTGGTAGCCGTCGGGGAGATCGGGCTGGATTATTACTGGCCGGAAAACCCGCCCCGGGCGCTTCAGCAGAGGGTGTTTCGCGCCCAGCTGGCCCTGGCCTCGGAGCTGGATCTCCCGGTGATCGTTCACGATAGGGAGGCCCACGGGGACAGCATGGCCATCGTCCGGGAGTTCCCCCAGGTGCGGGGGGTGTTCCACTGCTTCTCCGGCAGCGCGGAAATGGCGAAGGAGCTGGTGAAGCTGGGGTGGATGATCTCCTTCACCGGGGTGCTCACCTACAAAAACGCCCGTAAGTCGGTGGAAGCCGCCCAGGCCATCCCCATGGACCGGCTGATGATTGAGACGGACAGCCCCTACAT
The DNA here is from genome assembly GCA_910579595.1 of uncultured Oscillospiraceae bacterium. Classification (GTDB taxonomy): domain Bacteria; phylum Bacillota; class Clostridia; order Oscillospirales; family Oscillospiraceae; genus Enterenecus. Next base: position 31,105 of record CAJTVM010000017.1, read on the forward strand.
GGCCCCTGTCCCCCATCGGGGGAAGCGGAACCACTCCGGCTATGTGGCCCACACCTGCCAGCGCCTGGCTGAGATCAAGGGAATCGCTGCGGAGGAGTGCGCCCAGATCACCTGGGAGAACGGAATCCGTTTTTTCCAAATATCGGTTTAAAATGGTGATTTTTAGAGTTTTGGCCGTTTTACTCATAGTTATTGGCAAATATTGTCGGGAAATGATGAAAATATTTTTCTGATTTCTTACTTTCTCAGAATATTTTGAAAATTCTCTTGACACCCCCTTTACAAGGTGTTATACTGATAGTGGTTTTGATGTATGAACTGATTTGTGTCCGCCCCTTCGTACAGTCGAAAGGGGGCGGACTTTTTTCATCTACCTTCAAAACGAAATTTTACAAATAAGGAGGAAACAGGAAATGAACGGTACTGTCAAATGGTTCAACGCGGAAAAGGGCTATGGCTTCATCACCCCTGACGATGGCAGCGAGGACGTGTTCGTCCACTTCTCCGCCATCGTAGCCGAGGGCTACAAGAAGCTGTTGGAGGGCCAGAAGGTCACCTTTGAGACCGAGCCCGACCCCCGCGGTGCCAAGGGCGTGCGCGCCACCAACGTGGTCGCCCAGCCCGAGGAGTAATCCACGCAGAAAAAGCCTGCCGCTATGCGGCAGGCTTTCATTTATGCCTTTGAAATACTATTGTTTTTAAAATATTTTTATTGACAATATCATTCCCGTGCTGTATAATAACAATTGTGC
>CAJTVM010000017.1:31956-41159 GCA_910579595.1 uncultured Oscillospiraceae bacterium
TTTAAAATATTTTTATTGACAATATCATTCCCGTGCTGTATAATAACAATTGTGCAAAAAGCGGAAGATCTGCCAATACCTTCAATCAACCTATTAAAATGTCGAATGGAGGAAAAAACATGAAAAGAAAAGTTTTGGGATTCATACTATGTGTTGCTGTCTGTGTAGCGGCTTGTGTCTCTGTGTCATTTGCGGGAAACACAGAGGTGTATACGGTTGATGAACCGTATGTCTATCCGGTTGTTCCTGGTACCGAGGAATGGAATCGTATGTCCAGCCAGAGAGAGAAGATAGACGCCTGTTACGTTGATGAAAATCTGATGAGATCCATGACGACTCCGGCGCTGCTTGAAACGGTTCTTAATTATCCTTTGCTTGTTAATATATATGCGTTTGATACGGTTGAAATAGGAATGGCAACTGTTTCCAGCTATTTTAAAGGAGTTGAAATTTTAGCGCAGCGTGAGGACGCGGGAATTTATATCGAGGAATACAGACAGGCGAGAGCTTGCTCGGAAGAGCGCACGATTGTTGATATTTACCTTGATACTCTTGCCGCGTTGCTGGAGGATACTTCGGATTCTGCGTCCGATCCAGTCGCGTATGATGCCGGGGGCTCGTTACGCCAAGCGGGTCGCCACATTTGTTAAGCCTGCCGCTATGCGGCAGGCTTTCATTTATGCCTTTGAAATACTCTCAGTTTAAAATATTTTTATTGACAATATCATTCCCGTGCTGTATAATAACAATTGTGCAAAAAGCGGAAGATCTGCCAATACCTTCAATCAACCTATTAAAATGTCGAATGGAGGAAAAAACATGAAAAGAAAAGTTTTGGGATTCATACTATGTGTTGCTGTCTGTGTAGCGGCTTGTGTCTCTGTGTCATTTGCGGGAAACACAGAGGTGTATACGGTTGATGAACCGTATGTCTATCCGGTTGTTCCTGGTACCGAGGAATGGAATCGTATGTCCAGCCAGAGAGAGAAGATAGACGCCTGTTACGTTGATGAAAATCTGATGAGATCCATGACGACTCCGGCGCTGCTTGAAACGGTTCTTAATTATCCTTTGCTTGTTAATATATATGCGTTTGATACGGTTGAAATAGGAATGGCAACTGTTTCCAGCTATTTTAAAGGAGTTGAAATTTTAGCGCAGCGTGAGGACGCGGGAATTTATATCGAGGAATACAGACAGGCGAGAGCTTGCTCGGAAGAGCGCACGATTGTTGATATTTACCTTGATACTCTTGCCGCGTTGCTGGAGGATACTTCGGATTCTGCGTCCGATCCAGTCGCGTATGATGCCGGGGGCTCGTTACGCCAAGCGGCAGTCCTGTGAAGTCCTGTGAGATATTATTATAATAGGACATGGACAGATCATGGCTTTACCTATAATGATTGTGCCTTGCAGGAGAAAGAGTGGTTAACGCGTTACCCTAGCATGTGTAAAGTCTCTGATCATAATCCTGCTTATAATTGTCATTCTTATGCGTGGTATAGTACTTCAACAAGTAATAAATACTGGATACCTGATCCGGATATATATATAAGTGACGGAAGTTTTACCAGGCAGTCTACGGCAAAAGCTGGCTATAAAGCATATTGGTCGGGGGTCCATTCTGCGATTGTAAGATCTGTTTCTGGAAATACAATAACATGTATTTCAAAATGGGGTGCAATGGGCGTATATACTCATGAATTGAATGATTGCCCTTATTCTGAGGAGTATCGAGGAACGATTAGATATTATGCTTAAGTAGTAGGTTATTTTTAATCTGGTAATTTTAGTGTGAACATGCTTTTTGAACGCTATGATAGAAACAATATGGAGTGAGTGTCAATGTATTCAATTTCTGACGCGGTAGTGTCCTATACCCCCGGCTCCGGCTACACCGCGGCCATACCGGGATGCCCGGTCAAGATTCGCTGGGGTGAGGAGTTCATCGCGCAGGTAGTGGAAAAAGCAAAGCAGAACGGGGCAAACGATGTGGACCGGCCTGTCCTCCCCAACGGCCCGGGAAAATACAACCCTGAGCAGCTGGAAAACTTTGACCGCAGGGAGCTGTCCCCGGCGGAGCTGCGGGAGCTTGCCGCCGGACTTTCTGAAAAATATGACCCCAGAAGCATGACCCAGGAGGACTATGACTCCTTCATGGATGACCTGGTGGAGGAGGGACTTTTGAGCGAGCATGAACTGGGCGCGCTCGGGTATCATGGCTTTGTGGTTTTGGGTTCCATTCTGGACGTTGCGGATGCCCCGCATTCTTGGGGCGGATCTTATTGGATAGACCCGAAAAACCCGGATTGGAGCACCTACTACAGGCTCTATGGGGATGTGGGCACCCTTGGGGACGTCAAGGGGGACATGTTGGCCTACACAAAGATGATGAGTGCAAGGCAGGATCCCATCGGGTCTGACGCGTTTGTCAGGCGCGCTGAAATACTGCATACCGCTTATACAGTCATGGCAAATGTTTTAGAGGCAATTCAAAGCCAGCGCAGCCGGTAAACGGAAATCAAAAGCCGCGTGACGTAAAGGCTTAATGGTGACAAGTAACCTATTTGCCGCAGAGGGCGGCGTGACCGAGTGTCACGCCGCCTTTCCGCGTCCATAGGGGGAGCGGGGCGCGGCCACATACCGCAAAGCCCACAGTTATGACTGTATAGATGGCTGTATAAGCCAACGCCATGCCGATCCGAATTTTCCTGCTCATATTCCTTTCTCCCTCAGAATGGAGAAAATCGCCGGCGCCAAAAATTTACGAAAGCTGTGTGAATACGGCGTGCTGCCTCCGGTATGTATCGTTGTCCTTCTGCTTTAACTCCCGCTCCACCTGGGCCAGCTGACGTTCCAGGTCTTTGATTTTCGTCTCGTCTGTCTCGGCGCTGAGCTGCCGTTCCAGCTCCTGCTGTTTCTTCTTCAGTTTTTCAATCTCACGATCCACCTTGTCGCTATTGCACTCCCAGACCTCGTCCTTTCCCTCTTTCCTCGCCGGACCCTTTGCGCCCGTATCCGCCTGATCGGGTTCTTCCGCCTCGGGGACGTCCGCATCCGGTTTTTCAGCATCAGGGGCGGCCTCCAGCTGTTTGGGGGCTTCCGCCGCCCGTTCTGGGCCGTCGAAATAGATCTTAGGCTGGCCGTTCTCGTCCCTGCCCACCCAGTAGCGGCCGGACGGCTCCTGCGGTTCCTCCGGGATGTATTCATCCATCATGGGCTTCAAAGGCCGGCCCTGGACCTCCTCCTTGGGCGTTTGAACCTTAGACGCGCCCAGCGCCTTCTCAGCCGCTGTCAAAGGCTGGATCGCACCAGTGTTTACACCAGTAATAGGTGTCATAAATCATTCCTCCTTCAAAGTTTCACAGCGATGGATCCCGCACCGTTCCATATTGCAGGTTTGATGCGTTCCTGCTTTTACAAGTCTACCGGGCGGAGAGCGGCGTTTCAAGTCCTTTGTACTGAAATGCTTTCTGGATGTCATGAGTGGTTTTGCGGCGGCTGTAAAGAACGACTGCGTTCCCATTAAACAGGCATCCAAGGGATACGTTTTCCCTTGGATGCCTGCATTGTATTAAAGAAATCCCCGTCCATGATCGGATATGTTCAGCAGCACACTCAAATAAAACTGTCCTCCGATTTTCTCTGTCAGCAACGCTCCATGGTACTTTTCCGCCGCCGCTTTAATGTTGGAAAGTCCGGTTCCAGCCGGAGGCAGGGGATCATCTGAGCAGGTATTCTCAAAGGTCAGCATATAGAAATCCCCCTGCTGCCTCCCGCTGATACGGATGGCTTTGGCTCCATCGTTAGACCGGCAGGCGGTGATGGCGTTGTCCAGGGCGTTGGCAAAGATCACGCACAGGTCGAAATTGTCGATCCCGCAGGGCTTGGGCAGGAGCACGGACACCTCCGCCGCGATCCCCTTCGCCAGGCCCAGCTTTTCCCCCAGCAGTATGTCCACCACCGGATTGCCGGTCTGGTAGGGGAAGGACAGGGCTTCCGAGACGGCCTCCAGCTTTTTCAGATATTCCCTGCCCTCCTCCAGCTTTCCGCTTTTGAGCAGGCCGTCCAATAAGGACAGATGATTTTTGATGTCGTGCCGGAAGGATTTTGTCTGCTCATAGCGCGCCTGGGCTTCCGTGATATAGACCTTTTGCGTGTGGGCCGCCTGGGCCAGGGACTGCAGTTCTGCCTGGGCCCGGAACCCCTGGCAGAGCTGGCGGTAGGCATACAGGGTACACAGCAGCGCCGCCAGCCCCATCCCTTGCAGAATCAGCAGCGTACCGTGCCTGCCGGCCTCCTCCAGAGAGATCACAGGGGCAAAAAAACTGTAGTCGGTATGGAGGATATACAGCTCCGCGGCAAAGAAGAACAGTCCGGGAAACAGCAGAAGTCCGATATAAGGCGTCTGGCTGTCCTCCGTCCAGGCCAGGAGCTTCAGCACAACGCGATAACAGCAGGCGGACAACACAAAGAAAAGAACCTGCGCCGCGAAAAGCAGCAGATAGAGCAGGGGGGTTCCGATGAAATGGGGAAAGAGCGCCGCCTCCACCGAATTGATCATTCCGAAGGAGAGCTGCGAGATATAGAACGCCAGAACTGCGGCCAGCCAGGACACGGACGGCTGGTTTCCCATGCCGAAGCGGCTGACGGCATACAGTTCCAGCACACCTGCGGCAATGGACAAGCTTCCGTCGAGCGCAAGCCTCACCGAGATAAGCTGAAGGGCACACAGAAGAAGGATGTAAGCGGCAAAGTGCCCCGGTTTCCGCTTTTTCCCAGTGAGCCGGCCGGCGAAGGAAATGTGCATCACGCCCTGTCCGGCAAGATTCAGCGCGTCCATACACAGGCCAAAGTAATCCATGTTAGAAATCCCTTCCCCTCATGTGCCGCAAAAGGGCCTGGGTCAGCTCCCGCTCCCGCAGCCGGGAGGCAGGGATGCGCTCCCCCTGGGACAGCATGACCTGTCCGTCCTGGCACCCGCGGACGTAATCCAGATTGACCAGGTAGCTCCGGTGGCACTTGAAAAAGCGCCCGTCCACACGCCGTTCCAGATCCTCCAGCTTGTCATAGTAGCCGCTCACAGTCCCATCCTGTTTATGGAGATAGATTTTCCGGCCCAGCACCTCGCAGTACACAAGCTCAGACAACGGGACAACCTCACAGCCGGTTCCCCGCTGGATTACGATATTCGCCGCGCCCCTCTGATCCAGCGCTCGGAGCACCCGGTCCATCGTCCGCTTGAAATGGGCGCTGTCCAAAGGTTTAAGCAGGTAATCGTATGCCTCCACCTGGAAGGCGTCGAACACAAGCTCCTTCAGGACGGTCACAAAGACCAGCAGACTGTGATCCCCCCGCTGACGCAGCAGTCTGGCCGTCTCCATACCGTCCGGCTGTTCCATCTGGATGTCCAGGAAAATCACGTCAAAGCCGCCGTTGCTCTTCGATAGGGCGCGTCCGCTTGAAAAGCATCTGACAGAGTAGGCTGTGATGGAATGTTCACCCATATAGTTTGCGAGATGGCTGGCAAGCGCTTGGACCATCAGCGGTTCATCGTCGCAGATTGCGAATGTTATCATTTTCACCACCACGTTTTTGATATTAGATTAGCAGAAGCGGGCCAGAGAGGCAAGGCCCGCTGTAGCAGAATGTCAGAAATATGTTATGAAATGTTCCCCTCGGTATCCATACCGCTTCCGGTATTTCAGCGGCAGCGCCGCCGCCATAACCGTCCCCGGCGGCTCGGCCGCAGGCCTCGCCTCCTTTGTGCCCTTGTCTTAGACCCCTCCGCCCACCACCAATTCGGGGTTGTTTTTTGTCAACCGGGGGTTTACATCTCCAAAAAAGCATTCCCCGGCCCATCAAAACGGCCGGGGAATGCTCATCGTATATTCAGGCGGATCCAGGCTCAAAACATAGTGTCCCAGAACCCGCTGATTGATTCTTCATACAACCGCTTCAATGCGTCCCCATAGAATTCTTTGAACCCGCTGATGTTTTCTTCGGCCAACGATTTCCGAACCTCGGTAAAGGCGCTTCCCAGGGTGGCCGTCTCGCCCATGTAGCTGGCGGTAATGCCGCCCAGGGACCAGGAAAATACTGTGGGGATGATCCAGCAGCCCACGAGAATTACCAGCGCAACCCCCACGAAGTACATCAGCCCGAATGTGCCGGAGCTGCTGTTTGGGCACACGATCTGGGCGGTGAGGATGCCGCTGATGATCCAGGACAGCATGGCCAGGGCAAAGCACGCCACACAGGCGGCGGAGGAGACAAAGGAAATCAGGAACGCCAACAGCAGCAGCGCGGTGGTGGGGATTCCGTTGGCAGCGCTGGCCTTGAAAATGTCCGAAAAGCTGGCATTCCCGTGCCGGATGCGCACAAGGAGAAACAGCATGAAAATAAAGAGGAACATTCCGATCAGGGCGATTAGCGCGCCGAAAAACAGGCTTCCGGGCAGCGAAGCGGACAGCTTCGCGGTCAAAACGTCGGCCATATTGGTATAGCGAAAAAGCTCTGTAGTGATAAGGGTGAGCGCGTCTTCACATAACTTGCGCAGAAGCCCATACAGAGCAAGGCCCATGGCCAGCAGGCGGATCACAGTTAAGATGATGGGCAGCGCGATCTCGTATTCCGCCCCCATCACAGCGAGGGTGGCCTGGGCCGGGTTGGAGAAGTAGGCCGAAAGGTGTCCCTTGAATTTTTTAAAAAGGATCGATGCCTGACTTTCGGCGGGCGGCGCCGCCGGGGCGGCGGGCTGCTGGGGTTGGAAGGGCCCGGGCTGAAAGGACCCTGGCTGGGGCGGTTGGCCGGCGATGGGCGGAGCGGTTGGTGCGGTGGGCTGCTGCGGCTGGAAGGGCCCTGGCTGGGGCGGCTGGCCGGCGGCCTTTGACATTTCGCAGGTACAGCTTTGACCATCCTCCAGTTTTGTGCCACAGAATTGGCAGTAATGCATAGTGGATCCCCTTTCTCTTTTTGATGTCTGACAATGCAGCGACTTTTTTTGCGTTTTCTTGCGCTGTCCCCCGAATTATACCCAGATATCCGCGCGTAGTCAACCCCGTTCTCCGTTAGCGGACGCAGGGAAAGCGGAGGGGGCGGACTGCGGGGGAATAGGAAAAGGCAGGGAACCGGGAGGTCCCCTGCCTTTTCCTTTATTTGTGGTAGAGCTGCTGATTGCTCTGGTACTTGGGCGTGCACGTCAGCCGCAGGCCCAGCTTGGAATAGGTGGAGCTGTCGGCGGCGGTGAGGATGACGGAGGAGTGGGCCTCGCACTGGCGCAGCTGGTCCAGGCTCTCCAGCGCCTGGGCAGCAAGGGGCACCATGGCGGTGGATCCGGCCAGGGCGATGAGCACCTCGTCACTGTGCAGCCGGGGGTTGCGGCTGCCCAGGTAGCCCACCTTTACCTGCTGGATGGGCTCAATGGCGGCCCGGGAGATCAGGTGAATCCCATGGTCAATCCCCGCCAGCGCCTTCATGGCGTTGAGCAGCGCGGCGGAAGCGGCCCCCATCAGATCCGACGTGCCTCCGGTGACCACCCTGTCATCGGGCAGGCGGATGGCCACGGCGGGTTCCCCTGTTTGCTCCTCCCGCTCTTCGGCGGCGGCGATGACGGGGCGCAGCTCAGGCCCCGCCTGGGCCTGCTTCATCAGCAGCTCCAGCTTGTAGACAATCTCATCGCTGCCCTGGCCCTTCCGGCGGTCGCACAGGGCGGAATAGTACCGGCGGACGATTTCCCTCCGGGCGGCGGCGCACACCGCGTCATCATCGATGATGCAGTGGCCCGCCATATTCACCCCCATGTCGGTGGGCGACTTGTAGGGGCTTTCCCCCATGATCTCCTCAAACATAGCCTGGAGCACCGGGAATACCTCCACGTCCCGGTTGTAGTTCACCGTGGTTTCCCCGTAAGCCTGGAGGTGGAAGGGATCGATCATATTGATGTCGTTCAAATCGGCGGTGGCGGCCTCGTAGGCCAGGTTTACAGGGTGCTTCAGCGGCAGGTTCCAAATGGGGAACGTTTCGAATTTGGCGTACCCCGCCGGCACCCCCCGCTTGTGGTGGTGGTAAAGCTGGGACAGGCAGGTGGCCATCTTCCCCGAGCCGGGGCCGGGGGCGGTGACTACCACCAGGGGCCGGGTGGTCTCAATGTAGTCGTTGCGGCCGAAGCCGTCATCGGACACGATCCGGCCCACGTCGTGGGGGTAGCCGGGGATGGGGTAGTGGAGGTACACCGTCACCCCCAGCGTTTCCAGGCGCTGCTTGAAGGCGTCCGCCGAAGGCTGGCCGGCGTACTGGGTAATGGTGACGCTGCCCACGTACAGCCCCATGCCCCGGAAGGTGTCGATGAGGCGCAGTACATCCTCGTCGTAGGGGATACCCAGATCCCCCCGCAGCTTGTTCTGCTCAATGGCGGAGGCATTGATGACGATGAGCATCTCCACGCTCTTCCGCAGTTTCAGCAGTATTCGCAGCTTGCTGTCCGAGACGAAGCCGGGCAGGACACGGACGGCGTGGTTATCATCGAACAGCTTGCCGCCGAATTCCAGGTACAGCTTGCCGCCGAACTGGGCGATCCGGTTCTGGATCCGGGCGGACTGGGTTTCCAAATACTTTTGGTTGTCAAAGCCGATCTGATTGGACATCACATTTACGGGGCCGTCCCTGGGGCGGCCCCTTCCCCCCCTCTCTGTGCATTCCTTGAGATCTTAGCACAACCGCGTTTTTTCGGCAAGAAAAAATGATCTAAAATTGGCAGAAAATGTATCCGCCATGGTTGTTGATTTTTACAGCGGAGTATCGCAGAAGGCGCAGCAGCGCACGCCCCCCGTCTCCTTTTCCAGCGGCGGCAGATAGTGCTCCGTCTGGGTGATGCACCGGGGATTGCGGCACACCGGGCCGCGGCCGATCTCCACCGGGCCGGGGGCCACGCGGGGCTGGTTGGCCAGGTCGGACAGCAGCGCCATCCGGGAGTACATCCCGTACCGGGCCTGCTGGAAGTACACCGCCCGGGGGTCGTCATCCACGTCCACGGCGATCTCGTCCACCCGGGGCAGGGGGTGCATGACCAGCAGATTTTCCCGTGCCCGGCGCAGCTTGGAGCGGGTGAGGATGTAGATGCCCTTGCACTGCTCGTATTCCAGGGGGTCGATGAACCGCTCCCGCTGGATGCGGGTCATGTACAGCACGTCCAGCTGGGGGAT
>CAJTVM010000018.1 GCA_910579595.1 uncultured Oscillospiraceae bacterium
CCGCCGCCGCCAGATAGGCCCGGTGGACCCGGATGAACCGCCCGCCCAGCTCCCGTTCCAGCTCGTTCAGGCTGCCCACGAAGTCCAGGCGGCTGTCCGCCGTGTGGAGGAATACGTGGTGGGCCTTGGGGGCGGTCTCAAAGAACAGGATATCCGCCAGCGACACATGCCGCGTCTCATCCCCCGATCGCAGGGAGAATACCTCTGCCGGGTCGTGACGCTCGTCCAAAAGCCGGGCATGGATGGCCTCCAGGCACCGGGCGGCGGACGGCCCGGTGCGCCCCGGTTCTTTCACAATGTAGTCAAAAGCCTCCAGATGGTACTGGAAGGTTTTCCACGCTAAATCCCCGTAGCTGGTGATATAGATCAGTGTGCCGTGGGGATCCCGCCGCCGCACCTCCCGGCCCAGGGTAAAGCCGTCCCACGCCCCATCCTTCAAATCCACGTCCAGGAAGTAAACGCTCCGGCTCCCGTCCCGGACCGCATCCAGCAGCTCCTGGGCCGTGGCGGCGGCGCACGCCACCTCCATGTCGTAGTTCTCCATGAAGATTTTCCACTCCAGGGCAGTTTTGATCTGATGGAGGACGGTCTCCTCATCGTCGCATAAGTAAAGTTGGATCATATCCTGCCCTCCACCGTCAGCTCCTGGACAAACACGCCCCCCGCCCAACTGGTGGACGAGGCCACATTGGCATACCCGGTCAGAATCCGCTGATACCCGGGCAGGCCCAGCCCCCGGCCCTCTCCCTTGGTGGAAAAGCCCTCTGTCCAGATTTTCTCCGGCTCCACGATCCCGGCATAGGGGTTGGACAAGCGCAGGGACAGTGTATTCCCCTGGGCCAGCAGAACCACCTCCACCCAAGGCGTTTCCGTCTCCAGAGCGGCCTCGGCGGCGTTGTCCAGCAGAATCCCCAGACACCGGGTAAAATCCCACACGTCTATCCCCACCTGCTCCACGGGGTAGAGCGCCTCCAGGCGGCAGTCGATGCCCTTTTCCCCCATAGCCGCCAGCTTGGACAGCAGCAGGCTGCGCACCTGTGGGACTCTCACATTGCCCAGATGGACGGATGCTTGTATCCTCTCTCCGATGTGCTGGTCAAAGCCCGCGTCCAGTTGGGACAAGGAGGCCCGAAGTTCATCCAATTCTCCTTTTCCGGCCTGTTCAGACAGCCCTGCCAGCAAATTCTTGTAGTCGTGACGGAACGCCCGCACCTCCCGCTGAATCGCCTCCAAATCCCGCTCGTAGAGCTGCTGCTGGGCAATGACGTCCCGCTGGACTTCCATCTTCCGGGAGGCGTCCAGCCGCTGGGACAGGTAAATGACCAGCCCCACCGCCAGCCCCGCCATCACCAGCACAAGCGCGTAGTAGGGAACCAGATATTCCGGATGGATTCCCTCCTGCAAAAGAGAGAATGCCTCCATAGCCGCCTCCAGGCCAAAGAAGAACAGGGCCATGCGGCGCTGGACGGAGCTGTCCTCCAGCAGAAGGCGGAACCAGCGCCCGAAGCGGAGCCGGTGCAGAAGCGCGGCGGAGACCAGCGTCACAGCGCCATAGACGGCGATCAACGCCATGTATGGGATCTCGCTGTCCAGAAGCAATATCTGGGCCAGGCCGGACGCGGCCACCTGGAACATGCCCGCCATGCACGCGGCGGCAAAGGCGTGCCAGAACCCGGTCCGCCACGCCCACCGAATCCACAGGGTACACATCAGCAGGATGGCGCAGGAGAACGCACAGTAGCGGACCACATAGTGGTCGGGAAAGCGCGCATACAAAACCGCATCCAGCAGGGTGGCCAGTAGCGGAGAGAGCAGCAGGGAGGGCAGCTTTCTCACCACCCGCCGGCCCCGCGCGTCCATAATCACAAACAGATAGACCACCAGGACGGCGTGGGAGATCAGGGAAACTGTAAATTGAAACAGATAATCCTCCAGTGTGAGCATAGCGGACGCCTCCTCAGAGCGGTATTTTACCACAGAGGCAGGCATTTGTCCACAGGACGCGCCGCCCCCGGCGGCATCGTGCTCTGCAACGGTAACGCCGTTGGCTTGGACGGATAACGGCCTGTGCACCGATTTGGCGCTGGGCTAAGGCCGGTATATGTTTCGAGGGAAAATTGTGGGAACCGGCTTAAAGCGCAATACGCCATTTGGTCAAAATGACGAAACGCGGCCGGTAAAAGAGGGTGACAATACCCCGAAAGAAAAATCCTCAAAACCAGGCAAAAATGAGACATTTTAGAATTATTTTCCTCCGCTCAAAAAAAATACCTTAAAAATCGGGGGGCGGCCACGGTCTGCGCGTTGTCTAAATCCGAGAAATACGGCATAAATTATTGACAAACTTATAGCAAAAATGTTATATTGTGCATGGCCGTAAGGCTCTTGCAAAAAATTTTGAAAGTGAGGAAGAAAAATGAAACTGAAAAAGATTCTCGGTCTGGGCTTGTCAGCCGCCCTGGCTCTGTCCCTGTTTGCCTGCAGCGGTGGGAACGCTGCCAGCAGCGAGCCTCCCGCCGATGACACGCCCTCCGCCAGCGAACCCGCCGGAAACACCGACAGCACCCCCACCCCCGAGGGCAACGAGCCCAGCGGCGAAGTAATCAACGTGGGCTTCGCCCAGGTGGGCCACGAGTCTGACTGGCGTACTGCCTCCACCAAGTCCGCTCAGGACGTGTTCTCCGAGGCCAACGGCTACGCGCTGTCCTTCGTGGACTGTGACAACGACCCCGCCGCTCAGCTGGATGCCGTGCGCAGCTTCATCCAGCAGGGCATGGACTACATCATCATCGACCCCATCCAGGCCACCGGCTGGGACACCGTCCTGACTGAGTGCGACGAGGCCGGCATCCCCGTCATCGTCATTGACCGTACCGTGGACGACTCCGACAAGTATGTGGCCTGGGTCGGCTCCGACTTTAAGGTCGAGGGTCTGGCCTGCGGCGAGTGGCTGAAGGCCTACGCCGCCGACAAGGGCATCACCGAGATCAACGCCCTGGTCATCGAGGGCAGCGTGGGCGCCTCCGCCACCATCGGCCGTACCGATGGCTTCAAGGAGATCGCCGAGCGCGAGGGTTGGAACATCCTGGCTTCCCAGTCCGGCGACTTCACCGAGGCCGGCGGCCAGGAGGTCATGGAGTCCTACTGCCAGAGCTACGCCGGCCAGTTCAACGTGGTTATCTGCCAGAACGATAACGAGGCCGCCGGCGCTATGACCGCCATGGATCAGGCCGGCATCAAGTACGGCGTGGGCGGCGACGTCATCCTGGTTTCCTTCGACGCCAACCGTCCCTACGTGCAGATGGTGTGCGACGGCAAGATCAACGCCAACTTCGAGTGCAACCCCATGGCCGCCCCCACCGTTGACGAGATCATCAAGGCCCTGGAGAAGGGCGAGACTCCCGAGACCGAGGTCTATGTGTCCGAGCAATGGTTCGCCGCCGAGGACAACGTAAAGACCATCACCGTGAACGGCCAGGAGCAGGAAGTCATTCACGTTACCCAGGACGTGGTGGACGCCCGCCCCTACTAAGAAGAAAGCAACCTGACCCCATATGAAACGAGGGGAGGGCCCCCGGCGATTTCCGGGGCCCTCCCCTGTTTTTGTAAAACTGAGATTTGAGAAAAGGCGAGGTGAATTTGGATGGAAAACAACATTGTTCTGACGATGCGGGGCATCTGCATGACCTTCCCCGGCGTCAAGGCGCTGGAAAATGTGGACTTTACCCTGCGCAAGGGCGAGATTCACGCCCTCATGGGGGAGAACGGCGCGGGCAAATCCACCCTGATCAAGTGCCTCACCGGCATCAACGATTTTGAGGCCGGCGAGATCCATGTGGACGGGGTTGAAGGACCGGTGAAAAACCATTCCACCCTGGACGCCCAGAAGGTGGGCATTTCCACCGTGTATCAGGAGGTCAACCTGTGCCCCAACCTGAGCGTGGCGGAAAACCTGTTCATCGGCCGGGAGCCCATGACCCCCTTCCACACCATTGACCGCAAGGCCATGATCCGCAAGGCCGACGAGCTGGTCAAGCGGCTGGACATCAAGGTGGACGTAACCCAGAACCTGGAGAATTACTCCCTGGCCATCCAGCAGATGATTGCCATCGCCCGTGCCTCCGATATGGACTGCAAGGTGCTGATTCTGGACGAGCCCACCTCCTCCCTGGATGACAGCGAGGTGGAAAAGCTGTTCAGGGTGATGAACCAGCTCAAGGCCGAGGGCGTTGGCATCGTGTTCGTCACCCACTTCCTGGAGCAGGTGTACGCCGTGTGCGATCGGATCACCGTGCTGCGCAACGGCACCCTGGTGGGCGAGTACCCCATCGCCGACCTGCCCCGGGTGAAGCTGGTGGCCGCCATGATGGGCAAGGACTTCGACGATCTGGCCTCCATCAAGCCAGAGGGCTTTGAGGCGAAAAAAGACGCCCCCATGGAGATCGAGGCCCGGGGCCTGAGCCACAAGGGCACCATCAAGCCCTTCGATCTGGACATCAAAAAGGGTGAGGTCATCGGCCTCACCGGCCTGTTGGGCTCCGGCCGCAGCGAGCTGGCCCGGGCCATCTACGGCGCGGACAAGGCCCAGACCGGCACCTTGAAGGTTGGGGGGAAAGAGGCCAAAATCAACCAACCCCTGGACGCCATGAATTTAGGGATGGGCCTGCTCCCCGATGACCGGAAGGCCGAAGGCATCATCGGCGACCTGTCCGTGCGGGAGAACATCATCCTGGCCATGCAGGCCAAGCGGGGGATGTTCCGGCAGCTCTCCCGGGCCAAGCAGGAGGAGATCGCCGACGAGTACATCAAGCTGCTCCAGATCAAAACCGCCAGCCGGGAAACCCCTATCAAGCAGCTGTCCGGCGGCAACCAGCAGAAGGCCATCCTGGGCCGCTGGCTGGCCACCGATCCCGATTTCCTGATTCTGGACGAGCCCACCCGCGGCATCGACATCGGGACCAAAACGGAAATCCAGAAACTGATCATCCAGCTGTCCCAGCAGGGCAAGAGCATCATGTTCATCTCCTCCGAGATTGAGGAAATGCTGCGCACCTGCAGCCGCATGGCCGTCCTCCGGGACGGCGCCAAGGTGGGCGAGCTGGACGGCGAGCTGACCCAGGAACGGGTCATGGCCGCCATCGCGGGAGGTTCGGATCATGAATAAAAAGAAAATTACCCAGAACGCCCTGTTCCTGCCTTTGGTGTGTGTGCTGCTGGTGCTGGCTGTCAACGTGGTGTACGACATCTCCCAGGGCAACCCCTTCTATGACTTCTTCCGGATCACCATGCAGACCAGCGCCTCGGGCGACAAGCTGCTGGCCGGACGTCTGGTGACCATCCTCAACCGCGGCAGCGAAGTGGCCATCCTGGCCATCGGCATGACCCTGGTGGTATCCGCCTCCGCCGGCACCGACATTTCCGTGGGTTCCGTCATGTCCCTGTGCGCCTCCTTCTGCTGTATGCTCATCGCCGGGTTCGGCGTGTCCTCCGTGGACGATGTGGCCATCCCCCGCCTGATCCTGGGCCTCATCGGCGCGTTGGTGATGGGCTGCATCTGCGGCGCCTTCAACGGCACTTTGGTGGCCTATCTGAACATTCAGCCCATGGTGGCCACCCTGATCCTCTGGTCCGCGGCCCGGGCCATCGGCCTGCTGCTGTGCAACAACCTGATCGTCTACGTCCGTGATGAAGCCTACGGCATTTTCGGCGGCTACATCGGCTTCATCCCCACCCCCATCATCATCGCCGCCATCTGCATCGCCGTGGTGACCCTGGTGCTGAAGAAAACCGCCATGGGGATGTATGTCCAGTCCGTGGGCATCAATAAGAAGGCCAGCCGCATCGCCGGCCTGAACTCCAAGCGGATCATCTTCATCTGCTACCTGATCTGCGGCCTGTGCGCGGGCATCGCGGGCATCGTGGCCTCCTCCCGCATCACCAGCGCCGACTCCAACAACATCGGCAACAACTTCGAGCTGGATGCCATCCTGGCGGTGGCCTTGGGCGGCAACAGCCTGGGCGGCGGCAAGTTCAACCTGGCCGGCTCCGTCATCGGCGCCTACACCATCCAGGCCATCACCACCACCATGTACAACCTGGGCGTGTCCAGCGCGGTGACCCCGGTATTCAAGGCCATCATCGTCATCGTCATCGTGGCCATCCAGGCGCCCCCGGTCAAGGCCTGGTTCCATAAGCTGGCCGCCAGCAAGTCCTCCGGAAAGGAGGCGGCCCGCGCATGAAACCGAAAAACGCGTTAAAGGAGCGCAGGCAGATCAATGGCAATACCCTGCTGCTGCTCATCACCATCGTGCTGTTCGTCCTGCTCTACGCGGGCGGCTGCATCGCCTACGGGAGCAAAGGCTTTACCAATCTCCAGACCTTCCTGAACATCCTTATCAGCAACGCGGGCCTGATCTGCGTGGCCTGCGGCATGACCTGCGTCATGCTCACCGGCGGCATCGATATCTCCGTAGGCTCCCTGGTGGCCCTTGACTGTATGCTGCTGGCCTACGGCATGGGTTCCTGGCACCTCAGCGCCCCCGTGATGTGCCTCATCGTCCTGGTGGTGGGCGTGGTTTTTGGTCTGGTCCAAGGCTTCTGCGTGGGCTATCTGGAGATCCAGCCCTTCATCGTGTCTATGGCAGGTATGTTCTTTGCCCGGGGCATGACGGCGGTGATCTCCACCGATCAGCTGTCCATCACCCAGGATACCAACGCCACATTCTACGGCTGGGCCAACTGGCGGCTCAACCTCCCCTTTGGCGGCGTGCCCAACCGAAAGGGCATCATGATTATGCCCTATATCCGCGTGGGCGTGATCATTGCCCTGCTGGTACTGGTTGTCATTTTCCTGATCCTGCGGTACACGAAGTTTGGCCGCTCCCTCTACGCCGTGGGCGGCAGCGAGCAGTCCGCGGCCATGATGGGCCTGGACGTAAAGAAAACCAAGATGAAGGCCTATGTGCTGTGCTCCTTCCTGTGTTCCATCGGCGGTATCTGCTACTGCCTGAACACCCAGGCGGCCAGCGTCTCCCAGGCCACCGGCCTGGAGATGAGCGCCATTGCCTCCTCCGTCATCGGCGGCACGCTGCTCACCGGCGGCGTGGGCAACGTCATCGGCTCCCTGTTCGGCGTGCTCATCAACGGCACCATCTCCTCCATTGTCCAGTTCAACGGCAAGCTGGCCAGCTCCTGGCCCAACATCCTCACCGCCGCCCTGCTGTGCTTCTTCATCGTACTCCAGAGCGTGTTTGCCTTCCTGAAAGAGAAGAAAAAGTAAGCGCCCACCCCGGCGATCAAAATCAGCCCCATGCCTTCTTCGGCATGGGGCTGATTTGCGGCAGTCCTGAAATCCAACCTGTCCCCTTCACCTCCGCCGGGGCGGCGCCGGCGTCCAGCGCCCCAGGGAGAGGGCTGGAACTCGTCTTTAAAAAGCCGTATGGAACCTGCGCTCCCATTCCATCTTCAGCTCCTCCCGGAAACCGGGATGGGCGATTGCAATGAGGGCCCTGGCCCGCTCCCGGAGGGTGCGGCCCTTGAGGTGGGCAATGCCGTACTCTGTGACTACATAGTCTACATCGCACCTGCAGGTGGTCACCGCCGCGCCGGCGTCCAGCACTGGGACGATCTTGGAGGTCTTCCCCTTCACGGTGGACGGCATGGCGATAATGGCCCGCCCCCCTCTGCTTCGCGCGGCGCCCCGGATGAAGTCCACCTGTCCGCCGGTACCGGAGATCTGGGTAAGCCCAATGGACTCCGAGGCGATCTGGCCCATCAGATCCACCTGTACGCAGGAGTTGATGGATACCATGTTGTCGTTCTGGGCGATGACAAAGGGATCGTTCACATACTCCACCGGGGCCAAATAGATATCGGGGTTCCTGTCCACAAAATCATAGAGCTTCTGGGTCCCCATGAGGAAGGTGGCTACGCATTTCCCGGGATGGAGGGTCTTTTTCCTGTTGGTGATCACCCCGGCCCGGGCCAAATCCACCACCCCATCAGAGAACATCTCCGAGTGAATGCCCAGATCCCGTTTCCCGGCGAGAAATTTCAGCACCGCGTCGGGAATAGCCCCAATGCCCAGCTGGAGGGTGTCTCCATCCCGCACCAGCGAGGCCACATTTTTGCCGATGGCCTCCTCTACCGCCCCGATTTTGGGCGGCGCCAGGGGAATCACGGGGGCGTCATAGGGGACAAAGCAGTCGATCTCCGTGACATCCACCGCAGACACACCGCAGGTAAAGGGCATCTTCCGATTTACCTGGGCAATCACGGTTTTGGCGTGCTTGACGGCGGCCATGGTGTAGTCCACCGACACGCCCAGAGAGCACCTGCCCTCCTCGTCCGGCGGGGTGACGGTGATCAGCGCCACATCTACCGGCAGAACGTCCTCGAAGAAGCCAGGCACGTCGGAGAAAAAGCAGGGGGTAAAATCCCCCCGTCCCTCCGCCACCGCCCCGCGGGTGGTCCCGCCCACAAAAAGGGCGTTGTGGCGGAAGTGGGCCTCCATCCCCGGCTGGGCGTAACCGGCCTGCCCCATGGCCACCATATGGACGATTTCTACGTTCTCATAGGCCCCGGCGTTGGCCGTCATGGCGTCCAGCAGATAGGACGGCTCGCCGCAGGCGTGCTGCACCACTACCCGGTCCCCGGAGCGGATGCGGCCCACCGCTTCCGCCGCCGTTACGGTGCGGGCGGCATAGTATTCCTTCCAGGACATAACAAAGCACCTTCTTACAAGATATTTGCCTGGGTCAGCTGATGGACGGCCTCCTCCCACTGCGTCTCGGAGCACAGCCAGACCAGCCTACCGTCCAGATCGGACACATCGGCGCACCGAACAGGGCAGCCACACACCACCAGCACGATTCCCTGCCCTGGGGCGGCGGGGCGCAGCCCCACCTTAGGGAGCTGCGCCCGCAGACGCTCTACCGCCGCCACCCGGTCATACCGGGGATTGCAGCCGCCGCAGTAGCGCAGCCCAACCACCTGCCGGTCAGCCATGGCTGTGGGACAGAATGGCCCGGGCCTGATCCAGCAGGCTGTCGCTCACCTGCTGGACCAACACCACCTGGGTCAGACCGGGGACGGCCTGGAGCAGCTCCTCCCGGATCAGCTCCTCCGTGGTGAGATCGGCGGCGGGGCACCCGGCGCACCGGCCCAGCAGCCGGAAACGGTACACCCCATCCTCACAGCTCAGGGACTGGATATCCCCGCCGTGGAGGGCCAGCCGGGGCCTCACGCTCCCGTCCAGCGCCTGTTCAATCTGTTCCAGCATGGCCATTCCCCTTCTGAATTACTCCTTGATATGGGCCAGCGTTTTGGCCAGCTGCTTTTTATGCTCCAGATTGCCCTGGCGGGCAATCATGATACGCTGGGCCTGGGGGGATCCCGCGCCGTGCATGGACTCGGTGCGGTAGCCCACCGCCGCGGTGCCCAAAGCCAGGTTTTCGATGAGCCGCAGGATACGCAGGCGGTTCTCGGTGGAAATCTCGTTTACACCCCGAAGGTACTTGTCGATGATCGGACCCAGCTCCGGGCTGCGGAAATCGGCCTCGGAGGGGGCGGTGACCATGATTCCGCCGGCAATATCCTCCGCCAGCCGGACAATTTCATAGGGGAAGCGGGTGACATTTTGCTTGCACACATTGGCCAGCAGCAGGTTGATCAGGTAGTTGCCGCTCTCGGTGGGCGCGCCCTCGGCGGAGCAGGCGATGCCGCAGGCGTACAGCGTCTCGTTCAGATGAGTCATTTCGATAAGCTTGTCCTTGATGTGGCTGGCCTTGGCCGCGCCGTTGTAGTCGGCGGCCACCGCCGCCGCGCCGATGAGCACGTCGCCCACGCCCACCTTGCATCCGCCGTAGCTCTGGCGGTGGTAGCCCGCGAAGCGCTCCACCATCATGCCTGCAAACTCCGTCTCCCCGTTGAGGAAAACCCGCTCGTTGGGCACAAATACGTCGTCAAAAATGGTCAGGGCCTCCACGCCGCCGAACTCGGCGTTGCCCACGTCCAGCTCGCTGTTTTCCAGCTTGCGGGTGTCGCAGGACTGGCGGCCGATGATCATGGTGATGCCCGGCGTGTCCATGGGTACGGCAAAGGACACCGCGTAGTCCTTATCCTCCGGCTTCATGGACTGGGTGGGCATGATGATGATCTCATGGCTGTTGAGCGCGCCGGTCTGGTGGGCCTTGGCCCCCCGCACCACGATGCCGTCCGCCCGGCGCTCCACCACCCGCAGGAACAGATCGGGGTCGGCCTGCTGATGGGGGGCCTTGGAGCGGTCCCCCTTGGGATCGGTCATGGCGCCGTCCACGGTAAGATCGTTGTCCTGACAGTAAATCATAAACTTTTTAAAGTTCTCGTGGTAGCTGGTTCCATACCTCTTGTCAGTCTCGTACGTGGTGGAAAACACGGCGTTGAACGCGTCCATGCCCACGCACCGCTGGAAGCAGGCGGCGGTTTTCTGGCCCAGCAGGCGCTGCATTTTTACCTTTTTCACCAGATCGTCCGCAGACTGGTGGATGTGGGTGAAACGGTTGACCCGCTTTCCGGTGTAGGGGGAAACGGCGGTCATCAGATCCTCGTACTCGGGCAGCTGAGCCAGGTCGTAGGTCATGCGCACCGAGTTCAGGGAGGGGCGCAGGATGGGGTCGTCCACAGGACAGTCAATTTTCCTGCCGAACATATAGACGTTCATATGTAACGCGCGGATGGATTCAATATATTGCTCACCGGTCATGAGAGACATCACTCATACTTCCTTTCTGTTGTTCGCATGGGGCGGGGCGGCACTGGATCAGCTCTATGAGGCTGCCGGAGCAGTCCCTCACAAAGCAGACCAGATTGCCCCCCATCTCAAAGGGGGCAATGGCCACATCCACCCCCATGTCCTCTAAATGGGCCATCAGCTTCGCCAAATCGTCCACCCGGTAGGCCACGTGCTTGACGCCGCAGGTTTTGAGATCCTCGTTAGGCTCCCGGCGCTCCGGGGGCAGGGGATGGCCGTCCGCGCCCAGATACTGGAACAGCTCCAGCTGGAAGCCGTCCAGCTCCAGAAACACCACCCGGCTGTTGAGGGCGGGCAGCACCTTGTCCGACTGAAGCCGAAAGCCAAAGGCCCGCCGGTACCACTGGATGGCCGCATCCATATCGGGGACGGAGATCCCCTCATGCAAAGGCGTGATCATACTGTTTCCTCCCAGGCACATCCCCGTCAGCGGGTGGGGATATAGCCGCGGTACTGGCTGAGGTGGTCGGACTCCGGCCGATCCAGCAGGAAGATGCTGGTGAAATCCGCGTAGGGCTCCAGATAGGGAAACCAATCGTAAACGGCCCAGTCCGGCTTTGGGAAGGAGGCGGCGTTGTCCGCAATGGCCTGCCGCCACTCCCTGCTGCTGTCAAACCACAGCTCCGCCACCCGGTGCCAGGTGCCCTTGATAAAGGGGCTGTCCGGACGGGCGGCGCTGGTGACAAAGCGGTTGACCTGGGGCAGATCGGCCAGCGCGGGACCAAGCTCCCGCAGGAACCAGCGATCCCCCTCCTCCCGGGAAACGCCCTGAGGGTATTTCAGCACGATCAGCCACCGGAAATTGGGACCGTCCTCAATGGTTCTGCCGGCGCCCTTGAAATCCTTTTCCCAGAACAGCGGGGCGGCCGCATAGACAATGGGGTGGTAGCCGTCCCGGCTTCCCTGCCAGGCGCTGTCCCGCAGGGAGCCCGCCGGGGGCTGGTTGGTGATGGTCAGAAACTCCTGGTCAAATACCTCCTGAAAGGCGTTCACCCGCCCCTCGGGGCCCCAGTACACACTGGGATCATACCGCCAGTGGTGCTCCGTCATGATCCAGTTATAGGCGCCGTAATCCTCGCCGCCGGGGGGGATGGGCAAGGCCCGGTAGGTGGCATAGCTGTCGCAGTACGGCCGCAGCTTGGAGATGCTGTCCGGCACATGGTACTTGTACAGCCAGCGGTAGGCGGCGGGGAGATCGGCGTCCTCCCGTACGCAGTTCATAATATAGCTGCGGAAGGGCGGGTTGTCGCGCGTAGCCATAAAACGGCCTCCTTTTTTCTATAGACGGCTCTGGTAGATGTCGAAAACGTCCTGCCGGTCCAGGGGGACATAGCTTCCGCCCAGCAGGCGCTGCTGGTTGGCCATGGTACTGTCCGCAAAGTCCGCCACATCCTGCTCCACCGCCCCATAGGCGCGCATGGGGACGTTGGGCAGCACCGCGGACAACACGGCCTCCAGCTCATCATACACGTTTTCCCCGGCACAGTCCAGCGCCCGGGCCAGAATCCCCTCCAGCTCCGCCAGCCTGCCGCCGGGGGCCTTGCGGCGGTAGGCGCGCAGCACGGGCAGGAAAAACTGGTAGTTGCTCTCCCCGTGGGGCACATGGTACTTGCCGCCCAGGGCGTAGGACAGGGCGTGAACGGCAGCGCAGCTGTTGTTGCTGAAGGCGGCGCCGGCGCAGCAGCTGGCCCGCAGCAGGGCCTCGGAGTGGGCAAAGCGCCGTTCCGGGCCGTTCTGGGCGATGTCCCGGTAGGCCCGCAGGATATCCTCTATGGCGCTGACAGCAAACATCTGGATAAACGGGTTGTTCACCGGGTTCAGATAGCTCTCCACCGCGTGGACCAGGGCGTCGATGGAGCTGGTGGCAAACACCTTGTAGGGCAGGGTTTGGAGGAACTGGGGGATCAGCACCGCCTCGTCGGCGTAGAGCGCCTCCCGCAGCAGCCCCTGTTTGGTGCCCAGCCGGGTGCGGTTGACCACGGAGGCGTTGGTGACCTCGCTGCCGGTGCCGCAGGTGGTTGGAATGAGGACAAGTCCGGCGGCCTTTTCCAGCGCAGGGGCGTCAAACAGCTCGTCCACGCACCGGAAGGGTTTTAAGGCCAGCAGCTTGGCCACATCCAGGACGGTGCCCCCGCCCACCGCGATGATCCGGCGGTACTTCGCCATGTCCACATCGGCCAGAATGGCCTCTACCATCAGGTCGGTTGGCTCTCCCGCGCCGTACCGCTCCTGGAAGCAGACGGGGCATTGGGGGGCGTGGGCCTCAATGAAGGGGCGGTAGAGATATTCGTTGGTAAAGATCAGATCCTCCGGCGTCAGCACATGGTGCCGGACAAAGGACCCGAAGTCCGGGAAGGACAGGATCGCGGGATGCAGCGAAAACTGCTCCATACCGTGCCGCCCCCTTACAGATTGACGTAGCGGAAGCCGCCGCCGGTCTTTTCCACCCGCAGGCAGTGGGTAAAATTGAACCGGGGATCGGTGACCCGCTTCCACATATTGTACAGATCAGGCAGGAAATTGGCGAAGTTTTCAATCTCCTCCGCGGCGTGCAGGGACCAGAGACGGCCGCTTTTCAGCTCGGCATCCTTGCCCTCGCCCCGCCAGGAGATGGCGGAGGACACGCCCACCACGCCGTTGTCGCTGGCCTGCCACTGGTGGATGCGGTAGGACTGGGCGGGGCCGTCGTTGGGCACGTCCTCGTCCCCCAGGGTGACGCAGGACACCACCACCACATGATCGTAGACGATCAGGGGCTTGCACACGTCCTTCAGTCCGGCGATGTCGTCATAGCGCAGCTTGGGGATCTTAAAGCTGCCGTCCGCCCGTGTCTGGGGCGCGGAGTGGATGGCGCCCAGGAACCGGTCCGCCGTGGGGGGGACCACCCAGGAGAAGTCCTTGTGCTGGGCCGGGTGCCACAGGTTATAGTCCTTGTCCATGTGGCTCCAGTGCCAGTCGATCATGTCGGGGGTTACGTTGTCCAGAGTCCAGTCGATGTGGGTCCAGCCGTGCTCGTCTTGACGTACAGTATGCATAATAACACCTCAATCTATAATAGTTGCACTTTTAAAGATAAACCCGCCGTTCCGCGAGAAAGTCGTTGTTGGGCTGCTCCACCAGAAAGGTGGAAATAAAGCTGTCCCCCAGGGTCAGGAAGGGATAGCCGTCCCGCTCCGCCCAAGGCGGCGGGCACACGCCCCCCAGCCCCGCCAGGAAGGAGCGCCAGGAGGAATAGCTGTCAAACCACAGCTCGCTGACACGGTCCCACTGGCGGTCCTTTCCGGTTTTCAGCCGGCCCTGATCCTGCCTGCGCCACACGCCGGGCAGTCCACCCGGCACCGAAATGGTCCGGCTGGAGAAGAAACGCAGCAGCTCCTCCCGCTCGCACAGGGCGGGGGCCAGGGTTTCGGTATACCACCGGTCCGCCTCCTGGGCGCGCCCCTCCGGCCAGCGCAGGAACTGCACCCATCGCAGGGGGGCTGCCTCGTCCGGCAGCAGATCGCTGCCCTTGAAATCATCGGTACACTGGGCGGGCAGATGGGTGCTGGCACAGCGCGCCAGGGGCACGGGGGACGGGGTGAAGGCCAGCTCCCCCTTAGGGCCGCTCTCCGGCTGCTCCCGCCAATAGGCCTGGGTGAAGCGCCAGTTGAAATAGCCATACTGCCGTGCATCCTCCGGCGCGGGAACGGGCATCCAGCTCTCGTGCCGGGTGAGCCACGGCCCATAGCGCCGGGCGATCTCCGCCGAGTGCTTCTGGTAATACCATCGCTCCATGGCGGCGATGTGATCCATGTCGATCATATGAAGGACAATACTGCGGTGCATTCCCTTCCCTCCTTAAACCGTGCGGACGATCAGCGCGTCCGCCGCGCATACGCCCTCCCCCTCCGGATAGACGAAGATGGGGTTGACATCCATCTCCCGCAGGCTGTCCCGGTTTTCGTGGGCATAGCGGGAAATGTTCACAATGCTTTCCGCCAGGGCGGTTACATCGGCGGCAGCCCCGCCCCGGTAGCCCTGAAGGAGCTTCCACGCCTTCAGGGAGCGCAGCATAGACAGCGCCTCCTCCCGGTTCACCGGGGCGGGGAGCATGGCCGCGTCCTGGAACAGCTCGGTAAACACGCCGCCCATACCGGCCAGCACCATAGGCCCCAGCTGGGGATCGTTGGACACGCCCACAATAAACTCCAGACCGGGCTTCGCCATCTCCTGCACCACCACGCCCTCAATGCGGGCGCCGGGCATACCGGCCCTTGCGTTGGCCAGGATCTCCCGGAAGGCCGTCCGGGCCAGCTCCAGATCGGGCACCTTGAGCCGGACGCAGCCCAGATCGGTTTTGTGGAGGATATCCGGGGACTGGATTTTCATCGCCCAGGGGAAGGGAATATCAATCCCCGCCAGATCGTCCTCATCCACGGCCAGCCGCTCCCTGGGCACGGGCACGCCGCAGGATCGCAGGACCCGCTTGCTCTCGCTCTCGCTCAGCGCCGTGCTCCCCTCCCCCAGCGCGGGCGCGGGGGGAGTTTCCAGCTCGTGGCCGGCGGGATCGTACACCGCATAGTCCATCAGCGAGCGCAGGCACTGGTACGCCTCCGGCATGGAGGGCAGCAGCCCCACGCCGTTTTCCTCCAGCAGCGCCCGCACCTCCAGGCTTCGATCCATCTCCGTGATGCAGTTGAAAAACACCGGCTTGCGTACGCCCCGTCCGCGGCTTTCCACCACCGCCTCCACCATGCCGCGGACGATTTCGGTGGCCTGGGCGGCAATGTCCTGGGTGATGGTAATGGCCCCCACGCCCGGATCGGCGTCCAGCGCCTTGAGCACGCCAACAATGCGGTCCGTCTGTCCAAACAGATCGGTGGTGGCGTCCAGGGGATTGGCCGGGGTAGCGTAGGACGGGATATACCGGGCCAGCGCCGCCAGCGTCTCCGGCTGGAGCCTGGGCAGCTCCAGCCCGTACTGCTCGGCGCAGTCGGCGGACAGGATGTTGGCCCCGCCGGACAGGTTGCAGCTGGCCAGGCCGGAACCGTGGGGCAGATTGCCGTGGATGGCCGCCAGCGCCTGGGACAAGCTGAGCAGCTGCTCCATGGTGTCCGCCTGCAGCACGCCGTACTTTTCAAACACGGCCTCAAACGCCCGGTGGGATCCGGCCAGGTTGCCGGTGTGGGAGGAGGCGGAAGCCGCCCCCAGGGCCGAGCGCCCTACCTTCAGCGCCACGATGGGCTTGCGGGCCAGCGCCGCCTTCTTCAGCGCCCGGTAAAACACCTCCGGCTTTTTAATCCCCTCCAGGTACATGGCAATGACCCGGATAGTCTCGTCCTCCACCATGTACTCCAAAAAGTCCTCCACCGCCAAGACGGCGCTGTTGCCCGCGGTGATCTGATAGCCCACCGGGTAACCGGCCCGCTTCATAAAGATGTTGGCCAGCGCCCCGCTCTGGGCCACCACGCCCACATAGGGCTTGCGCTGGAAGCAGTCCTTGGCGGTTTCCAGCCCCAGGGTGTTGATCCTGTCCACATTGTTGATCATCCCCATGCAGTTGGGGCCAAGCACATTCATGCCGTACCGGGCGGCGATGTCTTTCACCTGCTCCTCCAGCGCCCGGCCAAGCTCCGTATACTCCTCGGCAAAGCCGCTGGCATACACCATGGCGCTGCCAACGCCCTTCTCCCCCGCCTCCTCCAGCAGGGCGGGCACCGTGTCCCGGCGGGTGGCCAGGATCACGCAGTCCACCACTTCCGGCAGCTGGGATATACTCCGATAGCAGGGCTGGCCCAGTACCCGCTCCCGGGTGGGGTGGATAAAATAGATCCGCAGCTGATCCTTGGACTGGAGCAGATTATAGGCAGTCCAATAACCAAAGCCCTTTTTTTCGCTGGCGCCCACCAGCGCGATGCTCCGCGGGCGCATCAAACCTTCCAGGCCCATGCCGCCACCTCCCCTCAATTCTCAATGATAAATACGCCGTCGGGACAGACGGTGTAGCACACGCCGCAGCAGATGCATTTTTCCGCGTCCACCGTCACGTACTCATAGCCCTCCCGGTTAAAGCCGCCGGATTTGGCAACGGCCCCCTTTGGGCAGGAAAACACACAGAAACCGCAGCTTTTGCAGCGCTCAAAATCAGTGATGACCCTGGCCATTACACACACCCCTTTTCTTCGGCCTTCCCGTCGCAGCGGTAGCCGCTCATAAACGCCGCCGCGTTGGCGTCATTGAAGCGGCCCTTGCCCTTGGATTCGAAAAACTCCTTCAGCGCCGCCACCGCCGTCTCCGCGTGGAAGTCCTCCAGCACCCGGACCGCCGCCCCTACGGAAACGATGTTGGCGGCTTTGGGGTTGCTTGCCGCCCTGGCCAGGCTGTCGCAGGGAACAAAGACCACCTTCAGATCCTCCCGTTCCGCCAGGGCGGGCTCATCGGGCCGGACCAGGTCGCTGTTGACGATGACGCAGGCCCCCGGGTTGGCCTGGGCCAGAAATTCCAAGGAGGGCACATTCATGGCCACCAGCAGATCGATGGTCTCCAGGCAGGGGGAACCGATCTCGCCGGCGCTGAGCTTGACCACACAGTTGGCCTTGCCCCCCCGGACGGCAAAGCCGTAGGCCGGGAGCCAGGTGGCGTTGATGCCGTCCATCAGCGCCATGTCGGAGATGATGCGTCCGGCGGTCAGCACGCCCTGTCCGCCAAAGCCGGCAAATACCAGCGTCAACGTTCTGTCCAGCTTCATTGTTCCCCCTCCTTTTTCACATCCTTGAGGATGCCGATGGGATAGTATTGGCTGACCACCTGGGTCACATGCTCACAGGCCTGCCGGGTGCTCATGCCCCAGTTGGTGGGGCACGGGCTGAGCAGCTCCACCAGGGAGAAGCCCCGGCCCTCCAGCTGGCACTCCACGGCGGTCTGGATCAGGCGCTTGGACTTGTTGATCTCCGCCGCCGAGGCAAGGGATCCGCGGGCCACAAAGGCCACGTCAAAATCCCTGGCGATGATCTCCGGTATGCGCAGGGGCAGATGGCCGTCCTGCCGTCCCCCTCGGGTGGAAGTGGTGGTTTTCTGGCCGGGGAGCGTGGTCCAGGACATCTGGCCGCCGGTCATGGCAAAGTTGGTGTTGTTGATGACGATCATGGAAATATTCGCGTTGGTATAGGCGGCATTCAGCGTCTCCTGCAAACCGATGACGTAGGCGTCGCCGTCGCCGTGGTAGGTGACGACGCAGGCGTCCGGACGGCCAATCTTCAGTCCCCGCGCGGCGGCGGCGGGACGTCCGTGGGCGCACTGGAGGATCTCTCCACCCCAGTGGCGGCGCATACTGGCACAGCAGCCTACCCCCATGGCCATGATAAAGTTGTCCAGCAGCCCTTTTTCCTCAATGACCTCCGCCAAAAGCCGGGAGGCGTTGCCGTGTCCGCAGCCCGGACAGAAGGTGGGCTGTAATTCGATCATTGTGGGGCGTTTTCTCGCGACTGCCATATTAGAACACCTCCTTGGCCTTGCCGGCCCTGACCTGCTCGCAGGTCTCCATGATCTGCTTGGTGGTGGCGGTAAACTGGCCGGTGGCCCGCAGGTAAACCGGCAGGTTCCGGGTGACCTTGGCGGCCAGGGCCACGTCCTCAATCATCTGACCGCAGTCGTTGCCCTCGATGCAGATATATCCCTTGGCGCACTCGGGCACCTGCCGGAAGGCGTCCACCGGGAAGGGCCACAGGGAGATGGGGCGGATCATGCCTACCCGCTCCCCCTTTGCCCGGAGAAGCTTCACCGTCTCCTTGACCACCCGGGAGGTAAGCCCAAAGGCGCACAGGACATATTCCGCGTCCTCCAGCTCGTAGGACTCCCAGCGCTGCTCAGCGGCGGTGATCCGGGCGTGCTTTTCCCGCATATAGGCGGAGGAGTTCACTACATCGTACATGGGCATCAAATCAAAGTCGATGGCGCGGCAGTGGCGGTATTTCCCGGTATAGGCCCAGTCAAATTCCTTCGGCCCCTCCTTAAAGGGAGGCAGATCGCAGGGTTCCACCATCTGGCCCAGGCTGCCCTCGGACAGCAGCAGCACCGGAATGCGGTACTTTTCCGCCAGGTCAAAGGCGCCGTACATGAGATCCACCGTCTCCTGCACACTGTTGGGGGCCAGCACGATGACGCGGTAATCGCCATTGCCGCCCCCCCTGGTCTCCCGGAGGTAGTCCGTCTGGGCGGAGGACATACTGCCCAGGCCGCACCCCCAGCGCTGCACATTGAGCAGCACGCAGGGCAGCTCGTTGAAGCAGATATAGGAGATGCCCTCCTGCTTCAGCGACATCCCGGGGCCGCAGGAGCTGGTGAGGCAGCGCGTCCCGGTGGCGGCGGCGCCGAAGATCATGTTGATGGCCTCCACCTCGCTGCTGGCCTGGACAAAGCTGCGCCCCAGTTCCGGCATACGCCAGGACAGGTATTCCATCACCTCGGTCTGGGGGGTGATGGGGTAGCCGGTGTAAAACTGCATCCCGGCGCGCAGGGCGGCCTCCGCGGCCGCCTCGTTTCCCTTTAGCATTTTTTTCAAACAAATCCCTCTTTTCAATCATCAATGCGGTGTGTTATAATGATCCAGTCCTACTTATAGCATAATCGTACCATATCATTGGGGATCTCCACATCGTATGCGCACCCGAATCAGGCACAAGAATCCCGGATTGAACTTGTGCCGAACGCACAACCGGCCCCCATTGTCTTCTGGAAGGAGGAAAACCAATGCAGGATCTGCCCGCCGGCCGTCTGATTGACGCGCTGTTCCGGGGAAACCTTGATACCATTGCGGAGGAGGCCTACCGGCTGCTGGGCAACCCGATCTACATCCGGGACAACGGCCACCGCATCCTGGCTATCACCCGCTCCCCGGAAGTCCCCGCCGATCCGCTTTTCAGCGAGCTTCAGGAACGCGGTTTTTTGAATGAGGAAATTATCCGCGGCCTCAAGGCCAACAAGCGGCTGTTTACCGAGGGCTGCTTTAACAGCACCCCCGTCCTGATCAACTTTGACCAGGATAAACCGGATTTGCTGACCCAGCCGGTGTTCATCGGCCAGGTGCTGGTGTGCTTCGTGTCCGCAGTGCAGCTCTGCCGCCCCTTTTCCGAGCAGGATCGGGACACCCTGATGCTGATTGCCAAGGCAATCTCCATTGAACTGCAAAAAAACGAGCTGTATAAAAAGAGCATGGGCCTGCTCTACGAGTCCTTCCTCACCGATCTGCTGGAGCGGGAACTGACCAGCGAACGGGAACTGCTCATCGCCCAGCGGCGCATGGAGGAACTGAACCTGCACCTGGAACGCAACCTGTTCCTGTCCGTGGCGCGGTTCCGCAAACCCCACATAGCCAGTTTAGATATGAACACCGTGGGCCGGGAGCTGCGCCACATTCTGCCCGGCGGCCTGACCTGCAGCTTCCAGAATGACATCGTCATCCTGCGCAGCAGGGCGGACAGCACCCCTTTCAGCGCGGAGCGGATGCAGATGCTGGAGGGCTTTTTGGAAAGTTATGGGCTGGTGATGATCCTGGGCCAAAGCTATACGGATCTGGGCGATACCCACTGCCGCTACCAGCAGCTTACCCAGATGCTGGACATCGGCTGCCGCCTGCGGCCGAAGCGGGTGATCCATCTCGTCCAGGATCTTCTGGTGTTTCAAATGCTGCACCTGTGCGCCCCGTCCATCCGGCTGGTGGATTACGTCCCGCCGAATATGTACCTGCTGCGGGACTATGACCGGGAAAACCACACCGACCTGTTTCCCACGCTGTACTACTACCTGCTCTATCAAAAGCAGACCAACGCCACCGCCGCCAAGCTGAACATCCACCGCAACACCCTGTTTTACCGGCTGTCCAAAATCGCGGAGCTGAGCGGACTCGACCTCAACGACGAGGAGACTGTGTTCCAGCTGATGCTGGGCTTTAAAATTTTGGAGTATTCCGCCCTGGAGACGGGCCGGAAGCTGTGCTTCAAGCTGGAGCAGGATCAATAACAAAGCGCCGGGGCCTGACCCCGGCGCTTTTGCCAGCTATTGCCGCGTTGGCGGGCGGCGCACCGGTTCAAACCGGCGCAGCCGCTCCAGCCGGGCCTTCAGCTCTCCGGCGTTTGCCCGGGCTTTGGCGTGGGCGGCGCGGATATCCGCCTGGTGATCCGCCTCTCCCGCCGGGCTGAACCGTTCCCGGGCGGCGCTGGCCGGGTCGGGTTGGAAAGCCAGCCCGCCGCCGGAGACGTCCACCGTCCCCCGTACGCCGCAGAAGGGGCAGGCGGCAGCCATTCCCCCAAGGGGGCGCAGCAGGCCGCAATGGCACACCGGGCACAGCCCATCCTCCCCCTGCCAGACCGCCTGATCCGGGTGCGGCAGACCGTCCGCCACCCGGCGCCCCAGAACGCGGACCCGCTCCACCAGCCCGTTGTCCAGCAGCGCCATGGCCGGGGCGGTATTCCCGCCCGCCACCAGCCGGTCCACCACCACGCACCCTTTGGCCAGATTGGTCAGGGTGATCTGGAGCAGGGGCTCGGTGAAATCGGTCCAGTCCGAGCCGCCTACCGCCAGGGCGGCGGCAATTTTGGGCCGGGTCCGGCAGGCGTCCCGGTGGGTCCGCCCCGCCCCCAACGCCCGGTTGAGCAGGGTGATCAGCCGCCCGCAGGGGATAAGATCGTAGATCGGCGCCCCTAAGATCAGCCCATCCGCCTGGAGCACCTGGTCCAGCAGCCAGGGAAAATCGTCCCCCGTCAGCACACAGCGGCCCTCCTGTCCGGCGATCAGGCCCTTCATGCACCCCTCGCAGCCGGTGCAGGGACGCAGGTCCAGCTCGTTCAGCCGGATCAGCTCCGCCTGCGCCCCGCTGCTGTCCCGCGCGGCCAGCAGCGCCTCCTTTAGCAGCACCTCGCAGTTGCCGTCCCTTCGGCCGGCGCTCAGGGCGAGTATGCGCATCCGCTCACCCATCCAACCGTCCGCGGTTGACGCGCTCGCCATTTTCCACCACCAGCAGGCCCCGGGAGATCACGTCCTTGATGTCCAGCGTCTCCTTGTCCAGCACCACCAGGTCGGCGTCCATACCCACCGCAATCCGGCCCTTGCCCTTGAGGCCCAGGGACTCGGCGGTGTTGCTGGTGGCGAAGCTGACGGCCTGGCTGACGCTCATGCCGTCCAGGCGGGCCGTCTCCACCACGCTCTGGTGCAGCAGCTTCAGGGGGAAGCGCTCGATCTGCTCAATGCCGAACAGGGTGCTCACCCCGTTGCCATCGGTGGAGAAGGTGATTTTGCTCAGATCCACACCCTTGTCCCGCATCATCTGGACGGCCTGGGCGTTGGAGAAGCCCCGTTTATGCTGGGGCGGGCACAGCGCGGCGGTAAAGTCCACATAGCCGCCCTTTTCGATCCAGGCGGGGGCCTCCTCCATCAGCTGCTCGTTGCGGTTGAAGTGCAGGGGGCGGACGTTCTTCATGGGCGCCACCTCCAGGATCTTGTGCAGGGGGGCGGTGCCGCTTGGCGCGTCGCCCAGGTGGAACTGGACGATGCCGTGCTTGCCGGTGAGGCGGCCGCCCACATGGACCTCGCTGACCAGCTGCTGGAGATAGTCCACCGGGGCCTGGCTGGAGCGGGGATCGGAAATGGCGGGTTCGCCCACCCCCAGCAGCTCAGGGATCAGGAACATATCGTCCCGGATGTCCCCGGTGATGGTGCGCGGCGGCATACCGAAGCCGCCAAAGACGATGTACACGTTCAGCCCCCGCTCCTGAAGGGAGCGGCACTTGCATACCAGGTGAATGGGGGTGCGGCTGATATAGTCAATGCCCAGGCATCCGATGATGGTGGTGGTGCCGCACAAAAACGCCTCGGACGCCTGGAGCTCGGGGGCGCGGCTGCCGTAGCCCGCGCCGCCCCCGCCGCCCAGCATATGCACATGGGCGTCGATGAAGCCGGGGCTGACATAGCTGCCGTCCACATCGATAACCTGAGCCTCGAAGGCGCCGCCGTCGATGGCGGGGGCAATGCGGGCGATTCGATCGCCCGCTACCAGCACGTCCTGCACACCCAGATCCTCCGGAGCCAGCACATGGGCGTTTTTCAGCAGCTTAAAGAATTTTTGCTCGGTCTTACGGGTGACCAGCGCGTTAATATCATAGAGGTCCATGTCAATTGCCTTCCTTTCCAGTGTCACCGTTTTGAATTAGATCAGGCCGTACTGCTTCAGTGTGTCGGCCACAGCCTGGGACAGCTCCGCGCTGGGCGCGCCCAGGGGCGGACGGACAATGGGGTTGACCCGGCCCATCATGCCCAGGGCCGCCTTCATGGGGACGGGGTTGGTGTCCCGGAACAGCACGTCGTTCAGCGGCAGCAGCTCATAGTGCAGGGCCAGCGCCCCCTCCACGTCGCCGGCGCTCCAGCGGTTGTACAGCTCGGCCACCTTTTTGGGGTAGACGTTGGCCGTGGCGCTGACATAGCCCGCGCCGCCAATAGCCAGCATGGGGTAGCACAGCAGCTCAATGCCGGAGAACAGCAGGAAGTCCCGGCCGCACAGATGCATCACATGGTTGGTGTGGACGAAATCCTTGTTGGATTCCTTCACGCCGATGATGTTGGGGCAGTCCTCCTTCAGCGCCTTCATCGTCTCCGGCTGCATATTGGTGGCGGTGCGGCCGGGGATATTATAGATGATGATGGGGATATCCACCGAGGAGGCGATGGTCTTATAGTGCTCATACAGGGCCTTTTGGTTGGGCTGGACGTAGTAGGGCACGATGACCAGGGCGGCGTCCGCCCCCATGTCCTGGGCGGCGCGGGTAAGGCGCAGGGCCTCTTTCTGGTTTACCGAACCGGTGCCGGGCACCACGGGCACCCGGCCCGCCGCGGCGCGGATGGCGGTCTCCGTCACCTTTTCCCGCTCCTCCAGGGAGAGGGAGGACGGCTCGCCGGTGGTCCCGGTAACCGAAATGCCGTGGGAGCCGTTTTCAATCTGGAACTCGATGAGCCCCTTCAGCGCCTCGAAATCGATCTCGTAGTCCTCCTTGAAGGGGGTGATCACCGGGGCAATGGAACCGTGCAGACGGGCTTTTACTTCTTCATACATCGTATTTTCCTCCTATATCAGTGGCTTGCCGCCCTCCCGGGCATACAGCTCCGGAAGGATGCGGCTCAGGTTGGTGTACTCCAGCACGCCGTGGCGGGCCAGATTGCGGGGGACGGCCTCCGGCATTCGCCTGCCGGGAGGCATGGCGCAGAAGGGGCGGCCATCCCGCATCCCATAGCCCATCCAGAAGCGGGAGCGCAGCTCCACGCCGCCGGGGACGGGCCGGAATACATGACACATCAGGGCGGGCATCCCGGTGGAGGAGGTGTCCTCCGGATCGGGGAACGCGCCGATAATCGCCGCGTGTTCCCCGTCCCCGGGCCGGAAGCCCAGCTCCTCCGGGGCGCGGAAGTGAATATCGAAGGAGGGGGGCGTCCCTGTGCACTGGCCGGACACGTCCTCCTCCACCCGGTGGACCACGCCGTGAAGCCGTTCGCCCAGGGGAATGGCGCTGTCCAGCAGGCGCTCCCTGCCCCGGCGCACCTCCAGGCCGTAATGATCCGGCGGGAACCACAGGATGTACCGCACTGGGTCCAGCCCGTGCCAGACGAACCACCAGCGCACCATCTCCGGCGTGACCCCCGGCATGGGCAGGCAGGTGCTGACGCAGCCCGCGCCGTCAGGCAGTACACACCACCCTGTCTCTACCGGCAGGGGCGCGTCGTCCAGCAGGCGGCGCAGCTCCTCCGGGGGCAGCGCCAGGGCAGGATCCATGGGGGCGTCCAAACCGGCCAGCAGGGCAGTGTCCGGGGGATCCGGCGGCCGCCGGATCCAGGAGGCCAGGGGGTGCCCCAGCTCCTCCGGGGTAAAATTTCTCATGGCGCGCCCTCCTTCCTATCGGGACGGTAGCGGTACCGCTCGATGGGCACATCCTGGGTGGAAAGTTCTACCTGTTCCCCCTGCTTTTTCAGAATGATCCATTTCAGCCAGCGGCTGTCGTCCCGGTCCGGGCAGTCCTCCCGAAGATGGAAGCCCCGGCTTTCCGTCCTGGCCAGGGAGGCCCGGTAAAACAGCTCGGCGCACAGCACCATGGCTTTCGCGTCCAGGCACCGGCCCAGCTCGTGGGCGTCCGCGGCATACAGCCGTCCGGTCTCGGGCTTCAGCGCCAACGCCTCCTCCAGCGCCCTTTCCAGCCTGCCGCCCTCCTTGACGCTGCTGTAGTCCACTGGGGCCACCACATCCTGGACACGGTGGATCAGCTCCCAGGGGGACAGCCCCTCCCGGCGCTCCATAGGCTCGTACAGCTCGTCCAGCAGGGCGGACGCCTGCTCCAGATCGGGGGCGGGGGCGCTGTCACGGACAGACAATGCGTACCGCGCGGCGGACTGCCCGCCCCGTATACCGGTGAACAGGGCGTTGAGAATCCCGGTGCCGTGTATTTTGGCGGGGGGCGTGGGGGCCGCGCCCCCCCTGGCGCTGCCCGCGCCGCTGGCGTCTCCCACGGCATACAATCCGGGCAGGGTAGTCTCCATCTGATGGCCCACGCGGACGCAGGACATCTCCCCCAGAAAGCCGGGAACCACGTTGAAGCGCTTGTTTTCCGGGGGGCGGGTTTTTTGGGCCAGCACCGCCCGGCGCTTGGCCGCGGTGGGGTGCCAGCGGAACAGCACCCCCTCCTTCTGGGCGAAGTCAGACAGATCCACGAACACCGGACCCCGGCCCGCCTTTGTTTCGGCATACCAGGCATAGGCCGCCGTGGGGTCCATAGAGGAGTGGAACCCGGGTCGGTATTTCTGGCTGATGTTCTCCCGGCTGGTGTACAGGTGATCATGGGCGATGTGGGCCCCGCCGTGGGCCCCATAGTAGATCCAGCCTTCCGGGGAGAGACGGGCGAAATCGCACATATTGCCAAATTCCGCGTTGCGCATATCCGCCCCCGCCCGCCACGCGGCATAGATGGCGTTGCCCGTACCGCACCAGCCGGTGGTGATCATGTAGTCCTGGGCGCCCTGGGCCAGCACCACGGCGGGGACCTGAAAGACAATGGGCCGCGCGCCGGCGGTAAAGCCTACGCCGCCGGTGATCCGGCCACCGGTCAAGGTCAGATCGGACAGCGCCGTGCGATCCAGGAAGCGCACCCCCAGCTTCCGGGCATGGGCCGCCATGGCTGCGCACATATCCGGGTCAATGGCGGCGGTGCCCCAGGGGGTGGGCCATTTGGCGTACACCAGCTCCCCCGATTCCCCCCGCAGGAACTCCACGCCCCAGCCGGCGGCGGTATCCAGAAGCTGGCGGCTGGACACCGCCATATCCCGGAGCAGATCCTGGTCGTTGAGGTAAAAGCCAATCTCCTCCACGCAGTGGCGGACGAAGTCCTCCGGGTCATCCTCTTCGGTCACATAGCTGATAAGGCCGGTGGTGCGGGACGCCTTGCCCGCCCAGCCCTTGCTGGCGCAGGCCCTGTCAATCACCAGCACATCCAGCTCCGGCCGGACCTCCTTGGCGGAGATGGCGGCGGACAGCCCGGAAATCCCCCCGCCCACAATCAGCAGATCCGCCCGCTCCAGGCGGCTGTCATCAATCCGTTTCATGGGAGGACCTCCTTTCATCAGACAACAGCCGGGGCTGATACTGGCCCGCCCAGTCGGGAAGAATGATCAGCGCCCCGGCGGGGCAGGCCGTCTCGCACACGCCGCAGATCTGGCAGTCCTGGCCATATTTCATCACCGGGCGGCCGCGCTCCTCATCCCAGGCGATGGCGTTGACAAAGCAGAAGTCCACGCAGGCCCGGCAGGACAGGCAGGCGGAGCTTGTTTCCAAACGGATCACGGCGATCCCTCCTTTTCGCAGTACAAAACGGCGCTCTCCCCCGCTAAAATCCCGGTGCTCAGGGCAATGCCCGCGTTTCCAATGCCGCAGATGGGGGGCTGGCCGAACAGGTTGGCGGCGATAATGTCCCCGGCGGCAAACAGGCCGGGCAGCGGCCCGCCGTCCTCCCGGAGCACCCTGGCTCCGCCGTCCACCTTCAGCCCGCCGATGGTCTGGTACGCGCTGGTATATACCCGGATGCAGTACAGCTTCCCCGTGCGGACGGGCCGCAGGAAACGGGGATCCTTGGAGAACAGGCTGTCCCGCCCCGCGTCGCAGCAATCATTGTAGCGCGCCACGGTGTCCGCCAGCGCATCGGGGGGAAGCCCGGTCTGCCGGCACAGCTCGACGATGCCGTCCGCGATGAACACATGGCGGTTGCCCGCCGCCTGGACGCGGCACATATCCCCTTCCAGATCGGTGAGGCGGCCGGCGGGAAAAATGAAATAAGTATAGTCCAGCCCTTCCCGTTCCATATGCTCCCTGGTGGCCTCGTCAAAGATGAGGTAGGCGCATTTGCCCGGCTGCTGGGCCACTACCCGGCCTGAGGTAAAGTGGTCGGTGATGATGCTCTCATCCATGAACCGCCTCCCCCGCTGGTTCACCCAGAGGTAGGGCTGCTCCTGGACGATGCGAAGCTGGCTCCGGGTGTTCCAGGGCACCCGGCCAATGACGCCCGGTCCCGGAATATGGGCAAAGGGCGCCACGCCGATGGGCCCGCGGACAGCCCCCGCTTCCCAAGCCATGCGCAGTCCGTCCCCCATCAGCTTGGTGTAAGGC
Source organism: uncultured Oscillospiraceae bacterium (assembly GCA_910579595.1). Lineage (GTDB taxonomy): Bacteria > Bacillota > Clostridia > Oscillospirales > Oscillospiraceae > Enterenecus. The sequence continues at coordinate 27,456 of CAJTVM010000018.1, forward strand.
CAGACAAAGAAGAAATCCCCCTGCGTGCAGGTACCGGTGGGATCCAGCGTATAGTCAAAGCCGCTGTATTCCCGGATCATCTCCGCGTTTTCGTTGAAGCCCGCCGTGGCCAGCACCACAGCGGGGGCGGATATGTCCAGCTCCTGGCCGTCCCTGGTTCTGGCCAGCGCCCCGGTGATCCGCCCTCCCTTCGCTTTGAGGGAGACGGCGGGGGCGCCGCGGTACACCCGGCCCCCCAAGGCCTCCAGCCGCTCCAGCAGCGCGCGCACCAGCAGCGCGCCGCCGTGGCCGTTGCCCTCCCCCTTGAGAAAGGCGCGCTCGGCAATCAGATGTCCCTTGGGGAAGCCGCCCAGGGGATCGTCCTGACGGCCCAAGCTGTCCAGAGTAGTCACATAGTCGATACAGAACTCCACGCCCCGTTGGGCCATCCACTGGGCCAGCTTGGCGTCCCGCTCCAGCCAGGCCCGCACCAGTTCCGGATTGCCCATCCAATGGGTCATCTCCATATGGACCTGGAAGGCCCGGTCCACGAAAGCAGGGTCGTCCCGGAGCACCCGCACTACGATTACGGTGTTGGTTGCCCCGCCGAAAAAGGTGTTTTTCTCTAATAGGACGACCCGCTTCCCGGCCTCCGCCGCCGTCACCCCCGCGGCCAGCCCAGCCCCGCCGGAGCCCAGCACAAGGACATCGCAGGCAAGTTGTTTCATAGGCGGCCTCCTTAAAATAAAGCTGGGCGCGCTGTTGTCACCAACGCACCCAGCGCCACATCTAAGCTCAGGACTGCCTTGCCGCCGCGGCCTTTTCGTTGGCCAGCCGGGCAATTTTCTTGGATTCCAGGTACTTCCCGAAGCGCTCCTCATTGGCGGTGACCACCAGGAAGGCCAGCAGGAAAAAGCCGTTAAAGGTGGTCTGGAGCGAGGAGCTGATCCCCAGGGAGGACAGGCCGGAGTTCATGAACGCCAGGGCCAGAGAGCCCATCACCACGCCCACCATCATGTTCCCGTACCGGCTGAGGAACTTGCCGATGAACACGGGGATGCAGCAGGAGAAAGCGGTGACCACCGATCCCGCGTTCATGGCGGGCCAGACCTGGCCGATCTGGGCGGCGCTGAAATAGCCGCCCGCCCCCATAAAGAGTCCACCCAGGGCGTAGGCCACGAAGATGGCCCGCTTTTCCTTTACACCCACGTTGAAGGCCACGTTGGCGCCGTAGGAGATGGCCCTGATGTCATAACCCAGCTGGGTTTTGGAAAAGACAATATACGCGATGAGGAAAAATACGGCAAAGGGGATCAGAAAATTGGGGAACCGGGCGATACTCATGAGGGGGCTGCCCGTCACGTTGACGCCGCCCCCCTCGTACACCAGGGAGGAAAGCCCTTCCCATAGCAGCAAAAAGCCCATGGACACCACCAGCGGCGGAATTCGGGTGAGGATAAAGGTCAACCCCACAATGCCGGAGAAAAACACGCCGATGAGGGAGCACAGGATCAGCGTGGCCGCTGGACCGGCATCCAGCGCCATGGCGAACCGGGGGCCCAGGATGGAGGACAGCACCAGCACCGCGCCCACGGAATAATCCCAGCGGTTGGCCAGCAGGTTGAAGCTCATGCCCCAGGCGATCAGGCAGGTATAGACCGCGCTGCGCAGCGCGGTGCGCATACTCAGCCCCGTACCAAAGCTGCCCACCCCCACGATAGACGAGAGGATTAAAAAGAACAGGTACATGGCCAGGGGGAGCAGGATCATTTTAAAGCCAGAAATCAGGCGGCTTTTCAGTGTATCCATCACAAGACCTCCGTTACGAATGATTGGAGCGGCAAAAGAGAGGGTGGGGCGGCGCGGCGTTCAGCGCCGCCCCGGGAAAAATGTTGGCTCAGTCGATGTTCAGGTATTCGCCGGAGACGAAGTTTTCCAGCGTCGCCGCGTTTACCATGGCCTCCAGCTTGTCCAGGGAGTCAATGCCCAGCAGGAACTCGGCGTCATACAGCACCTTTCCGTTGTAATAGGTGTTGAAGTCATTGTACTTGTCCGCGCTGTCGATATAGAGGGCGGGAGAAGTCAGATCGATATAGCCGTCGGTGGACAGGGGATTGCCCATCATATGGTTGTACATGATCAGGAACTCGGCGGCAATGTGCTCAGTGCCGGCCACGTAGGCCTGGAGGGTGCCGTCCGCCATTGCGGCCTCGGCGGTATCCGTGCGGTTGGCGGCGTACAGCTTCACCTTGCCCTCCCGCTCGGCCAGCAGGATGGGCTGGTAGGCGGAGTCGCCGGTGGTGACGGTGATATAGTACTCCAGGCTGGGATAGTTGGCCAGCAGGCTGGAGGTGAACCCGGCAAAATCAAAGTAGCTGGTGCCGGTGCCCTCCCGGAGAACCACGCTGGCGTTGTTGTCCGCGTTATACTTCTCCACGATGTCCATCACGGCCTGCTTGCGGATGCCCAGGTAGTTGGGGGTGACGTTGGTGGGGGCGATGAGGCCGATCTCGGTGGCGCCGGCCTCCAGCACCGCGTCGGTGAGCAGGCGCATGACCTCCACGTCGTCAAAGCTGACCTGGCCCAGGAACATTTTGCTGTTGGACACCAGCTCCTTGGCGGAGTCAGTCATGGCCTTGGTGGAGCCAAATACGAAGGGCACCTCCGCCTCCTCCAGGACGGGCAGGAAGGCGTCCAGGCCCTCGGCGCTGTGCAGGAAAATACCGTCCACATCGGCGGCGATCAGATTCTCAATGGCCTGGAGGTTGCCCTCGGCGCCGTTGCCCTGCACCACCATCAGCTCCACGTTGAGCATCTCGCAGTATGCCTCCAGCATATTCTTGATGTTCACGGGGACGGCGTCGGTCAGGCTGTACACCACGCAGCCCAGCTTGAAGTTGGCCTCGGGGATGGTGACGCCGGGACCGTCGGAAGCCTCGGGCGCATCGGTATTTTCATCTCCGGCGGGCTGGGACTCATTGGCGGGCGGGTTGGACGTCTCGCCGGTGCTGTTGTTGCAGGCAGCCAGCATACCCAGACAAAGGACTGCCGCAAGGAGCATGGCAAGGATGCGCAAATGCTTTTTCATTGATAGTACCTCCATTTTTATATTTCGATCCCAATGCTTGGGGAACCGACGGGGATTACGAGGGCAGCGCGCCCCGATGCTTGCGCTCAAAGACGAGGATGATAACGGCCAGGAAAATGATGCCTTTGAGGAACTGCACCCAATAGACGCTGACGCCGCACAGGGTAAAGCCGTTGGTGAGGATATAGGTGATAAGCGATCCGATGATGGGCGCGTGGATATTGGATTTCGGGCCGCCCCGGATGGACATACCGCCCAGAATGACCGCCAGCATGACGTCCATGTGCAGGCCGCTGCCGGTGGTGGTCGCGGCGGCGGATACCCGGCAGATCAGGAAGAAGGAGGATATCCCAAGGGTTATGCTGCAAATGATATAGGCGATCAGCTTATAGCGGTCCACCTGAATCCCCGACTGCCTGGCCGCCTCGGCGTTGCCGCCGATGGCCTTGTTGTAGTGGCCGATTTTCGTGTGCTCAAACAGGATATAGCACACCGCCACCGTCACAATCAAAACGATAACCTTGATCCAGGGCTGGTTAAAGGTAGTCGCGATGGTGTCGGGCATGATGATTTCGCCGGTAGCCACCAGCTCCCCCGCCAGGCCCTGGCACACAAAGGAAACGCACAGGGATGCCACAAAGGCCATGACGTTGAGCTTGCAGGAGATCACCGCCACAATCACGCCGCAGATCAGGCAGACCCCGATAGCGGTGAGGATGGTCAGCACAGCGGAGCCGGTAGCCCGCGCCACATGGACGCAGCAGATACAGCTCATCATGCACACGCTGCCCAGGGACACGTCCAAACTGCCATGGGCGTAGATGAACGAGGCCCCGAGGGCCGCAAGAATCAGGGTAAAGGATTGGTTCAAAATGGTGGCCAGGTTGCTGGGATTCAAAAAGCTGCCGCCGGTGGCCACGGAAAACACGACGATAATCGCCGCCAGCCCTACCACAGGGAGGATGGATCGCAGATCGATTTTCCGGGCCGCGCCGGCGGGCCTGCCTGCCGTTTGTGTATTCATGCCGGTGCCTCCTCTTTTAAATCATTTCCCGGATCAGATCGCTTTCGCTGAGATCCGGACTGCGCTGGAATTCCCTGGCTAAATGGCCATCCTTCAAAATCATGATGCGGTCGCACATACCGATCAGCTCCGTCAGCTCCTCGGAGATCATCAGGATGGATTTCCCCTGCTTTTTCAGCTGAGCCATCAGGCGGTACATGGTGGTCTTTACGCCGATGTCGATGCCGCGGGTGGGGCAGTCCAGAATCAGGATGTCCGCATTGGTGCCGAACCACTTGGCAAATACCACCTTCTGCTTGTTGCCGCCGCTGAGGAACTGCACCTCCTGGTGGATGGACGCGCACTTCACCGCCATGTGGTCCACCTGCTCCTGAGCAAACTGGCGCAGCTTCCGCTTGGAGATCAGCCCGCCCTGCTTCACCTGGTGGTAGGAGGGCAAAAGGATGTTGTCCCGGATGCTGGCCTGGAGGATCAGCGCCTCCAAATCCCGGTTTTTGGACACATAGCCCATGGAGTTGCGCACGGCCGTGTGGCTGTCGTCAATCCGGTCGCCGCTCCCCTCAACCACAACCTGGCCGGTGATGGGCTTTTCCACGCCGAAGGCCACCCGGCCCAGCTCGTGCATACCGCTGCCGGACAGGCCGCCGATGCCTAGAATCTCGCCCTCATGGAGCTCCAAATCAAAGTTTTCCAGCTCCCGGCCTACGGTGACCTGTTCTACCCGGAGCACAACCTTTTCCCCGAAGCTGCCGTCAAAGTCGGAGCGGTAGTAATCACCCTCGATCTTACGGCCCACCATCAGCTCCTTGATGCGCTCGTGCTCCATGTCCTCCCGCTCCAGGTTGTCGATGAGGATACCGTCCCGCAACACGGTGAGCACATCGCAGGTCTCCATCAGCTCGTCCAGATCGTGGGAAATAAAGAGCACCGACCGATCCTCGTCCCGCAGGCGCTTCATCAGCCCGTAGAGCAGCTCCCGCCCCTTCAGTGAGAGGGCGGTGGTGGTCTCGTCCACAATGAGGATCTCCGGCGTCTCAATCATGGCCCGGGCAATCTCAATGAGCTTGCGCTCCTCAAAGTTGAGCCGGTTGATAGAGCCGGCGGGATCCACCCCGGTGATGCCCACCTTGTCCAACACCTCCTGGGCCGCCTGCTCCATCCGCTTTTTGTTGATGAAGCCGCAGCGTCCAAAGCGGCTCTCCTTGCCCAGGAAGATGTTCTCCGCGACGGTGATGTTGGCGATGGTGCCGGCCTCCTGCACGATCATGGCGATACCCTGCCCGGCGGCGTCCAGCATGGATGCCGGGGTGTAGGGCTCACCCTTGAACAGCATCTTGCCGCTGTCCGCCGGCTGCATTCCGGCAATGATGGAGGAGATGGTGGACTTGCCTGACCCATTTTCCCCGATCAGCCCGCGGACCTGTCCGCGGTAGATCCTCATGTCCACATTCTGAAGGGCTTTTGTCGGACCGAAGGATTTGCTCATCTGCTGTATTTCCAGCAAAGGCTCCTTGTTCATCAAATCACCTCAAATAGTTTGAGTTGTGCAAGCCGGAGGGGCGTTTCGGCAGCGTCGTAAAAGGTCGAAAATGATTGTTGCCGGGCTGATTGTAAGTTTAGCATAGCAGCTATATTTTTTCACTGGGTACACATCCAGTTTGCAATCAAAAAAAGGAGGCTATGATTGTGCACACATAACAACTGCACAAAAATTATGGTCAAATTCTCCAATTTAGAGGGCGTAAAACACAGCAAAACAACCAATCTTATTGATAATGTTACTATGGTAAACATTTGTTTTGAAAATATAGAATTATTTTCTTGTCGGGAAAAAATGTGGTTGTGTATATTGACAACACCCAAAAGAGGTCGTATCATGAAATACAGCACCGCAATAATGAATAAATGTTTACAATGTTGAAAAGGAGTGTGTGTGATGAAAAAAACAGGTCCATCCTGTATGTTGATCAAAAATGCCGACGTTTACGCACCGGAGCACCTGGGCGAACAGGATATCCTGATTGCAAACGGCGGCATCGTCAGCATGGGCAAAAACCTCTCCACAGCGTCCTTTGACGAGGATGCGCTGCAAGTACTGGACTGCCAGGGCGCCGTTGTCGCGCCGGGCTTCATCGACGCCCATGTCCATGTGCTGGGCGGCGGAGGCGGCGCAGGCTATGGCAGCCGCGCGCTGGAGCTGCGGCCCTCGGAGGCCTTCCTGGCGGGCACCACCACCATCATCGGCTGTCTGGGGGTGGACACGGTGACCCGGAACGTGATGCAGCTGGTAGCCAAGTCCCGCAGCTCCCGTGAGCGGCATTTGACGGTTTACTGTGTGGACGGCGGGCTGGATTTCCCCATCCATACCCTGACCGGCAGCTTGCGGCAGGATATGTTCCTGGTTCCGGAGATCATCGGGGTGGGCGAGCCCGCCATCTCGGACAAGCGCTCCAGCCAGGTGACCACAGAGGAGATTGCCAAGCTGGCGGCGGACGTCCATGTGGCCGGGCGGCTTTCCGGCAAACGCGGCTTCGTCCAATTCCATTTGGGCGATCAGCCCAGCGGGATGCAGCCCCTGTTTGACATCCTCTCGGCGGTGGACATCAAGCACGTCATCCCCCTGCACTGCAACCGCAATCACCAGGTGCTGGAGGAGTCCCCCGCCTGGGCGGCCAAGGGAGGCGTCATCGACATTACAGTGCCCCTGTTCCCGCCCGCCTATAAGCTGGGCACCTCCGTGCCTGACGCCATCGGCTATTATAAGGCCCAGGGCGTCAACATGGGCCAGGTGACCATCTCCTCCGACGGCAACGGCGTGAGCACCCTGTTTGGCAAGGACTATATCCACAGGTTCCCCATGTCCCTGCTTTACAACGACGTGAAGCTGCTGGTAGAGCGGGGCACGGACATCGCCGAGGCGGTGTCCTATGTAACGGCCAACGTGGCGGACGCCTACGACCTGGCGTCCAAGGGGCGCCTGGAGCCCGGCAAGGACGCGGACCTGCTGGTCATCGACCGGGCGGGCTTCACCCTGCGCCACTGCGTCGCGGGCGGGCACCTGGTGGTGGAGAATGGACAGGCCTGTCCTCCGCCCTACGGGATTGACTCCTGAACATTGCAAAGCAGGTGAATCAATGATGGAACAGTTGACGTTAGAGCAGCGCATGGATTGTGCGCGGCGCTCCTGGCAGGCGGAGCAGGACCGCCGGGAGATTGAGATGCTGACCCTCACCTACCCGGGGCTGGACCGGGAGGAGGGCTACGCGGTGCAGGAGCTGCGCAATCAGCTGGTAGAACAGGCCGGCCACCGGGTCGTGGGCTATAAGCTTGGCTCCACCAGCCTGCGCAAGCGCCAGCAGATGGGCACCACCGCCAGCAGCTACGGGCGGCTGTACGAGTATATGGCCATCCCCCCCGGCCAGCCGCTGGAGCTTGACCGGTTCATCCACCCCAAGGTGGAGCCGGAGATCACCTTTGTGCTGGGGCGGGATCTGTGTGGGCCAAATGTCACGGCGGCCCAGGTAATGGCGGCGGCGGAGTGCGTGGTGTGCTCGCTGGAGGTCATCGACAGCCGGTATGTGAATTTCAAATTTACCGGCGGCGACGTGGTGTCGGACAATATCTCCGGCGGCGCCTATGTGCTCAGCGGGCAAAAATACGACCCCAAGGAGCTTGATCTGGAGCTCCTTGGGGTGCGGTTGGCGGTGAACGGCGTGGATCAGGGCTATGCGGCCTGCTGCGAGGTGCTGGGCCACCCGGCCCGGGCCTTGGCTGAGTTCGCCAATATCTTCTTCCGCCGGACCGGACAGCCCATTCGGGCGGGGCAGTTCGTCATGACCGGCGGCATAACCCAGTCTATCACCCTATCCCGAGGGGACCATGTATCCGCCCGCTTCGCCCACATGGGCGAAGTGACGCTGGATGTGATTTGAGGGGAGGCTTGACAATGGACGTACAACAAAAACGCGCCTTGGCGCGGGAGCTGTTCCATGCGTGGGAAAGCAATGCGACCGCGCCGCTCCCCAGCCAGGCGGGCCAGCCGCTGACCCAGGCGGAGGCATATGAGATACAGGGCCTGCTGGCCGAACTCCACCGGAAGGCGGGCCGAAGCGCCGCAGGCTGGAAACTGGGGCTGACCAGCGCCGCGCTCCAGGAACGGTATGGGACGGACCAGCCGGTCTACGGGCGGCTTCTGAACGGATGCTGCTACCCCAACGGCGCGGATATCCCGGCGGAGGCTATCCCCTGCCCCAAGATAGAGTGTGAGCTGGCCCTGGTGCTCAAAGCGGATCTGGACGTCCCCCCGGCCTCGCCGGAGGAGGCCATGGCCGCTGTGGATTACGCAGTCCCGGCCCTGGAGCTGGTGGGAAACCGGTACGGCGGATACCAGGCCGGACTGGTGGACAACATCGCCGACAACGCCTTTTTCGGGGGCTTTGTGCTGGGCGACCGGCCAGCCCCCCCGGACAAGCTGGATCTGGAGCTTTTAGGCGTCCGCCTGGAGCAAAACGGGCGCACGTTGGGCAGCGGCATTGGCGCGGCCGCCATGGGCGGTCCCGCCTACGGGCTGCTGTGGCTGGCAAAGGCGCTGGCCGGCGCGGGGACGCCGCTGCGGGCGGGGGAGATCATTTTAAGCGGTGCGCTCCTGCCCAGCGTACCCGCGCAGGACGGCGGGTATTTCAGGGCCTGCTTTGACGGGCTGGGCGATGTGTCAGTCCGCTTTTGACCCCGCGGATTCTACCCAGCCCAAATCCCGGGAGATGCGCTGGGCCGTTGCCGCCACATCCTGTATGAGCCGCTCCCGCATCAGGAATTTTGCCCGGCCCACGGGGATGGTCACGCTGATGGCGGCCGCGGCGCGGCCGGAATAATCCCGCACCGGCGCGGCCGCGCACCAAAGGCCCAGCTCAAATTCCTCGTTGTCCACGGCATAGCCCTGGCGGCGTATCTGCTCCAGTTCCTTATGGAGGGCGGCGGCGGATGTGATGGTATAGGGCGTATAGCTGGGCATCCCCCTTGCGGCGGCAATCTCGTCCACTTGGCCTGGCTCCAGCGACGCCAGCAGCACCTTACCCAGCGCCGTGGCGTGGCAGGGGTTGCGCTTCCCCACATAGGACTTCAGCCCCATCATATGGGAGCTCTCCACCTTGTTTATGTATACCACCTGACCATCCGACAAAATGGCCAAGTGGGCGGTTTCATCGTATTTCCGCACCAGATCTGCCAGATGGGGACGGGATACCGTATTCACCGGAAAGCTGTAGTTGGAGCTGCTGGCCAGCTGAAGCGCCCGATAGCCCAGGTAATACCGCCCATTTGGCTTGGGCTGAAAAACGTATTCGCATTGTTTGAGGGTGAGCAGCAGGTTATGGGCCGTACTGTGGTTTAATCCCACCGCGCCGCTGATCTCAGACAGCGACGCCCCCTCCTTGGCCTGGGAAATCACCTCTAAAATGCGCAGCGCCCGCTCTACTGACTGAATTCCGCGCCTGTGTTCCTGCTCCACCCGCCATCATCTTCCCTTCGTTTTGAATATCCTTCGCAGCGTTTCCTCTGGTTCCATCTGGAGGACCAGGGCGCAGTCATTGCGAAAAGGGACCGTGTATCGCTGAATCCCGTGCCGCTGAGCCACTCACTGGCAATGCTATGATAATGCAAGCCAGGAACAAAGTCAAGCCGGCCGGAAAAATGGAGCCAGGAGCGTATCGTCCATGAGTAAGAAGAACGCCCTTACACTGTATCAGCTTTCAGACACACAGGATTTCTACGAGGTTTCTCTTTGCAGCAGCACAATAGCCTCAACGGTATTACCCCTTTCCCGCAAAACTTTCCTTAGAACCTGTATTCACAACCTCAATTCACCGCTTGGCCGGGTCTATTCCCGCCATGCCGCGTTAAATTTTCTGGAAATAAACACAATGATTCCTGCGAAAATTTGCCTTGCCTGTCGGGAAAATCCCTCGCCCATCCGGCGGTTTCGGCTGTGAATACAGGTTCTTACTTCCTTGCCGTCAATATAAATCGGGAAGTTAAACTCTATCGAATGCAACGGCATTTTCGATTCTCCATTCAGCAGGTATAATGAGAGCATACAATGTAGAGTAAACTCTACGTCAAGAGGATGGGAGGATTTTTCTGGATTACTCCATTGGAGAATTTTCAAAGGTCACGGGGCTGGGGATACATACTCT
>CAJTVM010000019.1 GCA_910579595.1 uncultured Oscillospiraceae bacterium
TCATAGGATGGACGAGAACCTATCCTTGTAAGGAGGCGATGGATTGTCTACCCTGCTGGCCGGCACCCTGCTGCTCACCGCCACCGGCCTGTTCTCCCAGGTGGTGGGATTTATCTACCGTATGCTCCTCTCCCGCCTCATCGGCGCGGAAACCATGGGGCTGTATCAATTGGTCATGCCGGTGTATTCCGTGCTCATGTCGGTGACCGCCGTGGGGCTGACAGTGGCGGTGTCCACCCTGTCCGCCCGCTACCACGCCCTGAACGATGACGGGACGGTGAAAGCAGTGCTCCGCCGGGCGCTGGGGGGCTTTTTCCTGCTGGCTGTCCCCCTGGGCCTCGGGGTGGCGGCGCTGTCCGACCCCATCTCCGTCTACCTCCTGGGGGACGCCCGCACCCGCCTGGGCGTGGTACTGCTGGCACCCTGTGTGCTGCTCACCGGGGTGGAAAACCTCCACAAGCACTGCTTCTACGGCATCGGGCGGGTGCGCCCCCCCGCCGCCGTGGAAACCGCCGAGCAGCTCATCCGGGCCTGCGCGGTGCTGGGACTGCTGCTCGCCCTGCTCCCCCGCTCGGCGGAGGAGACGGTGGGCGTCATTGTGCTGGGCATGGTGCTGTGCGAGGTGTTTTCCGCCTGCGCCCTCACCCTGCTGTTCCGGCGGCACTGGCGGCGCTTCCCACCCCCGCCCCCCAGAGACGAGGTGAGCCGCCGCCGTCTGTTCGCCATCGCCCTGCCGGTGGGAGCCACCTCCCTGCTGGGGACCTTGTTGAACTGCGCCAATTCGGTGCTCATCCCCGCCAAGCTGGTGGAGGGGGGCATGGCCCTGCCAGACGCCATGTCCGAGTTCGGCGTGCTGTGCGGTATGACCCTGCCTCTGCTGGGCCTGCCCACAGGCTTCATCGGGGCGCTGTGCCTGGTGATGGTGCCCGACCTGTCCCGGCGCACCGCCCAGGGGGATCAGCGGGCAGCGGCGGGCTTTCTGGATCGGGTGATGTCCGCCACCTCCCTGCTCATGGCCCCCGCCATGGCCCTGCTCACTGTCATCGGCCCCGCCGTGGGCCGGACCATGTTCCGGGACGAACGGGTGGGGGATCTGATCCTCCCCCTGGCCGTGGGGACGCTTTTAGGCTGCTGGCAGTCGGTGCTGTCCGGGGCGCTGAACGGCCTGGGGCTCCAGGGCAAAGGGGCCCGCAACGCCATCCTCAGCGATGCGGCCCAGCTGGTGTTCACCTTTTTCGCGGTGCCCAAATGGGGACTGCCGGGATTTGCGGCGGGCTTTGTGGCCTCCGGCCTGGTGGGGGCGGGGCTGAATCTGGTGTCGGTGCTCCGGACGGCGGGGCTGAAGCCCCGGCCCTTCCGCTGGTTTACCCGGCCTGTGCTGGCGGCGGTGTTCATGGGGCTGTGGTGCAATCTGTTTTTCCGGATTATGCTGAACGCGGGCTGCCGCCAGGGCTGGGCGGTTCTCGTCTGCACACTGCTGGGAATCGTGCTGTACGCCGCCGCCCTGCTGGCCCAGGGTATGTCCGTCAACGTAGTCTTTGCCTGGTTCGGGTCTTCTTTTTCTCGAGAGAAAAGGAAGCGGAAAGAGCTTTAAGCCCGCCGCCCAAACGTCTATTCCCGTTCACCGCTTGCGGCGGCGGCAAAACAGGGAGGAATCCTCATGAAACCAAATATCCTGATCTCCACCGGCGGGGGAAACGCCGCTAACTACACCGCCGCCATCGAGGCCGCCGGAGGCCGGGCGGATGCCCGCTACCTCCCCGCCCCCGGCCTGGAGTATGACGGGCTGGTGCTGACCGGAGGGGACGACATCGACCCCGCCCGGTTCGGGCAGGCAAACTGCGGCTCCCGGGGGATCGACCGGGCCCGGGATGAGGCCGAGCTGGACCTGCTCACCGCTTTCCTGGGGACAGGGAAGCCGGTGCTGGCCATCTGCCGGGGGCACCAAGTGGCCAATGTGTGGCTGGGCGGCGATTTGGTGCAGGATCTGGATCCTTCTCTGGCCCCCTTCCACGGGGGCGGCGAGGGGGATCGGGCGCACCCGGTCAAGGCCGTGGAGGGGTCCCTGCTCCACCGGTTGTATGGCCCAGTCTTTTCCGTAAACAGCAGCCACCACCAGGCGTTGGGGCGGCTGGGGCGGGGGCTGTCCGCTACGGCATGGTCGGAGGGCGGGTTGGTGGAGGCGGCGGAGCATGAGAGTCTGCCGCTGATCTCCGTCCAGTTCCACCCGGAGCGAATGACAGGGGCGGATACGGCGAATGGGGGGCTGATCTTCCGGGCGTTTCTGGATCTGGTGCGCGGGGCGTAAAATCAGGGCAGGGCAAACCGTTCTTGTTTGCCCTGCCCTATCATGTGAATTGTGCTTACCGCAAGTCGCTTTCCGTGATCGCAATAGATGGATAGTGCGGCAGCTTTGTCAAATCCGTATCCAGCGGTACGCTGTATACCATGTAATAGTAATTCGGGCTGGCTGCTGTCAGCTCGCGTATTTTTCGCTCTGCCAAGCCTTTGTCCTCCGTGGCGTATACCACGGACACCACGCCTGTTTTTCCAGGCTCCGTGTTCTGCACCTCACCGCACAGGATCAGTTTCAGCGGCGCCTCTCCCTCCAGTCCCTGCCGGATGTATTCCTCATAGTCCATAACTCAATGCTCCCTCCAATTTGTGAGCCAGCCCACAGTGTACTCACTGCCTTTTTACAGCGGTGCGCCGTCGGGGCCGAACAGGGGCAGACGCTCCAGGAACAGGATGTCGTCCCGCTTGGCGGCGTCCCCCTCCGCCAGGATGGCCATGCGGCCCACAACCGTGCCGCCCGCCTGATCCACTAGGTTCTCCACCGCCGCCAGGGAGCCGCCGGTGGAGATCACATCGTCCAGGATCAGGATGCGCTTGCCCTCGATCTTGGCCGCGTCCGCCCCGTCCATGTACAGCTTCTGCTCCCCCTCGGTGGTGATGGATCGGTCCACCGCCTCAAACACCCCGTTCATGTAGGCCTTTTTCTTCTTACGTACCAGGAAATAGTCGTTCCGGCCGCTCTGTCTGGCCATCTCATGCACCAGGGGGATGGCCTTGGCCTCCGGAGCCACCATGTAGTCGAACTCCGGCGCGATTTTCAGCAGATCCCGGGCGCAGGCGCAGGTCAGTTCCACGTCGCCGAAGATCACAAACGCGCCAATCATCAGGGTATCGCTGATGGGACACAGGGGCAGATTGCGGGTCAGGCCCGCCACCTTCATTTCATATGTCATATCCGACAACTCCTATCCCGGGCGGCAGAAGCCGCCCCGTTGTGATTCCTACTGTGATTCCTACGAGGGACATTATACTCCCCCTGTCCCTTCTTGTCAAAATGTATGAAGTTTTCAGAAAATGAAAAAAATTGTAGAAATTTTCCGAAACCTGTGGTATCATATCTTTGTCAATTCAATATCCTTCGGTATAGTCGGGGCGGGATCGGCCCCGAGTCTCTACTGCCCAACCGAACCCAAGGCAACTACCGAAAACAGAACAGGCCCGGAACGTCCCACGCTTCCGGGCTGTTTTTGTCTCCCCTCCCCGGCATTACCGAAGGAAATTCTGGAGAGGGAGTTTTTTATGGAAAAAATCTTTAAGCTCAAGGAGAACGGCACAACCGTACGTACGGAAATTATAGCCGGTCTCACCACGTTCATGACGATGGCCTATATCATTGCCCTGAACCCCAACCTGATCGTCGGCTTCGGGCAGGGCGCCGGCGGCGGCTTTGGCGCGGACGGCGCGGCCGCGTGGAACGGCGTGTTCCTGGCCACCTGCCTGGCCTCCGCCATCGCCATGTTCTGCATGGCCTTCCTGGCCAACAAGCCCTTCTGTCTGGCCCCCGGCATGGGCCTGAACTCGTTCTTTGCCATCGTGATCGCCCAGATCGCCGGCGCCGCCGGCTGCTCCTACCTGGCCGGACTTCAGGCTGGTCTGTGCATCATCCTCATTGAGGGCATCGTGTTCATCGTGCTGTCCATCTTTAACATCCGGGAGAAGATCGTGGACGCCATCCCCCTGGGGGTGCGGCTGGGCATCGCCCCCGCCATCGGCCTGATGCTGATGAACATCGGCTTCGGCTCCAACGCCGGCGTGGGCGCCGCCTCCGAGCATTATGTCATGCGGGACTTCTTTGGCGCCCTGACCCCCAGCACTGCCCAGACGAGCATGGGCGAGTTCTACCCCAAGATGGTCCTCTACGTGGTCACCATGTTCATCGGCCTGTTTGTCATCGTCCTGCTGGCCAAGAAGGGCATCAAGGGCGCGGTGCTGATCGGGATGCTGGCCTCCTCCGTGATCTACTGGATCGGCTCCTTCGCCTTCCTGGCCACCAACCCCTTCGAGAGTCTGGCCACTGCCAACTGGCTGCCCCCCTTTGGCGATATGGCCCAGACTACGCTCTTTAAGTTTGATTTTGCCACTCTGTTTAAGCTGGGCTGGTTCACCGTCATCACCCTGGTGATCACCTTCTGTATGATCGATATGTTCGATACCATCGGCACCCTGGTGGGCACCGCCTCCCGGGCGGGCATGGTGGACAAGCAGGGCAATATGCCCAACATGAAGGAGGCCCTGCTGTCCGACGCCATCGGCACCGTGGCCGGCGCCTGCACCGGCACCTCCACCGTCACCACCTTTGTGGAGTCCGCCTCCGGCGTGGAGGCCGGCGGCCGCACGGGCCTCACCGCCCTGACCTGCGGCGTCATCTTCCTGGCCTGTATGTTTATCTCCCCCATCGCCGCCATCATCCCCGCCCCCGCCACCTCCGCTGCCCTGATCTATGTAGGTGTGCTGATGCTCCAGGGGCTGAAGAACGTGAAGTTCGACGATATGGACCAGATGGTGCCCGTGGCCCTGATGCTCATCGCCATGCCCATCTCCAGCTCCATCGGCCACGCCATTGGCCTGGGCCTGATCTCCTACACCGTGATCAAGGTGTTCTCCGGCAAGGCCAAGGACGTGTCCATGCTCACCTACGTCATCTCCCTGCTGTTCCTGATCAAGTTCTTCCTCATCGTGTGATGACGTAAAGCCCCCGCCAAAACGGCGGGGGCTTTGCTCTGTCATATCAAATATCGCGGGACGGCTTGGCCGAAGCCATGCCGTCCCCGTTTTGTGCTGTACTCCAGCCAATCATCACGCTTTTTTCCCTGCGCTATGGCTTTTTTCGCGGCTTGTGTTATAATATTAAAAAACACAGCAGACGCTATCAAGGGAGGAGCTTCTCTATGAGCAGCCAGACAGCCGCAAACCGCCCCATCAAGGTTATCGGGCACCGCAATCCGGATACCGATTCCATCTGCGCCGCGATTTCCTACAGCCGGCTGAAAAACCAGATTGATCCGGATCATACCTATGAGCCATGCCGGGCCGGATCCCTGAATCGGGAGACGGAATTCGCCCTCAACCGCTTCCAAGTCCCCGTCCCCCAGCTGTATGCCGACGTCAGCCCCCAGATCCGGGACGTTGACTTCCGTTGCAGGCCCGGGGTGGGCGGCGAGATGAGCCTGCGCCAGGCTTGGACAACTATGCGGGACGAGCAGATTGACACGCTGTGCATTGTGGACGGCAGCGATCTGAAGGGACTTATCACGGTAAAGGACATCGCCACCGCCAACATGGATACCCTGGACACCCATATCCTGGCCGATGCCAAAACCAGCTACCGGAGCATCATTGATACCCTGGACGCGGAGGTGCTGGTGGGCGGCGTCGAGGGCAAAACGGTGGAGGGCCACATTGTAATTGCCGCGGGCAGCTCCGAGCAGATGGAGCAGGCAATCTCCAAGGGGGACATCGTCATCCTGGCCAACCGGGCGGAGGGCCAGCTCACCGCCATCGAGCTGGACGCGGGCTGCATCGTAATCTGCGCCGGATCCAAGGTCTCCCGGGCCATCTGTATGCTGGCGGAGGAAAAGGGCTGCATCATCCTGCGCACCGACTACAGCACCTATGCCGCCGGACAGATGATCACCCAAGCCGCCCCTATCCGCCACTACATGGTGTCCGACGGCCTGCTGACCTTCACGCTGGACACCCCGGTGGATGACGCCACAAAAATCATGGCCTCGGTGCGCCACCGCTACTTCCCCGTACTGGACAGCGACGGGAAGTACTTAGGGGTAATCTCCCGCCGGAACCTGCTGAACCTCCACAAGAAGCAGCTCATCCTGGTGGATCACAACGAGAAATCCCAGGCTGCGGAGGGCATGGACGAGGCCGAGGTGCTGGAGATCATCGACCACCACCGCATCAATGCCTTGGAAACCGATGGGCCCGTCTACTTCCGCAACGTCCCCGTAGGCTGCACCTGCACCATCGTCTGCCAGATGTACCAGGAGAGCGGTGTGGAAATCGACCCCTCGACGGCGGGGCTGATGCTCTCCGCCATTTTGTCCGACACCCTGATGTTCACCAGCCCCACCTGCACCCCTATGGACGAATACGCGGCCCACACCCTGGCAAAGATCGCCGGGGTGGATCTGGAGGAATACGCCGACGCCATGTTTGAGGCGGGGGGCGACGTCACCGGCAAGACTGCCGACGAAATCTTCCATGGCGATTATAAAATTTTCACCAGCCGGGACGTCCGCTTTGGCGTGGGACAGGGCAGCTATATGTCCCACAAAAACTGCGGCGCCAGCCAGGCCCTGCTCAAGCCTTACCTGGAGACCGCCCTTCACAAACAGGGCCTGGACTATATTTTCTATATGTTTACCGATATCCGGACGTCCACCACCAAGCTGCTCATGGCCGGTGACGGGGCGGACCAGGTGATTGCCCGGGCATTTGACGCCGAAATCAAAGACGGCGCGGCCCTGCTCCCCGGCGTAGTCAGCCGGAAAAAACAGGTAATCCCCGCCCTGATGCGAACCATCAAGGAGCTGACCGGGGAGGCATAATCCCCCGGCAGGCGCAGTCAGCCCAGACGCTTGACGTAAGCGCCGCCCTCCTTCACAAAGCCCATTTTTGTCAGGTACGCGCCGTGGGCGGTGGACTCTTTCCCCTCATAGATCAACGTATGGATGCCCATAGAGGGCAGCTTGGCGTACAGGTACGCCCCGATGGAGCAGTCCCGGTAGGTGGGCGTGGAGTAGTCCAGCAGCACCCGCAGCGTTCCCTGTCCGCCGTCTCTGCCCAGCAACACCCCCGCCATATTCCCGCCGCAGCAGACGATATAGGCCCGATCTGCTCCGCTGCTCGGGGAGAAATCCGGGAAATAGGTGCGGATGTCCTCCCGGTAGTAGTCCAGCAGGTAGCGCAGAAGGCCGTCATCCTCTACGCCGTCCACCAGATCGTAGCTTTTGTCCTTCCGGCTCAGCTTGATCAGGTTGTAGACGTTGATGCCGATTAAAAACCCGTTCATCAGCGCCGTGGGATAGGAGTGGATCATCAGCGCGTAGGCCGCGAAAATCCCGCTGCCGATGGTGTTGATCACCCGCAGCTTCACCACGGATGACATCAGCATGGACACCACCACCAGGGCAGAACCCAGATATCCAATCATTTCGATCATAGCTTGTCCCCTCCTTATCTGTCCGCTTCGTGCCGCGCTTGATTTCCGGCGGCACTTGTCCTTACTACCATTGTAGCATATCTCCGCCGCAATTACTACAGCGGTATGACCGCATTACCAACCAGGAGGAAGAATACCATGGCAGCCCGCATCCAAAGCATGACCCAGGGGAATCCCTCAAAGCTCATTTTCACCTTTGCCCTGCCCCTGATGGCGGGCAACGTGTTCCAGCAGCTCTACACCGTGGTGGATACCATGGTAGTGGGCAAATACCTGGGGGTAAACGCCCTAGCCGCCCTGGGAGCCGCTGACTGGCTGAACTGGATGATGCTGGGGATCGTCCAGGGCTTCACCCAAGGCTTTGCCATCCTCATGGCCCGGGAGTTCGGCGCTGGGGAATACGGCAGGCTCCGGAACGTCATCGGCAGCTCCGCGGTGCTCTCCGCCCTTTTTTCCCTGCTGCTGGTGGGAGTGGGCCAGGGGGTGGCCCGGCCGGTGATGATCCTGCTGCAAACCCCCAAGGACATCCTGCCCGACGCCCTGCTCTACCTGCGCATCATGTTCCTGGGCACCCCCGTTGTCATGGCCTATAACCTGCTGGCCTGCATCCTGCGATCTCTGGGGGACGGGCGTACCCCGCTGGAGGCCATGGCGGTGGCCTCTGCCGCCAACATCGCGCTGGATCTGCTGTTTGTCATGGTATTCCACTGGGGTATTGCCGGAGCCGCCGCAGCCACCCTTATCGCCCAGCTGGTGTCCGGGCTGTTCTGCCTGTACCATGTGGGCAGGCTGGAGCTGCTGCGCCTGGAGCGTTCCAGCTTCCGCCTCCGGGCCGGGGAGGCCCTCCCGCTGCTGGCCCTGGGCGCGCCCATGGCTTTCCAGAACTGCATCATCGCCATCGGCGGCATGATCGTCCAGTCCGTAGTCAACGGCTTCGGCGTGGTGTTCATCGCCGGCTTCACCGCCACCAACAAGCTCTATGGCGTTTTGGAGATCGCCGCCACCTCCTACGGCTACGCCATGATCACCTACGTGGGCCAGAACCTGGGGGCGCGGCAGCACCTGCGCATCCGCCGGGGGACCCGGGCCGGGCTGATCATCGCCACCGGCACCTCGGTGGTCATCGCCGCCGTCATGCTGCTGTTCGGGCGGATCATCCTCAGCGGCTTCATCTCCGGCACGCCCCAGGAGGTGGAGCAGGCCATGTCCGTGGCCTACTTCTACCTGGCCATCATGAGCTTATCCCTGCCGGTGCTCTACGTCCTCCATGTGGTCCGCTCGGTCATCCAGGGCATAGGCAACACCACCCTGCCCATGGTTTCCGGCGTGGCGGAGTTTGTCATGCGCACCTCCGCCGCCCTGTACCTGCCCGCTGTGGTGGGGGAGGCGGGGATCTTCTTCGCCGAACCCGCCGCTTGGCTGGGGGCGGACCTGATCCTGGTTGCCAGCTATTTCTTTGTGTCCAGGCGGACGCTGCGGGAGGAGGCAGAGCTATGAAACGGCATATTTTGATTGTGGACGATGACATTCACATCGGGGATCTCCTCCAAGAGGCCCTGGAGGGCGAGGGTTACCGGGTGAGTCGGGCCTACTCCGGCACGGAGGCGGTGCTGGCCTTGGATCGGGAGCGGCCCGATCTGATCTTGTTGGATTTAATGCTCCCCGGCCTGTCCGGGGAGCAGGTGCTGCCCAGGCTGGCGGGCATCCCCGTCATTGTGGTCAGCGCCAAGGCGGACGTGGACAGCAAAACCTCCCTGCTCCTGGGCGGCGCGGCGGACTATGTCACCAAGCCCTTCGTCCTGCGGGAGCTGCTGGCCCGGGTGGCGGTGCGTCTGCGGGAAGCCCCCATCCGGGACGGGGCCGTCCTCACCTTCCGGAACCTGCGGCTGGACCCGGATACCCGCTCGGTACAGGCGGACGGGACCGAGGTGCGCCTCACCCGGACGGAGTACGCCATTTTGAAGCTGCTCATGGCAAACCCCGCCCAGGTGGTCACCAAGTCCGCCCTGCTGAACCGCATTGCGATGGACACCCCGGACTGCACGGAAAGCTCGCTGAAAACCCACGTCAGCAACCTGCGGAAGAAGCTGCGGGACGCCGGGGCCGGGGACTGCATTGAGTCGGTGTGGGGCATTGGATTTAAAATGAGCGTATAGGAGAACGCTATGGCAGAATTGACATCCATGATAAATATCGGGGAGGAGATGGCCCGTAAGCTCACCGCCGTGGGCATCGACACGCCGGACAAACTGATGGAGGCAGGCTCTAAGGAGGCGTTTTTCCGCCTGAAAACCCTATATCCCCAGGTCTGCCTGGTTCATCTGTACGCCTTGGAGGGGGCTATTCAGAACGTGGAATTTAACAATCTCCCCAAAAATGCAAAACAGGAGCTGAAAGCGTTCAGTGACAGCCTCAAAGGGCAAAGCTGAAAATCTCAACCATTTCTGAACGGTTTCCTTAACCGCTTTCTGGACGGTTCTTTGCTATGATTGTGCCATCCAAGGAAACGGAGGCTTTTTTATGGAATACGTACTTGTCACCCAGAGCCTGTCCAAGCACTACAAAAACTTTAAGGCGCTGGACGGGCTGACCATGCACGTGCCCCGCGGCAGTATCTACGGCTTCGTGGGCCGCAACGGCGCGGGCAAAACCACCCTCATCCGGTTGATCTGCGGCCTGCAAACCCCCACCGCCGGGGAATACACCCTATACGGCACGGGCAGCGAAGCCAACGGCATCGCGTCCGTCCGCCGCCGAATGGGCGCGGTGGTGGAGACGCCGTCCATCTACCTGGATTTGACGGCGGAGGACAACCTCAAGGAGCAGTTCCGGGTGCTGGGTATGCCGTCCGACGACAGCATCCCGGAGCTGTTAAAGCTGGTGGGTCTGGAGGACACGGGGAAGAAAAAGGCCCGCAACTTCTCCCTGGGCATGAAGCAGCGCCTGGGCATCGCCGTGGCGCTGGCGGGGGATCCGGATTTCCTGGTGCTGGACGAGCCGGTGAACGGCCTGGACCCCCAGGGAATCATCGAGATCCGGGAGCTGATCCTGAAGCTGAACCGGGAACGGCGCATCACGGTGCTGATTTCCAGCCACATCCTGGACGAGCTGGCCAAGCTGGCCACCCACTACGGCTTCATCGACAGCGGGCGCATCGTCAAGGAACTGTCCGCCCGGGAGCTGGAAACCGCCTGCCGCAAGTGCCTGCGGGTACAGGTCACCGACACCAGGCCCCTGGCCCGGGTGCTGGACGGCATGGGGGTAGATTACAAAATCCTGGAGGACGGGCAGGCGGACGTGTTCGCCCAGCTGAACATCTCCCAGCTCAGCCGCGCCCTGGACGGGGAGGGCTGCGAGCTTTTGTCCGCCCAGGAGCGGGACGAGAGCCTGGAGAGCTACTTCGTCAACCTGGTGGGAGGTGGCTCCCATGACTAAACTGCTCAGCGCGAATTTTCTGCGGCTGTGGAGAAATAATGCCTTCTGGGGCTCCATGGGGGTATCCCTCGGCATGGGGCTGTTTATGGTTGTGGACAGTTGGCATTCTGCCCAGGAGTCCGGCGGAGCCTGGGCCAGCACGGTAGACGCCGAGCTGTTCAAATACGCCGCCTTTATCGGCATTCTGGCCGCGGAGCTCATTCCTCTGTTCTTTGGAACGGAGTACAGCGACGGGGCCATCCGCAACAAAATCGTTGTGGGGCAATCCCGCCTGTCCATCTACTTTGCCAACCTCATCACCGGGTTTGCCGCCTGCGTCCTCTGCTCCGTTGCCTATATGCTGGGCTGTGCCGCGCTGGGCATTCCCCTGCTGGGGTGGTTCACCCAGCCCCCCACCCTGCTGTTCACCGCGCTAATCGGTTCTCTGCTCATGACGGCGGCATTCTGCGCCATCTTCACCTTTGTCACCATGAACTGCGCCAAAAAATCCACTTCGGTGGTGATCTGCCTGCTGGGGGCGTTCGCGGCTTTTATCGGGGCGATTGTCATCCATTCCATGCTGGAAGCGCCGGAATTTATCTCCGGTTACGAGCTCAGCGTGGGAGGGCAGATCGTATCAGCTCAGCCGGAGCCCAACCCCAACTATTTGACCGGCGCGAAGCGAGAGCTTTATCAATTCATCTTCGACCTGCTTCCCTCAGGCCAGTCCGTCCAGTACTGCTCCCTGGTGCTTTCCAATCCCGTGCGGCTGATGGGGCTGGCGGCGGCGGTGTGCGCGGTGTTCACCGGGGCGGGGGCGGCGCTGTTCAAGCGGAAGGATTTGAAGTAGGTGGGCAGGATGGTCAATTTGCTTTCAGCCGGTTTCCTTCGGTTGTGGCGGAGTCGGAGCTTTTGGGTGTGCATGGCCATCATGGCCGGAGTAGGGGTGTTCGAGGCCGTCGAAGGCTGGTGGGTCATGATTGAGTTCCGCGCCTCGGGAGCGGCGGACGCTGTGGTCAGCCTGGACTCCCGATACTTCATCTTCCCTTTCCTGTCCGGCATCCTGATGTCCGCCTTCTGCGCACTGTTTGTGGGCGCTGAGTACAGTGACGGAACCATCCGGAACAAGCTTATAGTCGGGCACAGTCGGAGGACGATCTATCTGTCTAATCTTGTTTTGTGCGTGGCCGCCGGGGTGCTGCTGTGCCTGGGATATATTGCGGCGGTGCTGGCCGCAGGCTTCCCCCTGCTGGGTCCCCTGCATACCCCCATCCCTTTGATTTTGTGGTATACCCTTTGCTCCGTAGTTATGACCACCGCCGTCACCGCCCTGTTTACCATGTTCGCCATGCTCTGTCAAAATAAGGCGGTGACGGCAGTGACCTGTATCTTTCTGTCCTATTTTCTGCTGTTCCTGGGCATCTACTTGAACTCCCGCCTGGAGGAGCCGGAGATCTATCCTCCCTATGAGTACATTCAGGATGGGCAGATCGTGACGGCAGAAGCTCAGCCTAATCCCAGCTATATCCGGGGCGCAAAGCGGGCAGTTTACCAGTTCTTTTACGACCTTCCCGGCTGTCAGGTCGTCCAGCTGGCCGCCTCCATCGACTCCGGTGCGCCACCGCGTCTGCCGCTGTGCTCTCTGACCGTTATCGTTCTGTCCACCGGGGCGGGCACGGCCTTGTTCCGCAAAAAAGACCTGAAATGAGGTGACTTCATGCTCCCCTGGCTGATCTGCGGCGTATTGGCCGTCCTTACCATCGTCCTGCTGGTACGTCTGCGCCTGCTCCAAACCAGCCTGGACGGCATCGGGCGGCAGTTAGGGGAGCGCCTTGCCTCCGACACCAACAACCCCATCTTCCTGTCCACCAGGGACCCCCACGCCCGAAAATTGGCGGCGGCGCTGAATATCCAGATCAAGGAGCTGCGCCGCCAGCGCCTGCGCTGTGAGAACGGCGACAGGGAGCTGAAGGAGGCCGTCACCAACGTCTCCCACGACCTGCGCACCCCCCTGACCGCCATCTGCGGCTATTTGGAGCTGCTGGACAAGGGGGACAAAACCCCGGAACAGGCGCGGTACCTGGCCCTGATTGCCGGCCGGGCGGAGGCCATGAAGCGCCTGACGGAGGAGCTGCTGCGGTATTCCGTGGCTGCAGGCGGCGAGGAGGAGCTATGCCTGGAGCCTGTGGATCTGAACGCCGCCGTGGAGGAGGCGGTGGCTTTCTTTTACGGGGCGTTTGTAGAGCGGGGCATTGCCCCCGCCGTCTCCCTGCCGGAGGAACGAATTGTCCGGCAGCTCGACCGAGCCGCCCTGTCCCGGGTGTTGGGCAACCTGCTGAACAACGCGCTGAAGTACAGCGGCGGCGATCTGGATGTGGCGCTGGATCCGGACGGTGCCATCACCCTGTCCAACGCCGCCCCCGGTCTGGACGAGGTACAGGTGGGCCGGCTGTTCGACCGGTTCTATACCGTGGAATCCGCCCGCCATTCCACCGGGCTGGGCCTGTCCATCGCCCGCTCCCTCACCGAGCGCATGGACGGGACGGTTTCCGCCCAATATGAGGACGGACGGCTGATCATCCGCCTGTGCTTCTGAATGAGTCCGCCCCCAGGCAGCCGTTTTTTGCTGCCTGGGGGCGTTTTTCAGGTGTTTTGGCTATATTCCCTTCGCAAAAGCTCTTCGATCAGGGCAAACTCCTCCGGAGTGTTGCAGTTGGTCAGCAGCTCCTCTGGGCCGGAGTAGACAAAGGTATTCCAACCGGCCTCCGCCTTCAGGCCGCGCACGGAGCGCCGCCCAAACGCCAACAGTCCGGGAATCCGCTGGGCCACCGCCCGATCATAGACTCCGATCAGCGGTTCCTCCCACTCCCCGTGCCGAAGCACCGTAACGCCGCCGCAGTGGGCGCGGCACAGCCCCACCAGCGCCCAGGCCGGAACAAGGGGCACATCCACACTCACAACCAGGCAGGCGGGATGCCGGGCGGCCCTTAGACAAGCGTGCAGCCCCGCCAGCGGGCCGCTGCCGGGGAATTCGTCCGGGATAACCCGCGTACCGGACAGGACAGGGCACCCAGCCCCGGACAGCATGACGTCCTCAATTCCCAAGCCGCGCAGCTTGTCCGCCTGCCATTGCAGCAGGGTTTTGCCGCCCAGCACCAGCTCCGCCTTATTTCGGCCCATCCGCCGGGACGCGCCCCCGGCCAGAATCATGCCGGACAATGGCCCATTTACAAAATTGTCCTGATTCATGTCTAGTTTCCCTCACTCCACCAACGGCAGCAGGGCCTCCGGCGGCAGCTCCAGCCAAAGCCGCTCTCCCCCGCCAACCGCTGCCCAGTCCTCCTTGGGCATTTCCAAGCGCAGCCGGGAAAATCCCCGATCCCCCCCGGCACTGGACATCAGGATAACCGTGGAGAAAACGTCCTCCACCACCCGGATCACGCCGCACTCCATTCGGTTTGGCCCGGAGCCGTCCGCCACGCGCAGGCTGTGGGAGCGAATCCCCACATAGGACAGCCCGTCAGGCAGCGGCGCGGCGCACTCCAGCCGCGTCCCCCAGTCCGGGGCGTACAGCGTATGGGGGCCAATCCACTCCGCCCGGCTGTAATTTTTGCAGCCGGACAGCAGACAGGCGGACCGCGTCGCCGGGGCGTCAAACAGCGCCCTGACTGGGGCCTCCCCCCGGCCCATCCCGCGATCCAGCACCGTCACCGTGTCGCACAAGCGGTACACCTCATCCCGGCTGTGGGTGACCAGCAGGGCCGTGCCGTCAAAGCCGTCCAAAAGCTCCGTCAGCTCCAGCTCGGTCTGCCAGCGCAGGTAGCTGTCCAGGGCCGAAAAGGGCTCGTCCAGCATAAGCAGCCGGGGGGTGGTCACTAAAATGCGGGCCAGGGCCGTGCGCTGCTGCTGTCCGCCGGAAAGCTGCCAGGGGCGCAGCCCCTTTACCTCCTCCAGGGAAAGGCGGCGGAGCATATCCCCGCATTTGATTCGCGCCGCTTTTTTGTCCCCCGTCTTGTGGAGCGCGGCCATGATATTCTGCTCCACCGTCATATTGGGAAACAGGGCGAAGTTTTGGAACAACAGGCCCAGCCCGCGCTTCTGGGGGGGCAGGTTGATATGCGCAGCGCTGTCAAACAGCACCTCGCCGTCCAGCACGATCCGCCCCTCATCGGGGCGGATCACCCCAGCGATGCATTTCAGCGTCATGCTCTTGCCGCAGCCGGAGGCCCCAAGCAGGCCATGGACGCAGTTTCCGGCCGTAAACGCGGCCTCCAGCCGGAAGGCGCCAAAATCCTTCTTCAGCTCAACACTTAATGCCATAGCTTACCCCCTCCTCCGCCGGTACTTCTGGCCTTTCTCCAAAAAATTTACCGCCAGCAGCACCACAAGGGAGATTGCCACGTTCACCATCACCCAACGCGCCGCCTGGGCATCGTTATCCGTCCGCCAGAGCTGATAAACCGTGGTGGAGATGGTTGCGGTCCGCCCCGGTATGTACCCGGCCACCATGGAGGTGGCGCCGTACTCTCCCAGGGCGCGGGCAAAGGCCAGCACCGTCCCGGCCAGGATGCCCTGCCGGCAGCAGGGCATCCTGATACGCCAGAAAATATAGGGATTGGACAGGCCCAGCGTCTGGGCCGACCAGGCAAGATTCTCGTCAAAGGACTCAAAAGCCCCCCGCGCCGTGCGGTACATCAGGGGGAAGGCCACCACGGCGGAGGTGAAAACGGCGGAATACCACACCATAGTCAGCCGGATATCAAACATCCTGGCCATCCACGCCCCCAAGGGCCGGTTAGGGCCCATCAGGCGCAGGAGAAAATACCCCACTACCGTGGGCGGCAGCACCAGCGGCAGCGTGAGCACCACGTCCAGCACTCCCTTCAGCAGCTTGGGCATTTTTGCCACGTAGTACGCGGCAAAAATGCCCGCGAAGAACACGATGACGCAGGAAATCCCCGCCACCCGCAGGGAGTTGAACAGCGGATACCAATCCATACAGCATCTCACCTCTCATACCGGGCGCCGCCGGTGGATCTGGCCGTCATCCAGCCGGGGAAAAGCCCACCGATTGGAATACGGACATGGCCTCGTCAGACTGGAGGTATTCCAGAAAGGCTTTGGCCTGCTTCTCATGACCGGTGGTGTTGATCACGGCGGCGGGATAGATCACCTGTCCACACATCTCGGCGCTCGCCTCGTCTACAATGGTCAGCCCAGCGGAAAAGGCGTCGGTGGCGTAGATGATCCCGCAGTCTGCCATGCCCTCGCTCACCTGGGTGGTGACCTCTTTCACGTTGGAGCCATAGGTGAGGACACCCGAGGCGGCCAGCGCATCCTCCTCCAGCTCGTAGTAGGTCAAAATCTTCTGCGTGTACTGGCCCACGGGCACATCGCTGTTTCCCATGGCCAGCAGCACGTTCCCGGACTTGAGCAGATCCGCCAGCTGCTCAAAGCTCCCGAGCCCTTTGGGGTTGCCCTCCGGCGCCAAAAGCGTGACCTTATTCTCCAGCAGATCCACCCGGGTCCCTTGAAGGACAAAATCAAGGCCCTCCTCGTTTCCGCCCGCCGCATCCCTTGCGGCGTCCAGCTGGTTCATCTGCTTTGGGGCGGCTGAAATGAAGATATCGCAGGCCGCCCCCTCCTGGATCTGGGTTTTCAGCGTCCCGGAGGAGTCGTAGTTTGGCACGATGGTCACATCAGGCGCAACATCCTTGTACAGCTCGATGATTTGATCCATGGTCTCTGTCATGGAGGCTGCGGCAAACACGGTTAGCTCCACAGCCTCCGTTTTTTTCTCTCCGCAGGCGGAGAGAGCCACCAACAGGGCCAGCGCGAGGATAAAAGACATTCGTTTTTTCATGTGTTTCGTCTCCTTTGCAAAATGGCAGGCACGCCCGTTTCCAGGCGTACCCCGTCCCGCCCCCATGGCAGACGCTTTAGGGGGCAAGGCTCGAAGAACGTGTGCTATCTATCTCATCGGGCGCACTCGCCCGTTGTTTCCCTCAGAATCTGCAGTCCATGCTCCAGGGCGGGGAGGATGTACTCCAGGCATTCCCGCACCGCCTTGGGGCTGCCGGGAAGGTTGACGATGAGCGTCCCCTTACGTATCCCCGCCGCCGCCCGGGAGAGCATAGCCCGGGGCGTGATTTGCAGGGAGTGGTACCGCATGGCCTCCGGGATGCCGGGGGCCATGCGTTCCACCACGTCCCGCGTCGCCTCTGGCGTGCAGTCCCGGGGGGAAAACCCCGTGCCGCCGGTGGTGAGGATCAGATCGGCGGCGTCGCTGTCGCAGATCTCCCTCATTTTGTCCGCCAGTGCCCCCCGCTCGTCGGGGAGCAGGGCGTATCCGGCAACCGTATATCCCGCCTGCTCCAGCAGCTCCCGCGCGGCGGGGCCGGACAGATCCTCCCGCGTCCCGGCGCAGCCGGAGTCGCTGGCAGTGATAATATATGCGCGCATGATTATTCCTCCTCCTCTGCAACCAGCTCGTCCCCCACGGAGATCGTCCCTCCGCGGAGCACCCGGGTGAACACGCCCTCCCTGGGCATAATGCAGTCCCCCATTACCTTGAAAATCTCGCAGTGAGAATGGCACTCCTTGCCGATCTGGGTCAGCTCCAGCAGCACCTCGCCGCAGCGCAGCCGGGTTCCCACGGGAAGCGTGCGGAAGTCGATGCCGGACACCACCAGGTTTTCCCCAAAGGCCCCGTTGGCCACCTCCGCCCCACAGGCCCGGAACGCCTCCACCTTTTCGTGAGAGAGCAGGGACACCTGCCGGTGCCATTTCCCCGCGTGGGCGTCCCCTTCAATGCCCCAGTCCTCCACAAGGCGGGCGGATCCGATGTTTTTCTTCTGCGTTCCTTTTTTCTCGCTGACGCATACCGCGATCACCTTTCCCATGTGCGTTAGCCTCCGATCTGATTCATATTGTGTTCCTCGCCGTTCTCCACGCCCTGCCGGGCAAACTGGTGGGCGGCGGGCTTGTTTTGCACCGCTGTTTCAATGGCGGCACGGATGGCGCTGTCGTCCTGCGTCAGCAGCGGGCGCAGCGCCACCCCCGTCTCATACTGTAAGCAGGTTTTCAAAAAACCATTTGCGGTGAGCCGCACCCGGTTGCAGCCGTGGCAGAATTGGTGGCTCATGGCACTGATGAAGCCAATTTTGCCCGCAAAGCCGGGTAGGGCGGCATAACGGCATGGCCCGTTCCCCATAGCGGGTCCCTCATAGGGGGCCATGGGGCCGTACGCCGCCTCCAGCGCACCGCGCAGCTCCCCCTCCGTACACGGGGACAGCCCCCGCCCCCGGCCGATGGGCATCAGCTCGATAAACCGGACCGCCAGGAGCTTTTCCCGCGCCAGTCCAGCCAGCGCAATCCAATCCTCACGGCCCCCTTCCCTGGGGACGCAGTTCACCTTCACGTTCAGCCCCGGTACGGCCAGGGCCGCATCCAGGGAGGCCAGCGCCTGCCCCAGCCCGTCCCGCCGGGTGAGCGCCCGGTAGCGCTCCCGGTCCAAGGTATCCAGGCTGATGTTTACCCCGTCCAGCCCCGCGTCCAGAAGGGCCGGAAGCCGTTCTTCCAGCAGCACCCCGTTGGTGGTGATGGTGACGCTCCGGGTGTTGGGCAGGGCTTTCAGCCCCGCCACAAGCCGCTCCAGCCCCCGGCGCACCAACGGCTCCCCCCCGGTGAGCTTGAATTTGCTCACGCCCATTTCCCCAAAGATCCGGCACAGGCGGAGGATTTCCTCATAGCGCAAAATCATGTCATGGGGCATCCAGGCGACGCCCTCCTCCGGCATACAGTAGGCACACCGCAGGTTGCAGCGATCGGTCACCGAAATGCGCAGATAGTCGATGGTCCTGCCCTCTCCGTCCGTCATACGCCACACCTCCCCAGAAACGTTGCCACCACCCGCGCCAATCCGGCGGCGTCCTCCAAGCCCAGAGTGGGTACCCCCGGCAGGTCCAGCGGAAGATCGGTGACCAGCGCCAGCAGACCGTCCGGCGGGCACACCGGCCCATCCGAGTTCCCGGCCCGTACCACCTCAATTTTTGGCCACGGAGAATTTTTAAACCCCTCCAGCAAAATCACATCCGCCTCCGGGAAGCAGCCCACCAGCTCCGTCTCTGAGATTGGGGCACGCTTCACCAGCTGGAACTTTTCCCCGTCAAACACCGCCGCGCCCACCGCCCCCGCCGCCAGACAGCGGAAGCTGTCCGTTCCGGGGCGGTCGGGTTCAAAACGGTGGCCGTCGTGCTTGATCACCGCGGCCTTCAGCCCCCGGCGGGCCAGCTCCGCCACCAGCCCCTCCAGCACAGTGGTTTTGCCGGAGTTTTTCACCCCGGAAACGGCGATTACATTACCCTGCCCCATGGACGTACACCCCGGATTTTCCGCCCTCCTTGCGCACCAGGTGGATGCCACCCAGCTCCATGGATCTGTCCATAGCCTTGCACATATCGTAAATGGTGAGCAGCGCAGCGGACACTCCGGTGAGGGCCTCCATCTCCACGCCAGTCTTGCCCGTCACCTTCACTGTACAGGCAGCCTCCACCAGCCCCTCCTCCGGGCGCAGCGCAAAGTCGATCCCGCACTGGGAAATGGGCAGCGGGTGGCACAGGGGAATCAGCTCCGCCGTGCGCTTGACCGCCATGATCCCCCCCACCCGGGCCACGCCCAGCACGTCCCCTTTGGCGGCGGTTCCCTCCCGGATGGCGGCCATCACCTCATCGCTGACCTTGATGCATCCTGTGGCCGTGGCCGTCCGAACCGTGGGCGCCTTCTCCGACACGTCCACCATGACGGCGTTGCCCTGGGCGTCAAAATGATTCAATGTTCCCATTGTAAAGCCTCCCGTTTTTGCTTATAAAATGTAGACCGTCACGCGCTCACCCGCCTGGGCGGGGCCGTTCAGCTCCACCAGACAGTTGGTCCCCACGGCGGAGCGCAGCTGCCCCGGGGAATGGCCCTGCGGCAGCGCCACCCTGCCTTCCCGGAAGCACCCCCGCACAAAACGGCGCATACCGCCCCCCTTGGGAAAATCGGTTTCCAGCGTCCCCACCGCCTTCAGGGGGCACAGGGACGGCCTGCCCGCCAGCGCCGCCAGCAGCGGACGGCCCAGCAGCTCAAAGGTGGCGGACGCCGCGAAGGGGTTCCCGGACAGGCACAAAATGGGCTTCCCCCGGCAGACGGCGTACATAGCCGGCGTTCCCGGCTTGCACCGCACCCGCCAGAACAGCCGCTCCGCCCCCAGCAGGGGCAGGGCCTGGTGGAACGCGTCCCGCGCACCCACCGAAACGCCGCCGGTGGTAATGATAACATCCGCTACCTCCGCCAGCTCCCGCAGGGCGGCGGCAATTTCCTCCGGCTCATCGGCGCACCCCGTCGGGGCGCTGACCACCGGAATGCCCAGCGCGGTCAGCCGTCCCCACAGGCAGGCCCGGTTGGAGGAATAGATTTTCCCCGGCGGCAGGGGCCGGACATGGTTTTCCACCAGCTCGTCCCCGGTGCACAGCAGGGCAGCCCGGGGAACCCGCCGCACACTCAGCTCCACGTCGTCCCGGAACAGGCCCGCGCTGGCCAGCACGCCCAGGGCCGTCCCGTCCAGCACCGCCCCGGCGGACAGCAGGATTTCCCCCCGCTTGAAGTCCTCCCCCCGGTGGCAGTAATTCTCAAAGGGGCGCAGGCTTTGGTAGATCTCCACCCTCTCCGCGCCTTGGTTGGTGTCCTCCTGCCGGATCACGCAGTCGCACCCCTGGGGAATGGGCGCGCCGGTCATGATACGTACGGCCTGACCCGGCCCCACGGTTTTCCCGCACCAGCCTCCGGCAAACACCGTATCCACTACCGTCAGCACAGCAGGGGTATCTTGAGAGGCCCCGGCGCTGTCCGCTGCGCGGAACGCGTACCCGTCCAGAGGGGAACGGGAGAACGGGGGCTGGTCGATGGGTGCGAACACGTCCCGCGCCAGCACCCGGCCCAGGCTGTCAGATGGGGTTATTTCCTCACTGCCCAGCGGGGCTGCGGAGCCGGTGATCAGCTCCACCGCCCGCTCCAGGGAAATGGATTCCTCCATGGTTACCCCTCCTTCCCAAAGGGGCAAACCGGGTAATGGCATTCGCCGCAGCCCAGGCACAGCCCGCCGTGCCCCAGGCCCGTCAAATCCTGCCGCTCAACCCGAACCCCGGCGGCGATCCGGGGCAGAATCAAATCAAACACCGTGGCCTTCGCGTACATGACGCACCCGGGCAGGCCCATCACAGGGGTACCGTCCAAATAGCCCAGCAGGAACATGGCCCCCGGCAGCACTGGCGCGCCGTAGGCGACAATCTCCGTCCCCGCCGCCTTGACGGCCCCCGGTGTGCGGTCGTCCGGGTCTACGCTCATGCCCCCGGTGCACAGGATCAGATCCACCCCCGCCGATTTTGCCGCCATAACCTCCCGCGCAATGTCCTCCTGCCCGTCGCCGGGCGTAGCGCGGCGCACCGTCTCAATGCCATAGGCCGCCAGCTTTTCCTCCACCACCGGGGTGAAGGAATCCTGAATCCGCCCCTTGGCGATCTCGCTGCCGGTGGCGATCACGGCGGCGGTTTTCAGGCGGTAGGGCAGCAGCTCCAGCAAGGGGGTCCCCCCTGCCGCCGCCTCCGCCTGACGCAGCTTTTCCTCCCCGATGACCAGGGGGATCACCCGGGTTCCTGCCAGCTTGTCCCCCTTGCGCACCGGGGTGTTGGTGTGCCGGGTGGCGATCATCAGATCGCCTACGCAGTTAACCTGCATCAGGCGGGGAACGTCCACCCGAAACAGCCCGTCGCAGCCGGCGATCAGCTCGATCTTTCCCTCCTTGACCTGGGTGGGGTGCATATGCGCGCCCTGGCAGATGGCCCGCAGCCGCTCCGCCCCCTCGTTTTCATGGAGCATTCCCGGGGCCTTTTCCCAGACGTACAGGTTTTCCTTCCCCATGGACAGCAACACCGGGATATCCTCCGGCGCAACCACATGGCCCTTGCGGAACCGGGCGTCCTTGGTCACGCCGGGGATGATCTGGGTCATGTCGTGGCAGAGCACATGGCCCACTGCGTTCTCTGTGCGAATCAGCTTCAATCCAGCCACTCTCCTCTCCCCGTCAGGCGCGGGCGCGTCTGCGGATTATTGACGTTTAATATGAAAAAGGCGCACCCTGAGCAGACAGGGTACGCCTCAACACGCGCATCCAGATTCAGATGCGCGCCGGGATTACGCCTTCTTCTCAAACACGGAAAGCGGGACCGTTTCCAGGCCCACTCGGCGGCGGAATATTCCGCCGCGGCCCTGGCGCCGTAGGTTTCCCCTTAGGCGCCGGGGCTTGAAAGCAGATGAAATTATAACAGAAAGTCGTTTCAGTCGAACAGGCCCTTGGCGAAGCTGTAGTTGAACACCGGACCCTCCAGGCAGACATAGGTTTCGTTGATCTTGCAGTGGCCGCACTTGCCCAGGGCACAGGACATTTTCCGCTCGAAGGACACCCAGATCTTGTCCTCAGCCGCGCCGTTTTTCAGGCACTCCAGCGCCGCGAAGCGCATCATCACCGGGGGGCCGACAATGGCCACATTGTAGTCGGCAAATTCACCGAAGGGCACCTTGGGGATATGGGCGGTAACCATCCCCGCCTCAAAGCCCGGGGCGGAGGAGTTATCCAGGGCATAAACGGTGTGGAACTTCTCCTGAGCTCGGAATTTTTCCAACTCGCCGGTAAACAGCACGCAGTCCATGTCCTTGAACCCGGCAATGAGATGCAAGCTGTTAATTTCCTCCGGGTGATCGCAGAAGTGGTTCAGCATGGTTTTCACCGGGGCCATGCCTGTACCGCCGCAGATGACCACCAGATCCTTGCCCTTGAATTGCTCCACCGGGAAGGGCTTGCCGTAGGGGCCCCGCATAAACAGCGTATCCCCGCTCTGGAGGCCAAACACCCCCTGGGTGAGCCGCCCCACCTTGCGGATGGTGAACTCCACATAACCGTCTCCACTGCCGCTGACGGAGATGGGGGCCTCCCCCACCTTGGGTATGGACAGCT
Source organism: uncultured Oscillospiraceae bacterium (assembly GCA_910579595.1). Taxonomy (GTDB): domain Bacteria; phylum Bacillota; class Clostridia; order Oscillospirales; family Oscillospiraceae; genus Enterenecus. The sequence goes on from CAJTVM010000019.1 coordinate 22,998, forward strand.
GGAAAAACTGGCCGTGCCGGGTTTCGCCGTGGTATTCCACCCGGAAGGTGTACTCGGCCTTGGTCTCCTTCAATACGCTGAGAATTTTATGGGGTTCCGGCAGCATGATGTTTTCCATATCAGCCGTCCCCCTTTCCCCCGGCCAGCGCATCCGTCAGGCCGTTCACCGCGTCCAGATAGTCAATTCCCTTGGGGCAGCGGTCAATGCACCGCCCGCAGCCCACGCACATATGCTCCACGCCGAACCGGGCTTTGTAGTCGTACATTTTGTGCAGCACCTTGAAGCGCATATTGGCCCCCTGGGTCTTGCGGGCCATGCCGCCCCCGGCGGTCTGGGTAAAGTCCCGGAGCATACAGCTGGACCACACCCGGCGGCGTTCGCCGTCCCGGCTGGTTTCGTTGTAGATGATATCCACCGTGTCGAAGCAGGAGCAGGTGGGGCATACCGTATTGCACCCGCCGCAGGCGATGCACCCGTCATCAAACTGGTTCCAGTAGTCCAGCTGGCACACCTGGCCCAGCCGCTCCCGGCTGTCGATGCGGGGCGGACGGGCCGCGCGACGGTTTTCCTCCACGAACTCGGGGGCAAATTCAATGGGCACCTCGTCCTGGAAGTAGGGCAAAAGCTCCTCATCGCAGATTTCCGTCAGGGCGCAGATATCGTCAATGCGCACGGCGGCAGCGTAGTCCCACGCCACGTTGGAGCCCATGGACACACAGAAGCAATTCTCAAAGCCCTCCCGGCACTCCAGCAGGATCAGTTTCACCTTTTCCCGCATCCGGGCGTAGTACAGATCGGGCTGGCCGTTGTGGAGGAAGATCTGATCCAGCCGGCGGATGGCGTTGATGTCGCAGGGGCGGACAAACAGGAGAATACCCTTATCATCCTCCAGCTCCTTCTCCGTGCAGTGATCGCCGTTGAAGTAGAGCATGGTCTGGGAGACGGGGTAAAACACCTCTTTGGCGGAGAAGTGGGCCTTTTCATTGTACACCACATCGGTAATGGCGTCAATCCTCCCGTAGCGGATTAGGTCGCCGCCCTTGGGACCCCGGCCGGGGAAGCGCTTGGGGGCAAAGATGCGGTACTTCTCCTTCAGCCGGGTAAAGATAGGGGCCATCCGATCCGCCCGAACGGAAAAGCTCCGGGACTGCCGCGCCCCGCCGGAAACCAGGGTGGACAGGAATTCCCCCTCCAGCGCCAGGAAGGCGGCAGTGATCCGGCCCACGGCCTTGTAGAAGTCCCAGCGGGCATACTTCTCAATGTCCGCCGCGAAGGCGGGCACCCAGTCCAGCAGGTGGGTGCTGAGGAAATCCGCCTGCTCCTCCGGGGAGCCGTGTTCCACAAGCCACGTCATGAATTCCAGCTCCAGAGCCAGGTGATCCTCGTGGAGATCGTTCACCGCCCCGTCCCTGCCCAGGCCCTTTCCAGCATACCGCCGGGACACGTCCTCCCAGGCGTCCTGCATGAAAATGCGCTTGGGGCTGGTGTACACGGATTCGCAGGGGATGGCGGCAGCGCCGTCCGCCGAGCCGGCGGCCAGGAACAGGTTGGCGTAGTCCACCGCCAGCTCCTCCAGGGCGTTTTCGCCGCAGCTGTCCAGATAATTTTTCAGCAGGGCATAGCCCTCTGCCAGTGCGCCCTCCGCCTGGGGCAGGGCCAGCGCCTTCAGCGCGTCCAACAGTTCGCCGTCCACCTCGGCACGGTAGAGCCGTGAGAGCAGGGCGTACATCTGCCCCCGGCTGGCGTTGTCAAGTTTGGAGATCATCATAGCTTGCGGCCTCCTTTCCGATGGACGCTGTGCTCCACGCAATCCTGGGGCAGTACGTCCACCCAATCGTCATGGCGCAGGATATAGCGGGTGGTGGGGCCGTTGCCGAAATCCCGCAGTTGGTAGATATGGGAGGGATCGGTGGCCGAGAGCAGCTTGGACACCTCGCTGTCCGGGTCGCCCAAATCGCCGTAATACAACGCCGAGCCGGAGCAGTTGCGCACACAGGCGGGAACGTCCCCGTCCCTCCGGGCCTGGACGCACAGCGTGCACTTGTCCGCCACCCGCAGCTCCTTGTTGGAGTGGATCATCTCATAGGGGCAGGCCCGCTTACAGCTGCCGCAGCCCATGCACAGGGACTGATCCACCTGGATCACCCCGTCCTCATCCTTGTAGCACGCCCCGGTGGGGCACACCTGAACGCAGGAGGGATTTTCGCACTGCTGGCACATGACGGGCAGGAAATACATCTGTAAATCGGGGTAGATGCCGTTGGGACCGATGGTGCACACCTTGTTCCGTCCCTCGCCCAGAGCCACGGTGTTTTCCAGCTTGCAGGCCACCTGGCAGCCCTTACAGCCGATACAGCGATCCAGGTCTACCACAAAGGTCAATTGTTTCATATGCGCACCTCCTCAGTGGGCTGGACGGGGGTGGGCAGCCAGGGCCGGAAGTCCTCCGGATCCAGCCACACCCCGTCGGGAGCGCCGTCAGCCTTCGTCACCCGCACCTGAAACGCCCGCAGGGTGTAGGTGCCCACCACGTCGTTGAAGGGGGCGGTGGATTTGGTCAGCATATTCACGTTCATTTCTTTCCAGCCGTGGGTGGGGGTGTTCAGCGTCTCTGGGTTCCAGAACCGCTCCATGTATACCGTGCCAGGGTTGATGCCCTGAGTGACCTTGGCCACCGCTTGGGTCCTGCCCCGCTTGGACTCCACCCACACCCAGCCGCCGTCCTCAATGCCGTATTTCTCCGCCGCATTGGGGTGAATCCACAGCTCCGGGGCGGGGTACATCTCCCGCAGCCAGGGGATGTTGCGCAGGGTGTTGTGATGATAATAGGGTACCCGGCCCCCGGTGAGCGCCAGAGGGTATTCCTCCGCCACACCGCTGTCAGGCAGGGGGCTTTCCACCGGCTCCAGATAGTAGGGCAGGGGATCGTAGTCCTGATCGGCGGGCTCCAGGTCGATGGGGCTGAAGGGACGGCCCGTGCGGCCCAGGGTGATCATGCTCTCCACGTACAGCTCGCACTTTTTGGACGGCGTGGGGAAGCCGGCGGGCTTGCCGCCGTTCTTCGGATCGGGCTGCTGGTAGACATAGTAGGAGCGCCATTGCTCCTTTGGCAGATATTCGATGGGGGCCTTGGCGGCAAACTCCTTCCAGCTCATGCCAAGCCGGTTCACCCAGTGATCCAGAAATTCCTCCATGCTGTCCCAGTAGGGCAGATCATGGCCCATATAGTCCGCGTCAAAAGCCTTGGCGCAGGCCTCGTGGCCCAGCTCACCGCAGCGCTTGGCCAGCTTGGACCAGAACAGCGTCTCGTCCATAGTCTCCCACAAGTGGGTGCACTGCTGCCGGGCCACCAGGGTGTTGCAGGTTTCCACCAGCATATCCGTCTCCAGCCACTCCTCGGCGGGGATGAGGATGTCGGCATAGGCGGAGAAGGAGGTGGGGTACATATAGACGTGGACGATGAAGTCCAGCTTCTGGATGGCCTGCTCCCACCGCTGGCTGTCGGCGGTGGCCCCCAGCTTGTTGCCGGAGCGGTCGATCCATACCCTGGGCTGGTAGGGCTCCCCGGTGAGGATGGCCTCCAGAATGCTGGAGGGGTGGCCCGCCCACCAGATGCCCAGGCCCTTATGGGCACGGCCCCCCAAGCGCTTTTTCAGCTGCTCGTTGGGCAGGCGGCCCGCCGCCACGGGGACGGGATAGTTGGGCATATCAAAGCACCCGCTGGTGCGGAAGCGCTGGAGAAGTGCGCCGGGGCGCTCCACATTGCCCATGAGCAGATCGATGGTGGCCGCGGCCATGGCGGCCTGGACGGAGTTGGGGGTCTGGTCGGTGGCCACGCCGATGGACAGGCCGCTGGGCAGGTTGTCGGTAAAGACATGAATGGCCTCCTCGATTTTGCCCGCGTCCAGCCAGCAAACCTCGGCGGCTTTTTCCAGGGTGTACTCCTCCACCCGCTCCCACAGGAGCTGCCAACCCGTCTTGCACCGCCTGCCGTCCACGGTGAACACGCCCTCCAGGGCGGGATCCAGCGCATCGTTCCAGGGGTATTCCAGCGGCTGGGGGGAGTTGGTCTTTTTGTCCCACACCATAAAAGTGTCCGGCTGGTCAGGATTGCCGCTCTTTTCAGGCCGCAGGAGCATCTTTGTTTCCACGTCCACCAAGTAGGGGAGATTCGTCCACTTCATGACGAAATCGGCATCGTACAGCTTGTTGTCTAATATGTAGCGGATCCAGGCCAGCTGGAGGGCCACGTCGCTGCCGGGGCGGATGGGGAGCCATACGTCCGCCTTGGCGGCATCGGGGGTAAACCGGGGGTCAACCACCACAGTTTTCACGCCCCTTGCCCGCAAATCCGCCACCATGCCGCCGCCAGAGGCGGGGCAAGACCACGCCGGGCCGGTACCCCACAGCACCAAGGCCTTGATGGGGGTGTCGTCGGGGAAATACAGCTCCAGGGCGTTGGAGTCGGCAATGCTGGGATCCACCCCGCCGTACATCATGGTGTAGGCCAGCACCCGGGGCAGGTAGCACTGGGCGCACCCCGGCTCAAACCAGTTGGGGGTGCCGAATATGTTGCAGAACCGGGCGATGGACCAGATCTCCGGGTTGCCGCCGCCCCCGGTGGAGCAGAACACGGTTTCCGCACCGTACTTTTCCCGGGTCTCCATCAGCTTCTTGGCGGTGGTGTCCAGCGCCTCCTCCCAGGAGATGCGCTTCCACTGGCCGCTGCCGCGCGGCCCCACCCGCTTCATGGGGTATTTGTTCCGGTTGGGGTGGTACAACGCCTGGATGCCGGACAGGCCCTTGGCGCACATACGGCCCTTGCTCATGGGATCCTCCGGGTTGCCCCGCAGGCTCACCACCCGCCCGTTTTTCACCGTAGCCAGTACGCCGCAGTTGGCGATACACGCCCGGCACGCCGTTTTGATCACCCGCACATCGTCCCCTTGCTTCTCAGCCGCAGCCTTTTTCACAAGGCCGGGGCTGCCCAAGCCGGGGATTTTGCCCATGCGGATGGCGCTGGGATAGCTTGCTGCCGTCATTCGATCCCTCTCCCTTCTGTGTTTGCCCGGATGGCGCGGATGTGGGCCTCCATGGCCTCCTCCGCCCTCCGGCCGTCTTTGGCTGCGATGGCGTCCAGCACCCTCCGGTGATCCGCCGCCGATTCGTAGTATTTTTCCCTGTCGCTGCCGTACACCGCCTCGTACAATCCTAAATCTGTACCCGCTGTGTGGACGATGTTGACAAACTGGATGTAGAACTGGTTGTGGGAGGCGGCGGCGCACTGGAGGTGGAACAGATCGTCCAGGGCCAGCATATCCGCCAGCCCCATCTCTCCCCGGACATAGGCGGGGATGGCCTCCTCCATCTCCGCCAGGCGCCGGGAAAGGGCATCCACGTCCGAGCGCGAGGCGTTTTTGGCGGCCAAGCGGGCGGCGGTGGCCTCCACCGCCATACGGGCCTCGAACAAGCTGCCGGACAAGGTGTCGTCCAGCATGGTGTAGGTGCGCAGGATGCGGCCCAGGGTCTCCGGGGAAAAGGAGGCCACGGTGGTGCCGCTGCCCTGCCGCTTGTCCAGGACGCCCAGGACGCACAGGGCGCTGATGGCCTCCCGCAGCGGAACGCGGGAGATGCCAAGGGATGCGGCAAAGTCCCGCTCCGGGGGCAGCCGGTCCCCGGGGTGGAGCTTCCCGCTGTCCACCAGGTTCAAAATGTAATCCATCACCTGCTGGCTGATGCTGGTGCGTTGAATGATGTTTTCCATGTCTGCCTCCGACTCATCGGCTTTTGGTATTACCAATATACCATGAACGGGATGGGCTGTCAAGCGCCAGCCCAAAGTTTGCGGTCGACAATTTCTATAAAAAGAATCCGCGCCGAAGGCCGACACTCCGTAAAGAAGTGTCGGCCTTTCGGCTAACCTGTAAAGAAATTCTATCTATTGGGACGGTGTAGCTATGGCTACGCCGTCTTTTTACGCTGGCCTGAAAGATGTTTCTGGAACAGCTTCTCCATTTCTTCCGGGGATGGGGCACACCACAGGCCGATGGTGTTGTAATAGATGTCCACCCTCTGATGGCGCTTGCCGTTCAGCTTGTCGGGCTTGGATACCACGATTTTCTCAATGAACTCGTTAACGATTTCAGGCGTCAGCTCCGTCAGCCGTGTCACCTGTCTGGCCCGATCAATGAACCGCTGCAAGTCAGCGGCCCTATCCGTGGTGGCCTCCAAGCTGATTTCCATTTCAGGAATCGCCGCTTTCAACTGCTTCTGTTCGGCTTCCAGCGACACGGATAGCGTGGCAAAGCGTTCCTCGGATAACAAGCCCTTGCTCATGTCCTCATAGCTTTTCTGAATAAGCTGGTCAATCTCCACCACCCGCTGTTTGGCCTTGTCCAACTCCCGGCCCCTGGCGGTCAACTCCTTTTTCTCTCGCAGTCCAAACCGTTCCATCTGCTCCTGAGCAAACCGCTTTTCATAGACCTGGATGTACCACAACAGCCTTTGCAGGCCCTCTAACACCAACTGCTCCACGGTACGTTCCCGAATATAGTGAGCAGAACATACACTGGAATTTTTACGATAGCTGGAACAGAAGAAGAAAGCTCCCTCTCGCTTATAGTTATTGGTACTGCTGTAATACAGCTTCTCACCACAGTCGGCACAGTAGAGCAAGCCAGAAAACATACTCACGATGCCGGTACGATCTGGCCTGCGGCGGTGTTGCCGGAGGTCTTGGACGAGGGCGAAAGTCTCCCGGTCAATGATGGCGGGGTGGGTATCGGGAAATATCTTCCATTCCTCCTGGGGCTTGTCCAGCCGCTTCTTCAACTTAAAGGATTGTCTGAATGTGCGGAAATTCACCGTGTCGCCGGTGTACTCCTGCCTGTCCAGAATAGCGGCCACGGTGGAGGAACACCAGTTATGCGGGTACACAGGGGGCTTAACGGGGCAGTTCACGCCAATGCTATGAAGATACTCGCTGGGAGTCAACACGCCCTCAGAACGCAGTTTCTTGGCGATTTGAGTAGGCCCCAGGCCGGACACGCTCATTCGGAATATTCGCTGTACTATTTCCGCTGCCGGTTCATCCACGATCCACCTGTTCTTGTCCTCCGGGTCTTTCTTGTAGCCAAAGGGCGTGTTCGTGGTCAAGGGTATCCCGGCGTTGCCACGGCTCTGCATGACACGGCATACCTTATCGCTCGTATTTTTTGCGTGCCATTCATTGAACAAATCCTGCATGGGAACGATGTCACTTACTCCGTTGGCGGTGTCGATGTTGTCCATAATGGCGATATAGCGCACGTTCAGCCGGACAAAATCTTCTTCCAGAAGCTGCCCCACCACAAGACGGTTCCGGCCCAGCCGGGAATGGTCTTTCACAACGAGGTTTGTCACAAGGCCCTGCTCGGCTAACTCCATGATCTCCATGAAAGCCGGACGGGTGAACGAAACCCCAGAATATCCGTCATCAAAGAAAAATCTTGGGTTTGGCAGGTGGTTGTCACTGGCGTACTTCTCCAGGATGGCCTTTTGATTTTGGATTGACCCTGAGATACCCTCTTTCTCGTCGTCACGGGACAATCTGGCGTATAACGCTGTAATTCTCTGATTATTTGGCTGCTTTTTCTTCAAAATATGCTCCTTTCCGCAGCCGGATGTGATATGAATTGCAAGGTAGCTTTATCATACCACATCCGGCGCAAGACTTCAACACTTTACAGTGTGATATTTTGATTGAGAATGCGATTTACTTTCCCGTCTGCGGTTTCAGCGCCCTTGCTGAAATGGGCGTTGACGGTGTAGACGGTGCCACCGATCTCCCGCTCAAAACTGATAGGGCGGGGATATTGATGCTCTCGGAACCATGCAAGGCGCTGCTCCCGACTCAATGTAGCGAGGTGCGCCATTTCCTTTTCCACGCTGGCCCATACTTCCTCAACGATTTCCCACTGTTTTTCTGTCAATTCAATCTGAAATACGCTCATCTGGCAACACTCCTTTCACGTTTCCTGTGCGACGCTCGGCCCATGCGCTGGGCCTGCATTTCCTGTTCCAGCTTTAAATTCTCTTTCAGCCGGTCACTCTGGGAGAGTACGCTTTCGGCGGTTTTGATATCCTTTCGGCAGACGGCCATCGCCGCCGTCAGCCGGTCACGCTGGGCCTTGATTTGGGCAATCTCCGCCCCATCGTCACAGCGGCGCAAGCGGTTATAGCATTTCTGACGGGCGACCCCCAATTCCTTGATTTCAGCCCGTTTTCCGCCGATAAAGTCTGCAACAGCTTCCACTGTGTCCAGCTTTTCCCGGCAAATCAACTGCGCCTGTTGGCTGATTGCGTCCAAGTGACGGCATTCCTCCCGCAGTTCCGGGGATAGAGGGCGGTGCTTGCTCTCTTTGGGAAGAATACCCAAACAGTAGCAATAGTGGAGATACAGCCCACGGAACCCACCGATTTTCTTTACTGCGCTGAAAGCGCCATTCAGCCGCAGGCGTTTGGGTCGTGTCTGCTGGATAGGCATAGGCTTGTACCGCTGATAGCTGAAGTCGTGGGCATACCGCTGGCGGTTTTCCCCAATCCGCTTCCGAAGGGCCGGGAGATCGTATTCCTCCCCCAGCCGGTACAGCCGCACCGCCTTTTTGCTCCCGATCCGCCGCAGGGTGGCGTACTTGTGGGCGGGGTTGGCGTCCAGTTCATAGCCCCGCTCCCGGAGGGCTTTCCGTAGGTCGTTCCCATCCACGCTGACTTTCAGGGCAGCATCCAAGGCTTCCCGCATCAGGTTGTACTTGGTGGGTTCGCCTCTTTTTTCAGCAAAGTAAATGCTTCGGGGCGTTTTCCCTTTCGGATTTTTGATGGTGGAAAGCTGGTATTCCCTGCATAAATCATCGGATAACTGGCGAAACTGATAGTAGGCCCGTTTGCCGCAGTTGAATTTTCTGCCGTCCCACAGGCCCACGGAATTGACGACAAAGTGGTTATGATAGGTGCCGGTGTTGAAATGGGTGGCGACCAGCACCTGATACTCGTCCCCCCACATCCGCTTTGCCAACTCCACTCCGAGCCGGTGGCACAGCTCCGGGGTGACTTCACCTGGCTTGAAACTTTGGTAAGCGTGATAGGCTACATTGCCGCCCGTTTTGCCAAACCGCTCTTTTACCGCCTGCATTTCCTGAAAAGCGGTGTCCCGGTTACAGTTCACGCCGGTGACGAACATGGCCCGTTCCTCGCCCTCAACGGTCTTTTCCTCATTTGCGGCGTAATGGAGAACATTTTGCAAATCCGAGTAAATGGTCTTATCCGGGTTTTGGGCATAGTCCACTACACGGGCCAGACTGTCCTTGACAGGCCAGATTTTAGTTACTGCCATCGTCTACACCCCCGCTGGTGTAGGCCGTCAGGATTTGCCCCGCCAACTCGTCCAGTTGGGCCGCTGTCCACTCCACAGGCTGGGTGGTGAGGTTATCCCGCAGGAAATTGACCTGCTGGTAGAGGGCATGAAACCGCTGGCTGGGGAACGTCGCCGCAGGCTTCCCAGTTCCCACTCGCCGGAGATACCCGGATAGGGACAGGCCGCACCGCTTGGCCTGACGCTCCAGCTTCCGTTTTTCCTGCTCAGTCACCCGCACCTGGATGGCTGTCGTTCTCTTCCTGTCAGTCATTTGATCCGCTCCTTTCTGGCCGGGGTGATAGGGGTGGAACCCCTCTCGGCGCAGAGCGCCGCCCGCTTTTGGGGTGCCCCCGGCAACACAAAAGCTATGCTCGCTACCCCACAAGACAGGGCTGCGGGCTGTTGGTCGGTGGCTTCTTTTCTGCGGATCACGGTGGGGTCAATAATCATTTAAGGGTGACGCCAAAAGTGATGTCATGGTCGGTTGTGGGCGGCTGAGTGACGGCAATTTTGACGTCACATAGGGCAGACGGCAAAATGCCGTCATAGTGGTTTTTAGCCGGTTGAGGTGACGGCGATTTGCCGTCACGCTGTTTTGCCGCTTTCCCGGATGGCGTTCCTGCCCCTTTTCAGCGGCGTTATCTCGCTCGCTCCACGGTGGAGGTCATGGCGGAGTATCCCATTCAGACGGTCATTCAGTTGTCAGGGGCAAAAAAGAAGCCGGTACATAGACGCACCAACCCCAGCGGGAGTTTTCCTCTCGCTGGGGTTCTTGTGTGGTTGTCTATGTACCGGCTGAAAAGCCGTATTCAGTTCGCCCATCAAATGGGAGTTTTAGTTTAACATATGGAACGGGCGTTTGTCAATACCTGCAAGAAAAACTGTGGGTTTGCGGATATTCGCGTTTTAAGGTATCTATACCTTCCCAAGCATACTGAGCAACAGATAGACAGCCGGTTGATGCGTTTCAATCCATTCCATATTGTGCTGCTCCCTAATGGACATTGCGGCATCCTTCCATGCATCGAAGTATTCCTGCCCGGTTTCCGCATATAGCTTGAGCTGGGCTTCCGGCGCTATGTCATCAATGACGGCCCTCATAATATGCCCACGCAAATCAGTTTGTCCGCCCTTTAAAAACTCGGTGAAGCAGTATTTCAGGGTGTACCGGCCATAGTATGTCAGTTCCCGGTACTCAATGGAGTGTTCCTTAATATGATCCCCCGGATTGGAGGACAGAGCGGGGCTGCTGCAAATCATCTCAATGAGTGCCCCGATCACCTTATCAGTATCCAGCCCGGTAGCCGCTATCGCCTGGGCATAGCACTCCTGTGTCTGCTGAAGAATGAACTTTTGACCGTGGAGGGCGTCTTCGACAATGTGAGCCGGGAACTTTTCCCGGATGTCCGGCGCGTAGTAGCTGCCGTCCCTGGGCTGCCAATATTCAGTCAGCGTATACCCGCGCTCATCCAAGTCAAAGGAAAGTGCCACAGGGACATGCCCACCGATGATTGTTTTCAATCCCTCACCCGTGACCTTGTACTCATTGTATAGCGCCCACCCGTAATAGGTGATTTTATGGGTGTTGCTTCCTACCAAAGGTGTGCCGGAAAGTGTTTCCAATGGGATGAAGCTGCAACAGGCTACATCGTACTCCTGCGGGTTGGAATACTTATTATGCTCCATGATTGCCTGATGGATAGCGGCCTGTTCTTCGGACAGCGTTGTAGCAGCTGCATCTGGCCCGACAGTAGTTGGCGTATATTCCCCGGCTACAAGCGCCCCGCTTTCTCTTAATAGACGAATCAATTCATCCGATAATTCAGCCTGCTCGCTGTTTCCCCGCCACACCCATTTTTCAGAAAAGTTGATTGAATATACCGTGCCGTCAGTGTCGTATAGTTTGTACTCCGGCAAGCCGTCACAGGTGAATGGCTGATATTCCAGTTTGTTTAGGGCGGCAGATAGTTCGTCAACCTTTGGCACATCATTTTTATAGACCTCAATGAACGCTTTTACACGCTCTACACCATCCTCACGCAGATCCACCCAAGCATTGATATTCTGGTTCCTCAGACGGATATACATGGGTGTCTCCCCTGGAACGCCGCCAACCAGAACATCAAACAATTCGTTAATCTCGTAACGCATGATATATAGCCCGGAGCCAACTTCCCGTCCCTGATACGCTTCAAAATCCGACCAGGTCAATACGTCTCCCTTTTGCGACAGCGTGACCACATCATCAAGAGTCAGTCTTCCGGCCTGTGAAATCACCCTCATGCTATAAATTGCACTGAACTGGGCCGGATAGATCTCCAGAATAGAGCCACCATAGGTAATCTCTATAACGTCTCCCACCCGTGGTTCCGGGGACGGGGGCATATTTGTGATGGGAACACGGAACAAATCGCTGGAGGATAGCTCCGAAGCCCCCTCCACTGGCGCAACCAGAAAGGAGCCGTTCTCAACCTCGGTAATCCGCACCTGAACTGTGCGCTGCTCTTGGATGGAGTCCTGCTTCGGGTTCGTCGCAAAGCACACCGTTACCACCGCACAAGCGATGACAGCCACAACAACAACCCAAAACGTGGTTTTTTTGTAATTCAGCACATTTTTCACCCTTTCTTTTACGCCAACTTCTCCAAAGGCCAGCGGGCAGATTGTGACCAGCCGCCGCTGGACGCTACACTCCAACAGAGCGGTGGAATACTGCTTCTTTCCGTCCAAATCCATCTGCCGAATGACCTTTTCATCGCAGGCCATCTCAATGTCCCGGCACAGCAGCACATAAGCCACCCAGCACAGGGGGTTGAACCAGTGAACCGCCAAAATCAGAAAGCCCAACGATTTCCACCAGTGGTCGCGCCTTGCCAGGTGCGCCTTTTCGTGGGCAATCACTGGCTCCATGGCCGTCGCGTCCATGTTGGAGGGCAGATAGATTTTGGGCCGAACCAGTCCCAAGATAAACGGAGACTTTATATGGTCGCACAGAAAGATGTTTCCCTCATAAGGTACTCTTTCCGCCACGCTCCGGCGCACCCGCATATAACTGATAACTGCGTACAGTAGCATGGCGGCGATACCGATGAGCCAGATCACCGATACAATAAATGTCCAGATATAGAGCGGGTTGACGCTGGTCGCCGGATTTGGTGCAAAGGTCTCACCCAAGATGGGATTGACCACATTGTTGACAGCAGGGATGCCGCTGCTGATGGCGGGCATCTCATACTGGATGTTATGAGCATTGAAGGTCTCGGCGCTGGGGATCAGGCTCAACGCGCTCTCGAAGGAAAAGGAAACCACCAGCCGCAAAGCGACAATCCCCCACAAAAGGACGGTAATCCACTTCGGCACCTTTTTCAGTATAAACCGGAACAGCATCACCGCTAAAATCAGCCAGCTTGCGGCAATGCTCATGTTCAGAATTTTCAGGAATATATCGCTCATATCATTCACCTGCCTTGTCGATCAGTTCACGAATCTCGGCAATTTCCTCGGCTGTCAGCTTCTTTTCGCTGGTAAACGCGGCAAGGAAAGCGGGGAGAGACCCCGCAAAGGTCTCATCCACATACTTCTTGCTGTGAAGGGCATAGAATTCCTGCCGGGACAAAAGAGAAGTTACCACGCCGT
>CAJTVM010000020.1 GCA_910579595.1 uncultured Oscillospiraceae bacterium
GGCCTTCACCTCTGCCGGACTGCTTTCGGCATTTCCTGAATTTGCTCATTTATAGATAATAGGTTATGTTGGGGGAATGTACGCTGGGTACAATTCCCGCATGATTTTAGGAGGTCGTGTCATGAAACGCAGAGTATTAAGCCTCATCACCGCTCTGGCCCTGTGCCTGGGCCTGTGTCCTGTCCAGGTATGGGCCGCTGATCAGGAGACGGACAACAGTCTGTGCCCCCATCATCCGGCACACACGGATATATGCGGGTATGTTCCGCCAACCCCAGAACAGGAGTGTACCCACAGCCACGATGATGGCTGCTATACAATACAAACGGACTGTGTCCATATGCATACAGACGAGTGCGATCCGGATTCGTGCGCGCATAGCTGTACGCAGGACAGCGGCTGCGTCACCCGGACGCTGTCCTGTCCGCACGGGCACGACGATGCGTGCGGCTATGCCCCGGAGTACCCCGGCACACCGTGCTCGTTCGTCTGCAAAATCTGCCCCATCGACAGCTTGATCGCCAAGCTGCCCGGCGCCATTTCAGAATCCAACCTCGAGCAGGCGGCGGCCCTGCTCAGTGAAATTTACGACTTGTACGACGGGTTGACCGCTGAGGAACAGCAGCTGGTGGATCTGTCGCCCTGCCTCTCCCTGCAAAGCCAGATGGACGAGCTGGGCGGCGAGGTGCTGGACAGCTCCGCCGATACCCCCATTGTAGATCAAACACACATACTACAGTCGGACAGAACTTCTACCACCACGTTTCCAATATCGAACGCCACAATGATCGATACCAATGGGTACACCATATCAAGTTCCAGATCCAGCGCCATACGGGTCACCGGAACCGGACAGCTGTACCTCATGGGTGCGGTGACGTCCAAAAAAGGCGCCGGTGTGGAGGTTCAGTCCGGCGGCCTCCTGTGCGTCATGGATCCGGGGACGCCCACGGACATCACCGGCACGACTTACGGCCTGGATATCGCCTCCGGTGCGAATGTACAGCTGTCCGCCGGCAGGTATACTGGCGATACCGCCGCAATTCATGCGGCAGACGGCAATTACGCCGCCCTGCTGGCCCCGGGCTATGTCTTTTTTGACGCGAACAACACTCCGATTTCGCCGGAAAACGCGGCGTCGGCAAAGACGCTTGTTGTAGGGCCATGCCCGGGGCATCCAAGCAAAAGCTATGTCCACAACCCCGGCGCCACAACGCACACCTGGACTTGTACCTGTAAGATAACCGAGACGGAGCCGTGCACATTTAACTTCCAAGACGACGGACACGGAACGTGTATCTTCTGCGGCAGTTCGCTTACTATTTCCGTAGACGAGAGTTCGCTGGGTGATTTAGTCTATGACGGCACTGTCAAACCGGAAAATATCCCTATTACCGTTACCTTGATCAACAATCCGGATAAAGAATTGACAAAGGATACTGATTACAAGGTGGATTACGAGCCTCGTAAAGACGTCGGCGAGATCACGGTTACCGTTACCGGCATCACGTTCAACGGAACCTTTACAAAGACCTACCAAGTCACGCAGGATGAGCCTGGGATCGAATGGGGTGATCTCACAAAGGTATTAGACTATGACGGCAGGCGCACAACGATCAAGGGTGAACTGCCTAACATTACCATAAAAGCTACCAGCAACGAGGACTTGCATCCATATATTCAGTATTCATATAGAACAGTTAACACCAAGGAGTTTACGGACGGCCTGCCGCTCGACGCCGGGACGTATGAGATCAAGGCATACATCCCGGCAAGCCAGAACTATAAAGCGGCTGAGACAAAACAGCTCCTGACGCTGACCATCAATGCAATCGCCCCAATTATTACCGCGCCCACAGCCGCCAGCCCAACATACAACCGCAGCGCCCAGGCGCTTGTCACCCCCGGCACGATAGATCCCCGTGCAACCGGCGCGGAAATCCTGTTTGCGACAAGTGAAACCGGCGACTACTCTACGGAAATCCCCACCGGCGTCAACGCAGGCGATTACCATGTCTGGTATAAGGTGGAGGGCACCAACAATTATCATGCGGTCGGGCCGGCTGAGATCACTGGCGTAAAAATCCAGCGCAAGCCGATCACGCCAAAGGTGGATCTGTCGGCTTATACCTATCAGTACGACGGCGGATGGAAGGAGCCAAGGGTCACAGTTACAGATACGGACGATATGACCGGCCTTCCGGATACCGAGTACGAAGTCAATTATATCAACAATCAAAATGTGAGTACCGCAAAGAATCCGGCCCAAGTGGTCGTTACCGGCAAGAGTGGCGGCAACTACGCAATTACAAGGGTTACGGTCAACTTCAGAATCACCACCCAGATACAGGCGTCGCTGTCCATTACCGATAAGCCCAACACCGTCACCTACGGGGATAAGTTCACCCTGAGTACGTCCGGCGGGTCGGGCAACGGCAATATCAGTTGGGAGATCACTGACGGTTCGGACGTTGCAAAGGTAGACGAAAACAGCGGCCAAATCACCATCATTAAGCCCGGCACGGCCACCGTTCAAGCTACAAAATCCGGCGTGGCCAACTATGAAGACGCCACCGCATCCTGGACGTTTACCGCAGGCAAAAAGCCCGTAGTGGCCACGGTGACGGCAGAGGACAAAACCTACGGTGATAACGGCAAAACCGCCACAATCCATGCCATGGTGGAGCAGGGCGTCCTGCCGGGGGACGTAATCACGATCACTGACCTGACCGGTGAGTTCAGCGATGCAAACGCGGGCGTGGGTAAAACCGTGACGGTGAATACGACGGCGGCGAAGATTGGCGGAACAAATCACGAGCGCTATGATGTTTCGTTCTCTAGTGCCACCGTCAAGGCGACGATCCGCAAAGCGGACGCAAAGATTACGACACCACCGGTTCCCGCGAGTTTAACCTACAACGGGACTGCGCAGGCCCTGATTCAAACTGGCGCAGTCGTGGATAAAACCGATGCTGATGTAGAATATGCCCTGAACGAGAACGGCCCCTATTCCACAGTTTTCCCAGAGGGAACCAACGCGGGTAAGTATACCGTCTGGTACCGCGTCGTGGAAACCGGCAATTACACCGGCCAGCCGCCGGCAAGGATTGAGGTTGAGATCGGCAAAAAGCAGGTGTCGCCTATCATCACGCTGGGCGGCAACGATTTGCAGACGGACAACAGCACCACACCCCCCAAGTATTTCTATGTCTATGACGGCACAGCCAAGCAACCCACTGTTGCGCTGACAGAGAACGATGCCAATCATACCCCGATTCCAGCGGACCAGTACACCGTGACCTACCACAACAACAAGAATGCCGGTATCGCGAGCGTAACCGTTGAGAGCGCGTCGGGCGGCAACTACGCGTTTCCTGTCCAAACATCGTTATCGTTCGAAATCAAGAAGGCCATTGCGCAGCTGACCAACTCTCCCACGGCAAAGGTGCTGGAGTACACCGGATTGGAGCAGGAACTGGTGACTGTAGGCGCCGCGGCGGGCGGCCACGTTGAGTACGCGCTGGATAATGGCAGCCTTGGCCCTGCTATCCCCAAAGCCATAAACGCAGGGCGTTACGTCGTAACCTATAAGGCGGTGGGCGACGGCAGCTACGAGGACAGTCCTACGGTCGGATCGGTCACCGTAACCATCAAGCCAAGAGAGGTCATCAGCCCGAAGATCACGGTGAATGGCAGCTATACCTACGACGGCAATCCGCAGGAACCGGGCTACAGTGATGTCAGTGTTACAGACGGCGGCACGACCATCCCAGGTACCGAGTACACATTATCCTACAGCAACAACGTCAACGCCGGTACGGCCACCGTCCATGTGATCAACGCCAACGGCGGCAACTACATTGTAAACGGCACGGCGGACTTTACCATCGCGAAAGCCGGCGCGACGGTTGAAAAGGCCCCGACCGGTAAAAGCCTGCCTTACAACGGCGCTGCGCAGGAGCTGATCGAGCCGGGCGCCACGTCCAACGGTACGATGGTGTACTCTTTGTCCCAGGCGGGGCCGTATTCCCCGGCCATTCCCACGAAAACGGCTGTAGGCAGCTATCCCGTCTGGTACAAGGTCCTGGGCAGCAGCAATTATAATGACAGCCAGCCGGAACGGATGACTGGGAATGCCTCCATCATCATAAACACTGTGAGGAAACCCACCATCCAGGTAGCGCCTGAATCGGTGACATTCAACAACAAGAAGCAGGAGCCTGTCGTCACCGTCAAGGACGATAATGGCTTCCTGATTGACAGCAGTGAGTACGCAGTGACATATACGCAAGGTGGCGCCGCTGTTTCAGACCTGACTAATGCTGGCACATACACCGTCAAAATCGAAAATAAAACTAACTCCAATTACAGCATCAATGACAGCACCGCCAAATTTACGATCCTCCCGGCGGGCCAGACGCCCTTGACCATCACCAACACACGGGAGCACGTCTACTACGGCGACAAGATTCAGCTGGGTACAACGGGCGGCAATGGGACAGTGGCCTGGACGGTTAACAACGGCGCTATTGCAAGCGTTGATACCAACGGACTGCTTACAATCACAGGCGTCGGTTCCGTCACGGTGACGGCCACCAGCACCGCCCCCGGCTACAATGACCAGACCGCCACCTGGCCGATCTATGTGGAGCCAAAGCGGGTCACAGCCATTGTGAAGGCCAAGTCAAAGACCTATGATGGCGAACGAGGTGCCACTGTGACCGCCACACTGCAGGCAAGCGATTTGGTGGGTATTGATCAGATCAGCATCAAGCTGTCCGGCGAATTTGAGAGCGCCAGCGCCGGAACAGACAAGAAGGTGAATATTGACAGCAGCAACCCGGCCATCACTGGCGATAATGGGGATAAATATGCCATCAGCTATCCCGCCACAACCACCGCGTCCATCCTCAAGGCGAATATTGATCTGAATGACCTGACAGAGGTAACCGCGCCGGTGGCTTCGGCTGATCTGGAATACACCAGCAACCCCTTGAATCTGGTGGTCACAGCCGGTACTTCTTCGGTGGGCAACATCGAATACTCCCTGGACGGCGGCAGAACCTATTCCGCCAGCCTCCCCACCGGCACCGACGCGGGCGATTACAATATCTTTTACCGCGTGAAGGGCGACAGCAACCACAATGACACCGACGGCACACAATTGGGAACAGTGTCCATCGCCCGGCAGAAAGTGGAGAATCCCATCATTGAGTTCGCGCCCAGCAGAGCCCTGTATGATAGCAAGGAGCATAAGCCACTGGTCACGGTCAAGGACAAGCACGGCCGCATGATTCCGGACAGCGAGTATACCGTCACCTACGTTGGCGCAGACTGGATTAACGTCGGAAAACACAAGGTCAAAATCGGCAACAAGCTGAACGGCAACTATGACATTAGCGAGAAAACCCAGGAATTTGAGATTTTCCGGACAGGTCAGAATCCGCTGTCCATTATGAACCAGCCCACTGGCAAGATTTACTACGGCGATACCTTTACACTCACCGCGTTAGGCGGTTCCGGGACAGGAACGGTGGAGTGGGCAAGCAGCGATACGGGCATTGCCGCCATCGACAACGAAAACGGCCTGGTAACGGTTCGTGATGTTGGCGGCCCGGTCACCATCACGGCCACAAGAAAGGGCGATGGCAACTACGACGACATCTCGGTTACCTGGACGTTCAGCGCGGAAAAGAAGGTGGTCACGCCCACCGTGACCGCGATGGACAGGGAGTACAAACCTGATAACACAAAAGCCGATCTGGTTATCACCTGGGAGTCTGGCGCACTGGTGGACGATGATTCCATCGATCTGAGCGGAGTCCTGACCGGCAGTTTTGACAACAGCGACGCTGGGAACAACAAGCGGGTAACAATCAAAGTCAATGGCGGCACTCTCCCCACCAGCGACAAGTACGACATCAAGCTCCCCGCATTTACAACCGCTTCCATTACCCCGGCAGCCGCGAGTACGACAGAGGTAACGGAGATTCCTGGTTTGACTTACACCGGTGATCCGCTGGCCCTGGTGAATCCGGGAACTGCCACAGGCGGGAATCTGGCGTATTCCCTGAACGGCATCGACTACGACTTCACTATCCCCACAGGTACAGAGGCAAAGACGTACACGGTCTGGTACAAGGTCGTTGCCAGCAGCAAAAATTACACAGACAGTGACGTGTACAAGGTGGAAGTGACCATCGCACCGAATACCGCGGGATCGGACGCCCCGAGTACTCCGGACACTCCGGACACTCCGAGCACCCCCAGCACCCCGGACACTCCGAGCACCCCCAGCACCCCGGACACCCCAAGCACCCCCAGCAATCCGGACGCTTCGAGTACCCCAAGCACCCCCGGCACTGTAAACACCCCAATGAAGACTACCATTCAAAACGGCACGGCAAGCACCATCGTAAGCCCCACAGACGGCAGCAATCTGGTGAAGCAAGCGCTCGAAAACCAGAGCCAGAACGTGGTGATCAAGCCGGAAATTACCAGTAACGTGAGCAAAACAGACGTCTCCATTCCGTCCTCGACGCTCAGCCGGATCGGGAACGAGACAAACGCGGCCCTCACCGTCTCCACCCCCATTGCCGACGTGACCATCCCTAACGCGGCGCTGGACACCCTGAGCAGCGCGGGCAATACCGTCAGCGTTGCGGCTGAACAGAAGGGTCAAACCGTTGTGATGACGCTGAGCGCGGACAATAAGCCCATTGAGAGCGTCCCCGGCGGCGTGACCCTTACCGTCCCGGTGGAGGAACCCAGCCCCGGCACAGTGGCGGTATTGGTGCACGATGACGGCACCCGCGAAACGATCCGCAAGAGCATCGTAGAGGACGGCAAGCTGAGCATCCCGCTGGACGGTTCCGCCACCGTGGAGATCGTGGATAACAGCAAGGAGTTCACCGATGTGGCGCCCACAAGCTGGGAAGCCGATGCCGTAGCCTTTGCCAGCGCCCACGAGCTATTCAACGGCACCAGCGAAACAACCTTCAGCCCGGATCAGACCATGAGCCGGGGAATGCTGGCCACCGTGCTCTACAACCTGGAAGGCCAGCCGGATCAGGAGCAGGCGTGCACTTTCAGCGACATCAACAGCGACGCCTGGTATACAGACGGCATCATCTGGGCCGCGGCCAACGGTATCACCAACGGCTACAGCGACGGCCAGTTCGGCCCCAACGACAGCATCTCCCGGGAGCAGTTTGCGGTCATGCTCTGGAGGTATGCGGGAAGTCCCGAGACAAGCGGCGGCGACCTCAGCTTTACAGACGCGGACCAGATCAGCGGTTATGCCCTGGACGCGCTGCGCTGGGCTGCGGCCAACGGCATTTTGAGCGGCTACGGCAACGGCCGGCTTGACCCAGGCGGTACGGCAACCCGTGCCCAGGCGGCGCAAATGCTGAAAAATTTCTTAGAAAACACCTGAACCAGCAAAAAAGCAGATCCCGCTTTGGACGGCGGGATCTGCTTTTTACTTTTTAGAACCTGTATTCACAGCCGAAACCGCCGGATGGGCGAGGGATTTTCCCGTCAGGCAAGGCAAATTTTCGCAGGAATCATTGTGTTTATTTCAAGAAAAGTTAACGCGGCATGGCGGGAATAGACCCGGCCAAACGGTGAATCGAGGTTGTGAATACAGGTTCTTATAGTTGACGCAGTTGAAAAGAAGTAAATACTTCTTTTCAGCCTGTCCGGCAAATCATTGCCGGACAGGCCACAAAGCGGCCTCGCGTCAGACTTCATAGTCAGCGCACAGGCTGTGCGCTTGCTATATTATATCCACGGCCCGCCGTGGGGCGGCTCAGTCCTTCAGCAGCCACGCGAAGCCGTTGGGCCACAGCTCCACGTCCCGGATCTGCTCCAGGCGGTTTCCGTACATCAGCTCAGTATAACTCCCTTCCCGTTCCACCCCGGCGTGGGCAAAGGAATCGCTGAAATTGAACAAGCAGACCAGCTCCCGCCCGTCCTTCCGGCGGCACAAGGCCAGCACATGGGAATCCCCGCTGTCCTCCGCCCACACGTCAGCGTCGGCGTCGAAGCAGGCCTCCCCGGCCCGAAGGGTTTCCAGCCGCCGCAGGCCCTGGAACAGCTTGCCCTGGTAAGCGTCCGAATCCTCCCGGCGTTCCGCCAGATCCCACTGGAACCGGCCCCGGTGGATGTACCGGCTGTCCTCCCGCTTATCCGGGTCATCATGGTAGGTGTAGTCGTTCAGCCGGCCCACCTCGTCCCCGCTGTAGATCACCGGGATACCGCTCTGGGACAGCATCCAGGCATGAAGGGTCAGATCCCGGGCCACCGCGCCCTCCAGCGTCAGGGAATTATTCCCCTCCCCGGCGGCTTCGATCCCACACAGGGAGGCGGTGGTGCCGCACAGCCGGGCGTCCCCCAGGCGGGGGTCGTCGTTATATAGCTCGCCGCGGCTGGGACTGTCCGGCCATTTTCCGGTAAAATAGTCGTTGAGATACCGCTTGTGGGCCACCTCGTCCGCGCCGGCGTGCTCCCTGAGCCAAGGGTAGTCCAGCCCCCAGCCGATATCGTCGTGGCAGCGCAGGTAGTTGAGGAACAGAAAATCTTTGGGCAGGGCACATACCGCCTCCATCTGCCGCCGGAGCAAGGCCACGTCGCCGGTGGCCACCGTATGCCAGGTGGTGGCCATGGTGGTCACGTTGTAGAGCATATGGCATTCGGGCTTATCCGGCGTCCCGAAATAAGGTGCCACCTTGGCCGGCTCCATCACCACCTCGCCAAGCAGAAGCACGCTGGGGCACACCACCTCGCACACCATGCGCAGCATCCGGGCCAGGGTGTGCACCTGGGGCAGGTTGCGGCAGTCGGTGCCCAGCTCCTTCCAGATATAGGGGATGGCGTCCAGCCGGATCACGTCAATGCCCCGGTTGGCCAGATAGAGCAGGTTTTCCGTCATGTCGTTGAACACGGCGGGGTTTGCGTAGTTCAGATCCCACTGGTAGGGGTAGAAATTGGTCATGACAATCTGACCGTCCTCCAGCTGGGTAAAGCTCCCCGGCGCGGTGGTGGGAAATACCTGAGGGACGGTCTTTTCAAACTCCCGGGGGATGTCCCAACTGTCGTAAAAGAAGTACCTCTCCCGGAAGCCTCCCTCCCCTGCCCTGGCCCGGCGGGCCCAGTCGTGATCCTCGCTGGTGTGGTTCATCACAAAGTCCAGGCACAGGCTGATACCCGCCTTGCGGCAGGCGTCGCCCAGAGCCTCCAGATCCTCCATGGTCCCCAGCCCAGGCTGGACGGTGCGGAAATCACTGACGGCATAGCCTCCGTCGCTGCGGCCCTTGGGGCTGGCCAGCAGCGGCATCAGGTGGAGGTAATTCACCCCGCACTCCCGCAGATAATCCAGTTTGCCCTTTACGCCGTTCAGATCCCCGGCAAAGGCGTCCACGTAGAGCATCATGCCCAGCAGCTCCCGGCAGCGGTACCAGGCGGGGTTGGCCTCCCGTTTCTTGTCCTGCTCCCGGAGGGGGCGCTTACGGTCGTTCCAGCAGCGCCGGAGCATATCCAGGAACTTCTCAAACGCCGCCTCATCGCGGTACAGCTCGCAGTAGAGCCATTTCAGCTCGTCATAGTGCCGCTCCAGGCGGCGATCGAAAACGGTGCTTTTACTCATCACCGAGACACTCCTTTTCCCGTCCTCAGCCGGGACTCCGCCCGAGGATTCATTGTTTCTATTCCGGCTTCAGCCGCCCTGAGGAAACCAGCCCATATCGGCGCATTTCCCCAGATCCCAGCTGTCCCAGCCCACCCAGTCGGGACTGTTCACCGTGTCCAGCAGGAGCTTGTAGCTCCAGTAGAAGTAGCCGCTGCCCCGCCTCCAGGCGGCCAGCTGGGCGCCAGCCAGCTGCCGGTAGAAGTCCCGCTCGGCCTCCGGGTCCATCCTCTGCCGGGACTGGGTGAAGTCCACGCCGTTGAGAGTGGACTGCCCGCCCTTGGTATCCACCCCCACCGCGCAGGAGTTGAACAGGCACCACTCGCCGCACACCACGGGGACATATTCCTGAACCTGGGCGATCTCCTCGGCAAAATGCTCCTGGATGTACCCGAGGTAGCCGTCCAGGGTCTTCTCACAGCCCATACTCTCCGCGA
Organism: uncultured Oscillospiraceae bacterium; assembly: GCA_910579595.1. Taxonomy (GTDB): domain Bacteria; phylum Bacillota; class Clostridia; order Oscillospirales; family Oscillospiraceae; genus Enterenecus. The sequence goes on from CAJTVM010000020.1 coordinate 10,123, forward strand.
ACATCAGGTACTGGTGGGTGTCCAGCATGACGTTCCGAAACCTGGGCTGGGTAATAAAGTCCTTCCAGGCGTGGAGCTGGAAACCATCGTGGAATACCACGTACTTGCCGTCCGCCACGTTGGGGCGGATGCAGTCGTAGGCCCTCCCGTAAAACTCCCGGAGGAATTCCAGGGTGTTGGGAGCGCTGCCCTGGGCCAGCTCCTTATCCACAGGCGGATATCGGTTGGGCACGTCCATGCTGATCCACATCGGCTCCGTAATGGGCTCGTTGATGGGGGTGATGCCGAACAGGCCCGGACGCTGTCCGTAGCGCTTGGCCAGCCGCTCCAGCACAGTCAGGACGAAGTCCACTTCCTCCGGCGCCTGGCTCCACCTGCACACACCGCAGATGCCGCCGTTATCAAAGCCGTTCTGGCTCAGGGGGGCGGTGTGCAGATCGATGAGGATTTGCAGGCCATACTTTTCCGCCCAGGAAAAAGCATTGTCCAGTTCCCCGATACAGCCGATAAAGGGGGGCCTATCGCCGAACACAAAATAGGGCACGGGGATGCGCACAGTGTTCAGGCCAATGCGCCGGATGGCGGCGAAGTCCCGCTCGGTGATATATTCACTGCGGTGGATTTTGATCCGGGCCCCGTAGACCTCCGGGGACAGCTGCCGGGGGAGGTAGTACTCGTCCTCCGCGGTGGTGCCGTCGAACAGCGCGGGGCTCATCCACTTCTCCAGGACCAGCCAGTTGCCTAAGTTGACACCTTTGACATACATTGCTTCCGCCTCGCTTTCCATTTTATCCCGGCCTTCCATGGCCTCAGTTTAATTTTATATTGTATCATAAACCTACGGAAAGAACCACATGGTTCAATGCAGATTCTTGAAAATTCAATCACCATTTGACCTGGCGGCTCTGTTGATGCTAAAATGATGGATAATAGATGTATCATGAAAGGCAGGAGGTGTGCCCCTATGAACAAAATCCTGATTGCCGAGGACGAGCCTGCCATCGCCAACCTCATCAAAACCGCTCTGGACGGGCCGGACTACCGCTGCACCTGGGCCGCCGACGGCATCTCCGCGTCGGATCTGCTGGAGCGGGAACCCTTCGATCTGGTGCTGCTGGATATCATGCTCCCCGGGGCAGACGGCTACGAAGTGCTGGACTACTGCCGCTCCCTGGAGGCGCCGGTTATCTTCCTCACCGCCAAAGGGACGGTGGAGGACCGGGTCAAGGGCCTGCGTCTGGGGGCGGAGGACTATATTACAAAACCCTTCGAGCTGATGGAGCTACTGGCCCGGGTGGAGACGGTGCTGCGCCGGTGCGGCAAGACGGGACGGGTGCTGTCCCTCCCGCCGGACATTGAGATCGACACCGCCGCTCATACGGTGCGCCGGTGCGGCGTCCCAGTGGCCCTTACCGCCAAAGAGTATGAGCTGCTGCTCCTGTTCGTACAGAACAAAAACGTGGCCCTGTACCGGGATCGCATTTACGAAAAGGTGTGGGGGGACGAATACCTGGGGGACAGCCGCACCGTGGATCTGCACATACAGCGGATGCGAAAAAAGCTGGGACTGGAAAACCGGCTGGTGGCGGTATACAAGGTGGGCTACCGCCTGGAGGTGGGTACTTTTTCTTGAACGAAAAAGTACCCAAAAAGAACTTTAAGCCCGCTGACGCACAGGACGCAAGCTGTTTTGCAGTCACCCGGCAACGAAATGCCATTTTATGGGGGGAGAGGTTTGGGATGAAGTTATTCTGGAAGCTGTTCTGTTCCATGGTGTGCGTCACCGTTCTGGCCTGCTCTCTGGGTGGATTTGTCCTCATCGACGGGCAGTTCCGCACCGCCCTGAACCAGGAGGTTCAGGCGCTGTACGAGGAAAACGATATGCTGCGCTGCGCCTTGTCCATGGAGGCGGAGGGACGGGTGCTGTCCGGCCGGGAGGAGCTGGCCCGACTGACCCAGGGCGTGACCCTGGCCACCGTGGGGCGGGCGGCGGCCTTCCGGCTCAGCGATGAAACCGGCGCGGAGCTGGGCGGCAACAACGCCCTTCCTCCGGATCTGAACACCTTCCCTCTGACCTCCGAATTATCGGAAAATCAGTGGGGTTGGAGGCTGGCCAACGTGGCCCGGGGGGCATATTTTTTGCACGGGGCCAGCGCCCTCACCCTGCTGGACGAGACGGTGTACCTGGAAAACTGCCGGGACGTATCCGCCCTGTTTGCCCAACGCTCCGCCCAGTACCGCAGCTTTTTCTACATGATGCTGGCCCTGATCGCCGGAGTGGGGGCACTGTCTTTCGTGGTGTCCCACCTGATCCTTCGGCCGCTGAACCGGCTGTCCGCCGCCGCCCGGGGCATGGCGGACGGCGAGCTGGGCCAGCAAGTGCCCGTGCGAAGCGATGACGAGCTGGGGCGGCTGTCCGCCGATTTCAACGCCATGGCCCGACGCATTGAGGCGCAGGTGAAGGAGCTTACCGACGCCGCCCGTCGAGAGAAGGACTTCACCGGCAGCTTTGCCCACGAGATCAAAACGCCGCTGACCTCCATCATCGGCTACGCCGACCTGCTGCTGTCCCGGGACAATTCCCCGGAGCAGGTGCGGGAGAGCGCCGGGTACATCTTCCGGGAGGGGAAGCGGCTGGAGGCGCTGTCGAGCAAGCTGATGGAGCTGATCGTGCTGGACCGGCGGGACTTCCCCAAGCGAGCGATGTCCATGCGGGCCTTTCTGGAGCGCACCGGCATCGCCCTGCGCCCCGCCCTGGAGCAGGCGGGCATCCAGCTGACCGTCGAGGCGGAGGAGGCCCCCGCCTTCATCGAGCCGGATCTGATGGAAACAGTATGCCTGAACCTGTTGGACAACGCCCGGAAAGCCACCCCGGCGGGCGGCAGCGTCACCCTCACCGGGCGGGCAGAAGGGGACGGCGGCTATCTCATCCAGGTATCGGACACCGGCAAGGGCATCCCGGAATCGGAGCTGGAGCGGATCACCGAGCCCTTTTACATGGTAGACAAGTCCCGTGCCCGTGCCCAGGGGGGCGCGGGGCTGGGGCTGGCGCTGTGCCGGCGGATTGTGGAGCTTCACGGCGGCACGCTGGAATTTGAAAGCGTGCTGGGCCAGGGCGCCACGGCGAGGATTCACCTGAAGGGAGGGGACGGCGGATGAGACTGGCGAAAAAATGGCTATTCCCCCTGCTGACCTGCCTGGTCGTGTTAGGCTCGGTGGCGCTTCCCCGGCGCATTTCCGAGGCCAGGGACGCCAAACAGCTCGGGCAGATCCACACGGAGGATCTGGCGGAGGAGGATCTGCCCGTTTACGAGCCGCCCAGCTTGATGGACAGGCTGGAGCTGTATGCCCGCTGGTGCACCCCCTCCGAAACCATCCCGTCCTTTCAATCCCCGGCGATACTGTATGATGAAGATCCGGGACAGTGCGAAAATTTGGTGCGGCAGGCGTTGGAACGTCTAGCCCAGGCGGAGGTTATCCCCTCCCATTTTTTAAGCTCCACCCTGACAATTACCTCCCTGAATCGTATCCTGCTCTGGGATCCCGCGGTCAGCGCAGGCCGTCAGGAGCCGATGGAATTTTGGTCGGTAATGGCGGATTTAGGGGACGGCTCCTTTTGGATGCGGCTGGACGGCGAAAGCGGCCTGCCGCTGACATGGAGCCTCTACGATCCCAATATGGCCCGGTGGCTCCCCTACAAGGATCCCCAGGCGCTCCCCAGCCTGGCGGAGCGCTATTTTGCCCTTTTGGATTTGGAGGCCGCAGAGGTAGGCGCTTCCGGGGATACAGCCCTTTGGGAACGTCATTTCTCTACCGCGGACACAGGGATCACCTATGAAATTTCCTTCAACGCGACTATGCTGAATATCCAAGTGACGTGGGACACGACAGGCCCCATTTCCAACTTCGATCACTCTTCCGGATTCGATCGCTGAAAAGATGCCATTATGCTGCAAAAATGTATAAATTTCGACGGCGGATTGTGATACGCTGAGGGAACAGACCAGATAAAGGAGTGTTCCAAATGAAAACTGTCCTTAGCCGCCCCCAACGGCAGCGCGGCCAAACGCTGTCCCCGCCCCTGCTGTTCGCCCTGGCCCTGCTGCTGTTCTCCGCCGGGCTGGGATTGGGCTGGACCGGAGGGGCGGCGCATGAAGAAGCAATCCCAGGGGCCGCTGCGGCCAGCTCTGTACCGGCGGCCACCCTCCCGCCTGTCCAAACCCCTGCCCCCCCGTCGGACGAACCCGTTCCCGCCCAACCCGCCGGGGAGAATTGGGCGCTGAGGCTGGTAAACGCCGATCACCCCCTGCCGGACGGCTTTGCCGTGCCGGAGCTTACCCAGCTGCGCAGTGGACAAGCTGTTGACAGCCGGGCCTACCCCGATCTCCAGCGGATGATGGACGACGCTCGGGCCGTTGGACTCCAGCCGGTGATCTGCTCGTCCTGCCGCAGCTGGGAGGAGCAGGAACAGCTTTTTGAACAAGAGGTGCAAAACTGGATAAACCGGGGATACATACGGGAGGAAGCCGAGGGCAAGGCCGCCACATGGGTGGCCCGTCCCGGCGCCAGCGAGCACCAGACCGGGCTGGCACTGGATATCGTGGATCTGTCCTATCAAACGCTGGACGAGGGCCAGGAGGACACCCCCGTCCAGCGGTGGCTGATGGAGCACTGCGCCGACTATGGGTTCATCCTGCGCTACCCTACCGGCAAAAGCGCCCTCACCGGGGTCAGCTACGAACCCTGGCACTACCGCTATGTGGGCGTGGAAGTTGCACAGGCCATCATGGAGCAGGGGCTATGCCTGGAGGAATACCTGGCCTGACGCGCCGCACAACGCCACCGCGTCTGATAATCTGTCATGCTGCACTTCCCCTTATGATTTTGTATAACAACGCTGACAGCAGTATAACACATTTTAAGATAAAAGAGGAGCGCGGCCTGGACAAAGCCGGATCGGGCCGGTCTATTTTCCCGCAACAGGAAAATTCAGGCATCCCTGCCGGAAACTATTTTCAGAGTTTAATTCTTTTGTAACAATTTGAATAGAACTTTCGTAATGAAACCGCGTTACTATAAATCTTGCAAGAGCTGTGATTTCTTCTTCATTTTATCCTCCCTTTCAGAGCCGGGGCGGCAACGCCCCGGCTCTCCCTTTCTGTCAAACGGGGCCTGTCCATACGGACAGGCCCGCTTTCTTTTACCTTCCCGAGCAATTTAATCTCGCGCCCGCTCGAAAATTCAACTTTACCCCCTGCCGCTCTTGGGTTTTTCCATCCGTGCAAGGTCAAAAAGATGTATATTTTTTGTGGGCATCCGCAATGCCCGTTCCTGGCTGATGGCCAAATCTGGGCATCGCAAGAGTCGTATCTTATTTGTCCGCTTACCAGCCGGTGCCCGTGCCGGTGCACGTCCAGCCCTCATCGGTGAGGAACATAACCCCGGTCCGACTGTAGGTCAGCGCCCCCTCCGGCGCGTCATCCTCCTCATAGTACCAGGTGTTGCCCACAAAAAATCCGTTGGCAGTACTCTGGTCCACCGGGACGAACACGGTGCGGTAGCTGAACGCGAACCAGGTCTTGCCGAAGTCCTGGGCGGTGAACACGAAGTTGCGGGAGCGGCACCAGGATTCCAACTCCTCCTCGCTCAGCCAGTTCAGCTCGTCGGCATTCACGTCGATGACCTCCATAGAGGTACAGGCGTATTGGCTGCCGGGGGCAGTATGGGTCAAAACCCCCTCATAGCCCTCCGCCCACGCCCGGGCAATCTCCTCACGGCTCTGGCCCCGATCGGGAACGGAGAGGAGGGTAGAGCGCAGCTTGTCGAGCTCTACCTGGTCGAACCACCACCGCAGGTGGTCATAGGCCAGATAATCCGGATCATCCTGATAGCGGTACAGGCCCTTATAGCAGGTGGATTCCCCGTCCTGCCCCACCAGCATCAGGTAAGACCCATCCGAGAGGAACAGGGAGGCGCTTCCGTCCGGTGAGGAAATGCGCAGGGAATCCGCCTCCGATGCGGTGGAATACGGGGCTTCCTCCCACTGGAAATCGGAGGCCAAATCGGTGAGACGGTTGATATAATAGTCCTCACTGGGGTCGGTGATATAGGCGTAAACCCGGCTTGTGCCGGCGGGGCCAAGGGAGAGCTCAATGGTCGGCCCGGCCATTAGCCGGTCCACCACCGCCTGGACGGCCTTCTGCCCCGGGCTGGGTTCCAGCTTCTCCAGGACGCTTTCGATATAGCTGGCATCCTGGGTGAAGCTGTCCAGGGGAATGGTTCGGTTCGAGGTTTCCTCCTCGTAGCGGCGCAGCGCCTCAATGGGGTCGGTGGCCCAGTCCGCGCGGCCCGCGTCCGCCTCCGCCTGGAGCTGCTGGGCGTACTGGGTGACGGTCAGCCCCCCGGTGTCCGGCTTAATGTGCCGGGGGATGGGGGATACCGCGGTATCAATGCACTGCCACCGCTCGGGAATCCACACGCCGCCCTCGCCGTCCTTGGCAAGCTGCACCATACGGTAAATCCACACGATGTCTGTGTTCCCATTGATGGCCTTGTAAGGCCAGTAGGCCACGTCGGTGTAGTTTTTGCCCTCCCAGAGGTATTCCCGCTCCCGCAGCTCCGTGGGGTCGTAGGGCTCCACGCCCTCGGTTTCCAGCACCTGCTGCCGGGCGTAATCCCAGATGGCCTTGGACGCGGCGGCGTAGCGCCCGGCGTCCGCGTCGCTGTACTCCACGCTGGTGGGCCAGGAGGCGGCATAGTAGTGCTCGCTGTCCCGGGCAAAGATATTGGTGTGCCCGGCGCCGACGCTGTAGAGCCAGTCCTCAAAACCCAGCTGGTCCAACTGCCTCACCGTCAGCAGCCAGCTTTCCCAGTCCTCCGGGCCGGTGGGATTGGCCAGCAGATAAAAGGCCAGGTCAACGGAATGCTCCGGCTGTGGAGCGTCCCCTTGATAGAGGGCCACCTCGACCCGCAGCTCTTCCGGGATATCCTCCAACCGGGATTGCAGGGTGTCCTTGGCCAGACCAGGGCTGTATGGCTCCACGCCCTCGGTTTCCAGCACGGTTTTCTCAGCAAAGTCCCGGATGGCGTTGAATGCGTTGTGGAAGGGATCCGCGTCCTCCACGGTATAGTAACGTACGTCGGTAGCATAGACGATAGCAAAATAGGTTTCGCCGCTGCGGGCAAAAATCTCTGAACCGCCGTTGTCCCGGTATTCGTCCAACTCCGCCTGGGACAGCCGCCGCACCCCCAGCAGCCAGCCCAGCCCGCTGCCGTCCAGGTCCGTCCAGTCCCGGTTCATCCAATAGTGCACCAGGAGGTCGCCCTCCACAGCCTGTTCATAGGGACGGACCACCACGTCCGCTTGCAGATCCTCCGGGACAGCCTCCAACCGCGCCTGAAGTGTGTCCAGGCCGGGCCGGGAACTACTGGGGGACATCTCCAGCGCGCCGGTGAAGGTGCATCCCACGGCACAACCCATAACCAGCACCAGCGCCAGCGCCACGGCCACCACCGTTTTCGGCTTGCGGGCAATCAGCCTGATGCGCTCCCGCGCCTTCCGCTTCCCGCCGGTCATAGTGGTGGCGGTCTGAAGCAGAGGGGTGCGCCCTGCCGCGATCATGTCCACTAATGTGCGCCCATAGGGCAGGCGTTCCCCTTCGCCCAGGGCCCGGATGGCCCCCTCGTCACAGGCCAGCTCACAGTCCTGCCGGGACAGCGCAGCCGCCCACCATACCAGGGGATCGAACCAGTAGGCGCACAGGAGCAGGCAGCGCAGCAGCGCCCACCAGTGGTCGCGGTGGCGGTAGTGGGTCAGCTCGTGGGCCAGCACATGGCGCAGGCGCTCCGGGCTTTCCAGCGCGGCTGGGGTGACGCAGATGACCGGCCGGACCACACTGCACAAACAGGGCGAGGGCAGGGCATCGGACACATACACGGTTAGGGGACAGTCCACCTCCACATATTCCGCATCCCTTAGCCGCCGGCGCAGCCGCAGGTTCACCAGCAGAAACCATGCCGCCATCATCGCCGCTCCGCCCAGCCGCACAGGGCGGGCGGACTTTTCGGCCAGCTCTGCCAACGTAGGCCCCTGCATCCGCTCCACGGTCTTCTGCTCAATGTCCATCAGGTCGCCGGGGGTGAGGGTAGATTCCTCAATCCCCTGCCGCTGGTATTCCTCCAGCACTTGAAGCCGGGCACTGTCGTAGGACTGCACCGGAATCGTGGTTCGGCCAATGTCCTCCACAAGCCGGGACTGCTCCCCCACCCTGTCCACCAGGGCCAAAACACTGTAGGCGCTGTCCACCAGGTTCACCGGGATCAGCAGACGAAGGGCCACCGCCAGCCACAGCGCATACTGCACTCTCGGATTGATTTTACCCCGAAGAAGGGGCCGCAGAGCCGCAATCAGCACAATCAGGATGGATGATGTAATCAAAACTCCTTTCATTTTGCCTCCTCCTCCGCTCTGTCTAAAATGGCATACAGTTCGTCAATATCCGCCTTGGAGAGGGAACTCCTATCCACCAGGGAGCTGACCAGCAGCCCCACGCTGCCGTGAAAGGCCCGCTCCAGCAGGGAGTCGGTCTCCACCGCCGCCGCGTCCTCCCGGGCCAGCGCCGCCCGAAACACCTTGGCGCGGCCAGATGTCTCATAATCGATGAGCCCTTTCTCCTCCATCCGCCGCACCATGGTGGTGACGGTACTCTTGGCCCAATCAGCGCTGTCCTTCAGCGCCCGAACCAGTTCCATCAGGGTTTTCGGCCCCGTCCACAGGCATTCCATTACCCGCCACTCGCTGGGAGAGAGCGGCCCGCGTTTATCATCCATATCCGCACATCCTTTCTGCTGGGCGGCACAGCCGCCCGATCCAAGTTGGTTTACTGTTGTAAGCCTACTATAGCAGATTGGACTACGTTTGTCAACCATTTTTTGAAAAAAGCAGTCCGCCGGGAAGCCATGCCCCGGCGGACTGCTTTCGCGCTTAGCTGGACAGGGCCTCGTCCATGGCCGCCAGCAGCTTTTCCTGATCGAAGGGCTTGTCGATGAAGCCTTTGGCCCCAATGGTTTTGGCCTCGTCAAAGGTGTCCTCATAGGCCAGGGAAGATACCATGATGATTTTCGCCTCAGGGTACTCCTCCAAAATGGCCTGGGCAGTCTCCAGCCCGTCCATCCCCGGCATGATGATATCCATGGTCACCAGATCGGGCTTCACCTCATCGTACACCGCCAGAGCGTCCTCCCCGCTGCGGCAGTAGCACGCCACCTCGTAATCCGTCCCCTCCAGCATACTGCGGATCTGAACCTCCTGGATTCGGGAGTCGTCTACCACCATCACTCGCTTTGCCATAGCTATAAATCCTTCCTTCTGTTCAAAAACTGAATTTGTATCAGGCCGCGCCATTGTCCCCCTTCTGGGACACGGGGACATGGTGCACCAGCTCAACGGCCTCGTTTCGACCGCTGGTATAGCGGATCACAAACTGTTCCTTATGATTCTCCGGGCTGTAGCGCCCCCAGTGGAAGGAGGGTACGCTGAACCGGACGGACACATGGGTCGCCTTGTACAGCGCGGCGGCGATGTGCCCGCACAACACGTTGAAATATTCTTTGGCCACATCCTCCAGATCTTCGGCGGTGATGTGCTCCGCGTTCAGCATTGACTGGGCCAGACGGACAAACAGGGCGGCATCCGCCCGCAGGGACAAGCTCGATTGGACCCCCCGGCGGAACCCAATGTGCACCGTGCAGATATGGTCGCTTGGCTCCGCCTCCCCCCGGGTCAGCAAAATGCCCGCCGAGGCGTCTGTCACCTCCCGGATGATCCGATCCAGGCCTTCCCTCAATTCTTCCTCCGGTATGGCTTTGTCCACGCGCTTCACTTCCTCTCCGAACGCATAGGTCAAATGATGGCGATCTCCCCCGCTACCAGGCTGGCATTGACGGGGCGGGTCTCCTGCTGGAAGCGGTAGGAGGCCGGACCGATGGTCACCGATGCGCCTGGATAGGCCACGCCGCAGGTGAGGCAGCGCAGGCCAGGATTGTCCTGCTCCTCCCACTGTTCCTCCAAATCCTTCCTGAACTGCTCCAGCTTATTTTTATTGATGGTGAGCTGCATCCGCAGCTTGCCCATCCGGGTAAACTTGGTAGGGCTGTCCGGCTGGTTTTCGATCTTTTCCAGCTTCTCCTCCAGATCCGTGATCTCCCGCACCAGCACCTCCTGGTCAAACTCCTGGCAGGGCAGGCCCCCCAGCACCACATCGGTCTGGCACTCAGAGCGGGAACCCAGCACACCGGCGCTCACCTCATGGGCAGCCCGGACGCTGCCGCCGATGATGGTGCCCCGCCCTGAGCGCACCTCCACCGTACCATCACAGTAGACGTCGCAGTTGATGACGCAGTCGGCGTGGAGATCCTCCATGGCGTAGACGCAGCAGTTTTCCAGATACTTGGCGTAAATGCTGTGGCTGGCCCGGAGCACCGCGCGGTTGTCCCCCTGGGCCCCCTTCACCATGATGAGGTCACCTCCCGCCTCCACGGTAGCCGCCTCCACCACGCCGTCCACGGTGATATTCCCCATAGCCCGGACGGTGAAGCCAGTGCATACATCCCCGTGAACATGGACGTCCCCCAAGAAATTGATATGCCCCGTGGAGTAGTCTACGTTGGCCTCGATCTCCAGCACGGGCTTCACCTGAAAAGCGCGGCCGCTGAACTCCACCCGACCGGTTTTGGTGGCGATCAAGGCGTCCCCAGCTTCATTGACGGCGGTATTGCGCCCCTTGGGCGGCGCAGCGGCCCTGCCGTCCCGGGCGGGCAAATCCTGCCCCAGCACCGTTTTGCCTCCCGCGCCAAGGGTAGGGGCGATGATACGGCAGATGGCGTCCCCTTCGTTGACGTTCTGGATAAAACTGATAGAGGCGTAGTCCACCCGGTTGTATTCATCTACCGCCAGCTTGCGCTCCGGATTGCGCTGGAACAGATCCACAATCTGGCCGTCCTTGCCGTGGACGGCGGCCTTGCCCCGGGCAGCTAAGTACAGACGGAAGTAGCGATCCGGCCGGCCAGGGATCGCGTCCAGCAGATCCTCGTCGATGCCGTGAACCACCTGCTTCTCCCGCAGGGCCTGGGCGAGCATTTCCCTGTCCAGCTCCTTTCCGCCCCCCGACGGCGGGTAGGCGAACACCCACGCCGTCAGTCTGTCGTTGGTCACAAAAGCCACCACGCCGGCGTCCAGCTCCGGAACCGGGGGCGGCCCGTCCCCCTTCTGAGGATTGCCGTTCCCCTTGGGGACCAGCTTGTTCAGCCGCTGGTTGGCGGAGGCGTTCACCGTCAGCAGCAGCCGCGCCAACTCCTGCTTGGCCTGGGCAGCAGCCAGCACCTCCCCGTTCCCATCCGCCGTCTCAAAGCGGAAGGATGGGGCGGGCTGCTTCCCTACCTCCTCCCGCCACAGCTTCCATAGCTTGTTTATCGCGTGATTCGGGGGCAGCTCCAGCCGGAAGGACTCCGGCTTAGGCGGGGCGGGCGGCGGATCCTGAACCGGCGCCTGGAGCCGGGGTTCGGATTTCTGGGATTGCTGGGCTTCCTTGTTTCGGTGATTGCCAAACAGCCAGGGCAGCAGTGAATTCTTTTTTGCCATACCATGGGCGCCCCCTCTCAGTTTGAAATGTGATGTTTCTTTACCCCTATTATATCGCATCCCTATCCCCCACCGCAAGGGGGGACAGCAATTTCCCCGCATAATTTTGCTGGATCGGCACACGTCCGGGGGCCCCTGTCCGCCCCGCATAAAATTATGTCAAACAAATCGGCACTTTTGTATGGAAAAGAACTTCGATTGCGGTTTTGCCATTTAATTCCATTTTCGAGGAACTCCTTGAAACTTCCACATTCACAGATGTTGAAAACTATGTGGAAGTTGTGGATAACTTTCTGTATCTGAATTTATATTCAGTATTATGGAAACCGATGCCCTACCGGAAACCCCTTGGAAATCCACCCCCAGCCCCGGGCAAAAAATCACCCGCAGCGGGAATTATACAGATAGTATAGCCCTTGACGGAACCGAAACGGCATGATAAACTATCTTCGCTGTATGACTGACGGAAGTGGAGCACCACATGGAGTACAGCGGCGCATCCGCGCCTGATTGCCGACCGTCTGGGCGCACTGATCGAACTCGGTGCGTCCATTTTATTTAGAACCTGTATTCACAACCTCAATTCACCGTTTGGCTGGGTCTTTTCCCGCCATGCCGCGTTAAATTTTCTTGAAATAAACACAATGATTCCTGCGAAAATTTGCCTTGCCTGACGGGAAAATCCCTCCCCCATCCGGCGGTTTCGGCTGTGAATACAGGTTCTTAGACGTGCCCAATATAGCCAAAGCACTTGAAAACCGGTATCCGGTTTTCAATGCGGGCAGACCCGCCAGCCCATGAAATGGGCTGTGCTTTGTCTATGAAGTCCAACGCAGGCTTCAAAAGAGTCTTCTGATTCTTTTGAAGCGCGGTGACTATAAAGGAGGAATTTCAGCATGAAAACCGACATTGAGATCGCCCAAAGCGCAGCTATGCTCCCCATCAGCCAGGTAGCCTCCGGCGCCGGAATCGACGAGGCCCTGCTGGAGCACTACGGCAAAGTGAAGGCCAAAATTGACATCGGCCCCCTGCGGGCAAATCCCAGGAAGGGCAAACTGATCCTGGTCACCGCCATCAACCCCACCCCCGCCGGGGAGGGCAAGACCACCACCAGCGTGGGGCTGGCGGACGCGCTGAAGAAGCTGGAGAAGAACGTGCTGCTGTGCCTGCGGGAGCCCTCCCTGGGCCCGGTGTTTGGCGTCAAGGGGGGCGCAGCGGGGGGCGGGTATGCCCAGGTGGTGCCTATGGAGGACATCAACCTCCACTTCACCGGGGATTTCCACGCTATCGGCGCGGCCAACAACCTGCTGGCGGCAATGCTGGACAACCACATCCAGCAGGGCAACACCCTGGGCATCGACGTGAAAAAGATCACCTGGCGGCGGTGTGTGGACATGAACGATCGGCAGCTGCGCCAGATCGTGGACGGCCTGGGGGGCCGGATGCAGGGTGTGCCCCGGGAGGACGGCTTTGACATTACCGTGGCCTCCGAAATCATGGCGGTGCTTTGTCTGGCCACTGATTTGAAGGATTTGAAGGAGCGGCTGGCCCGGATCATCGTGGGCTACACCTATGATGACAAACCCGTCACCGCCGCCGATTTAAAGGCCCAGGGGGCCATGGCGGCGCTGCTGAAGGACGCCATCAAGCCCAACCTGGTACAGACCCTGGAGAACACCCCTGCCCTGGTCCACGGCGGGCCCTTCGCCAACATCGCCCACGGCTGCAACTCCGTGTCCGCCACCGATACCGCCCTCAAACTGGCGGACTACGTGGTCACCGAGGCGGGCTTTGGCGCGGATCTGGGCGCGGAAAAGTTTTTGGACATCAAGTGCCGGGCGGCGGGGCTGGACCCCAGCGCGGTGGTCATCGTAGCCACCGTCAAGGCGTTGAAATACAACGGCGGCGTGGCTAAGTCCGATCTGGGCGCGGAAAATCTGGAAGCCCTGGAGCGCGGACTGCCCAACCTGTTGAAGCACGTGGAAAACATCACCCAGGTGTACGGCCTGCCCTGCGTGGTAGCCATCAACCGCTTCGTCAACGACACCGACGCCGAACTTAACCTGATCCGGGACAAGTGCAAGGCGCTAGGTGTGAACGTGGCCCTGTCCGAGGTATGGGGCAAGGGCGGCGAGGGCGGCATCGAGCTGGCCCAGGAGGTGCTGCGCCTGTGTGATCAGCCCCACGAGTTCCGCTTTGCCTATGAGCTGGACCGGCCCCTGCGGGACAAGATCGAGGCCATTGTCAAGCGGGTGTACGGCGGCGCGGGCGTGAGCTACTCCGCCGCCGCGTCCAAGGAGCTGGACCGGCTGGAGGCCATGGGCTTCGGCTCCCTGCCCGTTTGCATGGCCAAGACCCAGTACTCCCTGTCCGACGACCAGACGAAGCTGGGCCGTCCGGAGGGCTTTACTGTTACCGTGTCCAAAGTGAAAGTGAGCGCGGGCGCGGGCTTCGTGGTGGTGCAGACCGGCGACATCATGACCATGCCCGGTTTGCCCAAAGTACCTGCCGCGGAAAAAATCGACGTGGACGAAAACGGCGTGATTTCCGGGCTGTTTTAAGTTACTTTTTCTTGAGAGTAAAAATAACCGAAAAGAGCTTTAAGCCTGTTTCTGCCACTGTATAGAATCGGTTTGTTCTGCGTTGGCAGCAAACAGCTCATGCAGCCCATAAAGTTAAAAGGTTATAAACGAACACTTTGTAGGAGAAATACCATGAATATGAAAACCATGCTGGCCGCCCTCCAGGGCATCACGGCCTATAAAGACATCCTCAGCCAGCCCGTGATGGAGTGCGCCCTGCGCCTGGTCACCCGCACCGTCCATGGGGACGGCCTTGGTGGGCTGGAGGCGTACACCGATCTGTTTTACCGGCTGCGTATGGAGGGCTGCGCCGGACTGGGCGTCTGGTTGGGTCAGGCCCTGCGCTGGTCGGAGAGCCCCTATCCCCGGCTGGCGGAGCGGGAAGATCGGGATCCGGCCCTGGAACAGGCAGCACGGTTGGACATCTCCGCCTTTGAGCTGCTGGCCAGCGTGGACTGCGACAAGTGGCTGGCCCAGCTGGGACGGCTGCTGGACAGCGATTACCAGGGGGTGCTCACCTCCCTGCCCCGGTGGCAGGGGGGCGTGCCCTTCTCCTTCGATGGCCTGACCAGAGCCTACCAGCAGGAGGGCGCGGGGAGGTTTGCCCGCTACCAGGCCTTTGTTTGGGACAGCGGAGAGTTGATCCCCGTGGCCCGCCCCGACTGCCCCGCCGCCAGCGAGCTGCTGGGCTACGACAATCAGCGGATCGAGGTGGAGCGCAACACCCGCGCCCTGCTGGAGGGCCGGTATGTGAACAACGTTCTGCTCTATGGCGAGAGCGGTACGGGCAAATCCGCCACGGTGAAAAATCTGCTCACCCTGCCCGGCATGGAGGAGCTTCGCATCATCGAGGCGGACAAGGAGAACTTGGGCGGCCTGCCCGCCCTGATCCGCACCTTGGACGGACGGCGGCAGAAGTTCATCGTGTTCATCGACGATCTCACCTTTGACCGGGACGATCCTACCTATTCGGTGCTGAAAACCATCCTGGAGGGGGGCGTGGAGCGCAGGCCCCAGAACGTGGCGGTATACGCCACCTCCAACCGCCGCCACCTGGTCCGGCAGACAATTTCGGAGCGGGCCGGAGACGAGATGGACCGCTCCGAAACCATCCGGGAAAAGACCTCCCTGGCCGACCGCTTTGGCGTGCGCATCCTGTTCCAGGGACTGAACAAACCAGAATTTCTGGCGCTGGTGGATATGCTGGCGGAGCAGCACAGGGTGGAGCTGCCCCAAGAGGAGCTTCACCGGCAGGCGATGGCCTGGGAGCGCTTCCACGGAGCCCAGACACCCCGAACAGCCCTGCAATTTATCCTTTCTTTGTAACAAGACGAATGAAAACAAGCCATCCGCTACCTGGCGGAGGGCCTGTTCCGTACAAAATCCCCGCAGTCCGGCGTACCGGGCTGCGGGGGTTTTTCTGTGCTCTTATTTTATTCCTCGGCCTTGTCCTCTTCAGCCTCGGTTGCGGACTCCTCTGACGCGGCTTCCTCTGCGCCACAGCAGCAGCACGGCTCCTCGTCCGCGGTTTCGTCCTCCAGCGGCTCGGCCTCGGCCACCTCGTCGTCGGACAACTGGCCTGCCGCCTTAATGTCGGCAATGCGCTCATTGTTGTAGGAGATGCGTGCCAAAGCATCGGTGATGCGCTGGCACAGATCCACATAGGCCGCCTCGGGGGCGGAACCCCGTTCGGCATAGTACAGCTTGCCCAGATCGGAATACGCCTTGCGGATGGCCTCCTGCTCGGTGGAGTTCTGCACCTTCAGCTTGCCGATTTCAGACAGCTCCTTGGCCTTGGCTACGCCGGCGTCCGCCAGCTCCTTGGCCTTGGTCAGGCCAGTGTCGGCCAGCTCCTTCGCGTGGGTCACGCCGGTTTGGGCAAGGACCACAGCTTTGTCCTTCAGGCTTTCATAATCAATGCTCATGTTGATTCCCTCCTGTCAAGATGGTGTGGGCCACCCAGCAGCGCTGCCCGGCGCCGCCTTATTTCCACGATTTCATTTTAGGCCTCATGCGTCAAAAATGCAAGGGCCTTTCGTGAATATTTATAAAGGTTTAACATATTCCGGACTTTGACAAATCAGTCCGACCCCCCATCCCCACCGTCCAGCACCTCCCGGATGAGGAACCGGGGCCTGTCCTTGCTCTCCATGTAGAGCTTGCCCAAGTACTCCCCGATCACCCCCAAGGCCAGCAGGATCAGCCCGCCGATCAGCCAAACCGAGCAGGCGATGCTGGCCCAGCCAGTGACGGTATTCCCCGTAGCCCAGCGAACCACGTTGTAAATGATCATCACCAGCGACACGAAAAACACCAGGAAGCCCAGCCCAGTGATCATCCGCAGGGGCTTAACGGACAAAGACGTAACTCCTTCCAGGGCAAAGGCGATCATCTTTTTCAGCGGATATTTGCTTTCCCCGGCAAAGCGCTCCCCCCGCTGGTACTCCACCACGTCAGTACGGTAGCCAATCATGGGCACAATGCCCCGGAGGAATAGGTTGACCTCGGTGAACTGGGCCAGCCCGTCCAGCGCACGGCGGGACATGAGGCGGTAATCGGCGTGGTTGAACACCGTCTCCGCCCCCAGCGCATCCATCATACGGTAAAATGCCTCGGCGGTGGTGCGCTTGAAAAAGGTGTCCGTTTTCCGGGAGGAGCGCACCCCGTACACAATATCCACCCCCTCCAGGTACTTGTCCACCATGGCGTCCACGGCGTCCACATCGTCCTGGAGGTCGGCGTCCATGGACACCACCATGTCCGCCCTGTCCCGGGCGGTCATCAGCCCCGCCAGCAGGGCGTTCTGGTGCCCCCGGTTCCGGGACAGGTCCACGCCGCAGAACAGGCTGTCGCTCTGGTGGAGTCCCTCAATAATCGCCCAGGTTTTGTCCTTGGAGCCATCGTTGACAAACATCGCGCGGCTCTGGGGGCTGATTTTCCCGGCGTTCATGAGGGCACGGAGCTTCTCCCCCAGGCGGTGGGCAGTTTCGGGCAGCACCGCCTCCTCGTTATAGCAGGGCACAACAATGTATAATGTATTTCCAGGCATAAGATGACCTCCTGACTGGCCCAGACAGGCCAATTTACATTTTTCAACTATGCAGACTATAGCAGAAAGCGGACCCGCCGTCAAGGACAGGCCCGCCGTTGTCCGTTATCTGCGTCCGGTGGAGCCAAAGCCGCCCCCTCCCCGCTCCGTGCCGTCCAGCTCCTCCGCTTCCTGGAACTGGGCGGTGAGGTACGGGGCAATCACCAGCTGGGCCACCCGGTCGCCGTCCTCCACCACCTGGGGGGCGTCCCCGTGGTTGTGGAGGGCCACCAGGATCTCCCCGCGGTAGTCGGCGTCGATGACGCCCACCTTGTTGGCGGGGGCCAGACCCTGCTTGGTGGCCAGGCCAGAGCGTGCGTATATCAGCCCCACATATCCCTCCGGGACGGCCAGGGCGATGCCGGTGCGGATCAACGCCGTCCCTCCGGGAGCGATCTCCACCGGCCCATCGGTGAGGGCGTACAAATCGGCCCCGGCGGCGGCAGCGGAACCATAAGCGGGCAGCTTGGCCCGGGGATCCAACAGCTTGACAGAAACAGGAGCGGTCATAACACAACCTCCACTATCTTGTGCTCAATTTACAGACGTTTTCGGCGCCGGGCAGGAATAAAGCAAATCAATGCCCTGTCCGCCAACGAGCTTAGAACCTGTATTCATAACCTCAATTCACCGTTTGGCCGGGTCTATTCCCGCCATGCCGCGTTAAATTTTCTTGAAATAAACACAATGATTCCTGCGAAAATTTGCCTTGCCTGACGGGAAAATCCCTCGCCCATCCGCCGGTTTCGGCTGTGAATACAGGTTCTTAAACTTCTTTTTGCCTACTTTTTCTTTCAAGAAAAAGTAGGGGTAATCGATTGGATTTCCATATCGCCGTCCCATAGGACGGGGGCATGGGCCTGGATGCTGGCGGGGACGTTCAAAATCCGCTGGTTGGAGGAGCCACGAAAGCGCAAATGCAAATCCTTCTGCGCCTCCACAAAGGGGCCATCCACCAGCACGTCGATGAGGGATAACAGCTCGTCGGTGGCCTCGCACCGGGCGCGGCTGGGCCGCCACAGCTCCCCATCCAGGGTGTAGCCGGTGTAACACCAAATCTCCTTCTGGGGGTACTTTTCCTTTACCCGCCGCAGCAGGGGCAGCAGGCCCCGCTGGTTGTCCGGCTCGAAGGGTTCGCCGCCTAAGAGGGACAGGCCCCGGATGGGGCCAAAGGCCAGCGCTTCCATGATTTGCTCCTCCTCCACATCGGTAAAGGGCTGGCCATAGTGGAAATCCTGCGCTTCCTCATTGAAGCAGCCGGGGCAGTGGTGGGTACAGCCCGATACGAACAGGGACACCCGCACACCGGGGCCGTTGGCCACATCGGCCCATTTGATGGCAGCGTAATTCATACTAATCTCCTTTAAGAAAGAAGGGGCGGCCGGCTGGCCGCCCCCCATTATTTCTTACTATCGTAATACCCTGATATGGCACAAAGCGTACCAATCAGCGAAACACCCGCTCCAACCAGCAGAATTATAATATCACCTGTGAGAACCAACGCAATCCCAAATAAATTTATAGATATCCCAAGTAATATTTTTTTCATCTGATCTAGCTCCGATAATCTATTAGTTGATTTGTAGCAACACTAAATGACCATAACAACTGCTAACATAGAGGTTAATACTTTTTTCATCAAAATCCTTACTTACCAATATTTCAATTTCAGTATATAACAAATAGACAACACCGTCAAGAAGTTTTTGCATTCGCTTGTTGATTTTTCAATTACAGATGCAGAACCCGAGAGGCAATCTCCTTGGTTTTCCCCTCATTCCAGAAGTTCTCCCCCAGGTAGCCGCAGGTACGCCGGGTGACGTTCATCTTGGCGTGATCTTTATTGTGACAGCAGGGACACTCCCACTCGTTGTCATCATTGACAATGATCTCCCCGTCGTAGCCGCACACCTGGCAGTAGTCGCTCTTGGTGTTGAACTCGGCGTACTGAATGTTGTCGTAGATGAAGCGCACCACGTCCCGCAGGGCCTCCAGGTTGTGGCGCATATTGGGGATCTCCACGTAGGAGATGCAGCCGCCGCTGGAAATCCTCTGGAACTGGCTCTCGAAGGTGAACTTGGCGAAGGCGTCAATGTCCTCCCGCACGTCCACGTGATAACTATTCGTATAATATCCCTTGTCGGTTACATCAGGTATAGTCCCAAACCGCTCCTTGTCGATGCGTGCAAAGCGGTAACACAGGCTCTCCGCCGGGGTGCCGTACAGGGCAAAGCCGATGTTGGTCTCCTTCTTCCAGCGGTCGGTGGTGGCCCGCAGGTGGTTCATCAGCCGCAGGGCAAAGTCCTCCCCCTCCGGCTCGGTCTGGGAACAGCCCTTCACCAGCTTGGTCACCTCGTACAGGCCGATGTAGCCCAGGGAGATGGAGGAATAGCCGCCGTAGAGCAGCTCGTCAATGGTCTCCCCCTTGTCCAGGCGGGCGATGGCACCGTACTGCCAGTGGATGGGGGACACATCGGAGCGGATGCCCTTCAAGGCGTTGTGGCGGCACATGAGGGCCTCAAAGCACAGCTCCAGCCGCTCCTCCAGCAGGGGCCAGAATTTTTCCTCGTCCTGGCCGGAGAGGATGCCGATCTGGGGCAGGTTGATGGACACCACGCCCTGGTTGAACCGGCCCTCGAACTTGTAATTCCCGTCCTTGTCCTTCCAGGGAGACAGGAAGGAGCGGCAGCCCATGGGGGAAAACACATTGCCCTCGTAGTGCTCCTTCATCTTCTTGGCGGAAATATAGTCGGGGTACATCCGCTTGGCGGAGCACTTCACCGCCAGCTCGGTGAGGTAGTCGTACTTGCCGCCGGTAAGGTTGTTGCACTCGTCCAGCACGTACACCAGCTTGGGGAAGGCGGGGGTGATGTACACGCCCTTCTCATTCTTGATACCCTCCAGCCGTTGGGTGAGGATCTCCCGGATGATGGCGGCGTTCTCCTCCATATAGGGGTCGCCCTCCCGGAGCACCAGGAACAGGGTGACGAAGGGGGACTGGCCATTGGTGGTCATCAGGGTGTTGATCTGGTACTGGATGGTCTGTACGCCGCTTTTCAGCTCATCGCGGGTTCTGGCCCGGGCCAGCTTTTCCACCGTTTCATCGTCCAACTCCGGGGCGGTCTCCCGGGTCTTGCGCACATACTTCTCATAGGTCAGGCGCAGATACTTGCCCAGGTGGCTGACCTCCACAGACTGCCCTCCATACTGGTTGGAGGCCACACAGGAGATGATCTGGGTGACCACGGTGCAGGCCACCTGGAAACTCTTGGGGGACTCGATGAGCTTGCCGTTGATCATGGTGCCGTTGTCCAGCATATCCCCGATGTTCACCAGGCAGCAGTTGAAGATATGCTGCACAAAGTAGTCCGCATCGTGGAAGTGGAAGATACCCTCGTCATGGGCCTTGGAGATATGTTCGGGAAGCAGAATGCGCCTCGTCAGGTCACGGCTCACCTCGCCGGCAATATAGTCCCGCTGGGTGGATGCGATGGCGGTGTTCTTGTTGGCGTTCTCCTCCGCCAGTTCCTTGTTGTCGTTGCGGATCAGGGACAGGATGGACTCGTCGGTGGTATTGGCCTTGCGCACCAGCGCCCGGGTGTAGCGGTAGATGATGTACGCCTTGGCCAGCTCATACTTGCCGGCAGCCATCAGCTTTGTCTCTACCATATCCTGGATATCCTCCACCAGCAGGCGCTTGCGCCCTTTGGTGGACGCCACCGCGTCCGCAATATTGTCGATGGAGCCGTCATCCAGACGGTAGGGCTCGTCCACCGCGGAATTGGCCTTCTGGATGGCGGCTACGATTTTCGCGCGGTCAAATTCAACTATGGAATCGTCTCTCTTGATGACTTTCATTGCGAACACTCCTATGCAATTAAAATATTTTGTGGAGCGCTCGCAATCAGCATACAATATCTTGTAGTGTATCCAAATTCGGAGCGCTTTTTCATGATACTACATATGGTGGTTTATGTCAACACAAACATCAATATCAATGTGATGAGGAATTTCTATACAGTCCAATTTTTGGGACAGGCACTCCCCGCTCAGTAGCCGCAAACCCGCCTGTGGCATAGACTGGAATGCACCCAGGCGGGCGCTTTGTCCACCCCTTCCGTACCTGGTTTCGGCCCCGGCGGAGGTTGCGGCCCCCCTGGGTCAGGGCCGATGAAAGGAGCGTATTCATGAGTCAATTCTATCTGAACGGACCCTCCACGGGCAGCGCCATGTCCGCCGAGGAGTTTACACAGGCAGCCGGCAGGCTGCCGGACCGATCGTTCCCCCAAAGGACGAATGACAGTCCAGGGGCCTGCCAGCGTCCCGTCCCCCAGCCCTGTCCGCCCCCGGCAAACAGCTGCGGGTGCGGGTGCGGCACCGCCCCCCTGCCGCCCAGCTGTGACTGCGGCTGCGGCGCCAGCCCCGACTGTCCCGCCGATGGCTGCGGCCAAGGTTCCGGCTGCTGCCAGCCCATGATCTGCTGCTGCCGTCCCGCCCCCGCGCCCGCCCCCCAGCCTCCCCAGGTGGAGGAGGGCTGCTGCTGCAAGCAGAGCTTCCGGGCCGCTCTGGGCCTGCTGTGCGACCAGCAGATCTCCAGCTTGCTGGACTTCGACGCGGCAGCGTTTATTACCAACACCTACACTGCCGGGGCCGCCATAACGGGCGGGAAGCCCTGCGCCGGGAGCGATGCCGCCCAGGCATACAGCGGGGATACCGGCGCTGCCGGGGCCGCAGGCAAGCCCACCCCACCCCCGAAGCCCTGTCCCGGCGGGCAGTCCGACAACCTGGGCCCCCTGTCGGGCAGCTTCCGGCGGTTTGCCCTGTGCAGCTGCGACCTGCTGGACATCGACGCCAAGCTCTACACCCCGGCGTCCAAGAGCTGCGCCTTTACCGCCAACCAGGTGAACCTGTGCGAGCTGGACGCGGTGGTAATTCAGGGCGCGGCGGCCTGCCCCGAGGGCGACCTCACCTCCGGTGAGGTCGCAGACCGGAACTTCCGCTGCCTGCGCCAGCGGCTGGCCCAGCAGCTGAACCCCTGCGGCATCTGCGGGCAGGAGTCCTGCTCCTGCGCCTGCGACAGCATGGACTGCTGCTGCGCGGCGGGACTGCTGTCCACCCTGGCCCAGAACAACCTGAGCCGCCGGGTATCCCTGGCGGCGGGGCTGCTGCTGGTCCAGAACGTGACGCTGCTGGGCACCGTGGGCAACGTTCTGGTGCTGGCCAACGACACCGACAACCGCCTGTACTTTGTGTGCGTGAACAGTGTACAGTTTATCGGGTAAGCAGATTTTCGCCCCCTCCGTCAGCGGCGGAGGGGGCGTCTCACGTTATGTTGTACCTGCCATGTCATTCTTCCCGGTATCCGCCGGTGATTTCTATCGGATTCCCATCCGGATCCAGAAACGAGAAATACCAGTACGGCGAAAACACATGAAGATACCGGATTGGCGTCAGCTGTGACGCAATCCCCAATCCCCTGATCCTGTCATATTCCGCCCTCAGATCCTCGACGCCTAAATTGATGAACACCTTGCGGGTGTTTGCCTCATGGGCAATTTTACTCATATTGTCATAGATCTCCCAATACTCCCCTTTTTTGATGACCTGCTCCCTGTTTTCCTCATCATAAAAGCCATTCATCAGGCAAAGGTTCAGCCCCTCATTGGTGAACATCGCAAACCGCTTTCCATTGACGGCGCTCACTTTGCTGTCCAATATCTTTTCATAAAAGGAAACGGATTGGTCAAAATCCCTGACCACCAAATAGATCGATCCATACCTCATGCTTCCCCTCTTATCACTCCCGGAAATGCCCTGGCGGACAAACCATCCACTCTATCCTTTAATCTGAAAGCTCATCAAAGGAATAAAAGACATATTCACTGCCCTTGACTTCGTACCCGTTGATGTTGGAATGGGAACTCAGCCTCAGCTTATCCGTCAGCACCGTCCCCTCATAGTCCACGCTCCCGTTGGGGCTGTGCGTTGTCAGCGTGATGGCGCCGTCCATCAGCTGATACTCCCCCAGCAAGTCCTGGTAGTACTCGCTTTCCCTGTGGAACCAGCTTGCTTTGGGGAAATAAGAGCCCTCCTTCTTCTGCTGCTCCACGCTGGTATGGATCACGGTGCCGTCCTCGTAAAACCGCAGGGCATAGTTGTTGATCAGGCCGTCATTGTCAAAATCCCGGATATAGCAGTATATCCCGTCATAGCGCAGGACGCCCGTGTCGGACGGCTTCGCTTCCCGATCGCACCCGGACAGCAGAAACAGGAACGTCAGGCTGAAGATGAAAAAAGCAATTCGTCTCATAAAGCAATCTCTCCCGCTTTTGAAAATGTACTAAATGTACTATCAGTATAGCACAGTCATACCGCAAAAAGCAAGTCGAAAATATAGAACTTACGTTTGACATTTAAAAACATACGATGTATACTATCCTCAAAGGGGGGACACGCCGTGGACCGGGTCATCTATCACTGCGACTGCAACAGCTTTTACTGCTCGGTGGAACTGCTCTCCCGCCCGGAGCTGCGCACGGTGCCCACCGCGGTGTGCGGCGACCCGGGGAGCCGCCACGGCATCATCCTGGCGAAAAACGAACCCGCCAAAAAATTTGGCGTGCGCACGGCGGAGACCATCTGGCAGGCGAAGCAGAAATGCCCCAGTCTGGTGCTGCTGCCCCCCACCCGGGGGCTGTACTTGGAGTATTCCAAAAAGGTCAACGCCATCTACGATCGCTTCACCGACCTCATCGAGCCCTTCGGCATCGATGAGAGCTGGCTGGACGTGACCCATACCCTCCACCTGTTCGGCGGCAATCCCCGCGCTCTGGCTGACCGCATCCGCGGTACGGTGCGGGAGGAGCTGGGGCTGACCATCTCCGTGGGGGTGTCGTTCAACAAAATTTTTGCCAAGCTGGGCAGCGACTACAAAAAGCCGGACGCCACTACCGTCATCACCACGGACAACTACCGTCAGATCGTTTGGCCCCTGCCGGTGACCGACCTTCTGTACGTGGGCCGGGCCGCGGCCAAGGTGCTGTCCCAGTATGGCGTCACTACTATCGGGGATTTGGCCGCCTTCGACAGGCACGCTCTTACCGAGCTGCTGGGCAAGCAGGGCGGACAGCTCTGGAACTACGCCAACGGCCTGGAAAACAGCCCCGTGGCCCCGGCGGGGACATACACACCCCCCAAATCCGTGGGCAATGGGGAGACTTTCCCCCGCAACCTGATCCACGAGGACGAGATAAACCGGGGGGTGGCCATGTTGGCGGATCAGGTGGCGGTGCGGCTGCGGAAACACGGCATGAAGGCCTCCACCCTGCAAGTCACTATCCGGGATCCCAATTTCAAGGATATCTGCCGCCAGCGGCCTCTGGACGCCCCTGCCAACACCGCCCGGGAGCTGTTCCGGGCAGCGATGGATATTCTGGAGCACAGCTGGAAATCCGGCGCGCCCATCCGGGCCATCACCCTCACCGCCCACAGCCTCATCCCCGAGGGGGAGGCGGCGGAGCAGCTGGACCTGTTCCAGCAGGCCGGACCCCAGCGCCGGGAGCGGGTAGAAAGGCTGGAGCGCACCATGGACACCATCCGCTCCAAGTACGGCAAAAAGGCTGTCACCGTTGCCGCCCTGGCCCCGGAACAGCGGCCAGAAACAGATGACGTGCCGTTTTAACCCGGACTGGGCACAAGAAAATGTCAAGGGTTAAATGCAGAAAAATTTAGAACCTGTATTCACAACCTCAATTCACCGTATGGACGCGGCCAGGAACCGCCGCTTTCAGCTGTTCCAGCAACTCCGGTGTCAGGCTCTTACATTCCATGCCTGTATGATTTTTACTTTCTCTTCTATGCTCAATTTCTGCGCTTGCGCCATAACAATACTCCCTCCATGTTTGACAATGTTTTTTCACTGTCTCTCATAGAGGGAGTATATCATAACCGGGCCATGTCCTTCCGCTTTATTTTGAGAGGGATTATCACAAAATTGCTCCGCCGCCCCAAACCTGGGACTG
>CAJTVM010000021.1 GCA_910579595.1 uncultured Oscillospiraceae bacterium
TCCTTCATCTGAGGCCCTCCTTACGGCAGAATTCCGAACAATTGTATTATAGAATAATTGTTCGCATTACGCAAGTGGGAATGGTTTCCAGTAAACCGTGTGCAACAGCATCTTGCACAACGCAACATCATGGTGCAACTGTACCGCATGGGTCAGATGGTCCGCAAGATTTGCCGACAGATGAGCTGCGTACCGGACTGATCATCGGATACCGCTAAAAATTCTCTCCCATATTTCTACAAAGCATGATATACTTTTTTAGAGGATTGGCTGAACTGGCAAGAACGTTCCGCAAGGAACGGCTTGCCGTATGAAAAACGCAGCGGAAAGGTGATTAAGAATGGATGTTTATCCCAAACTGCTTCTAGGCGCTGGCGGCGGTATTACCTCCCCCATGCAGCAGGCCGAACAGGTAAAAAATACCGCGACGATTTTGATTGGCCTGGGCGGAACCGGCATTGACTGCCTGCGCACCATTAAAACCCAGGTCTATGCCCGGTTGAAACCGGATGATCCCACCGCAGAGGCCCCCGCCTATGAGCATATCCGTTTCCTGGGAATTGATTCCGATGAAATAAGCGAAGCCTGCCAGGGGAGACTTCTGCCACTGGATAACACTGAATTCCTTTCCATCGGAAGATCCTGCCTGGGCAGAGTTTTCGATAATCCAAAGGACCTGGAGGCACGGGAGGATATGTCCTGGTTTTGCTGGGAGGATCTCCGCTGCCCAGGCGCTGACCTCCGAGGTATCCGTCAGGTGGGCCGCTTCCTGATGGTGGACAAATCCAGGCAATTCATGGATCGCGTGGAGCAGGAAATTGCGTCGGCCACAGCCCGACTTGACCATCCCAGCGTTCACGTCCATATTTTTTCCGGCCTTTGCGGCGGCACGGGATCCGGCTGCTTCCTGGACGTATGTTATATGGTGCGCCACATTGTTGATAAGATGGGGTACGGCATAATTTTCGGCTATTTCTTCTTGCCTGATGTTACTCTGTCCAAAATTCCTCCCGCTGACAAAAATCTACGTGCGCACGTTGCAGCAAACGGCTATGCCGCCATGCGGGAGCTGGACTATTGTATGCAGTTGGGGCTTAACGGCGGCGGGTTCACCCAGAAATACCAAGATCACATTGATGTAGACTGGAAAACAGCCCCGGTGGATATGTGCCACCTGATATGTGCTACCGACGCTAATAACAGCATTATCGAAAATGCCTATGGTTATGCCATGAATGTCACTGCGGAGTATATCATAGATAATTTAGCTGATTTCAATGGCCGCAGAAGCTTAGACGAAGAAGTTGCGTTTTTTCATTACGCAACGAGTATCGTTGATCAGGCCAAGACTATCGGCGCCAACATGGCATACCGTACCATCGACGGAGCCTGTGCATACATTCCCTTTCGGGAGATCAATATCTATCTGGCCTCGGAGCTGTTCGCCAAGTTCTCCCGGATCGGCCAGAACATCCCCACCAAGGTGGATGTGGAACGGCTGGCTGCCAGCGCCTTTGCCCGGGACGCCCAGAGCCTGTCTGACGTCTACAACTCCCTGTACCGGGAGCTGTGCACCGGCTTTGACAGCAGCTATGTCCCCTATGCGGACGACTGGAAGTATGTGCGGGATTACGGCAACAGCGAGATGGTCACCTCCTACACCAACCAGACCGCCTCCAAGCTCAACACCGCCATCAAAAACAGCCGCAGCATGACCTCCATCAACAACGAGCGGTCCCTCATCAACCGGGTGCGGGCGCAGCTGACCGAGGTCTGCCGGGACATTGAGCGGGGCCCCATCTTCGCCTGCGGCTTGATCTCCGCCGCCCAAAGCCACAACCTGCTGAACATCATCGACGGTCTGATCCAGGAGAATATCTCCCGCTGGGATCAGGAGTCCGCCAAGTCCGTCCTGCGCCAGTCGGATTATGAGACTGCCCGCGCCAACTTTGACAACCGCCGGAAGCGCAGCCTGTTTGACAGCAACCAGAACCGCTTCAACGACTGTGAATATTACCTGATGCTGCTGGAGCAGCACAAGCTGGCCCTGAGCTGCTATAAAGAGCTGGACGGCGTACTCAAGACCTTCCGCAAGCAGGTGGAGGATATCGCATCTGATTATTATGGCAAGTTCAGCCAGACGGTGGAAACGCTGATCCAGACCTTTAAGGAAAACCGGGATGCCTTGGCTGGCGGTGCGTCTTTCTGGGGAGACAGCTCCTTTGCTGTTCCAATGGTGACTGTCAATGAGTTGAAGGACTCTCTGGACGCGGAAGTTGAGAAGATCAACATGAAAGGGATATTCTACATTTTCGTAAATCTTCTCCTGGAGCATGAGGATGCCTGGATTGCCGGAGATGAAAACAAAATCGCCAAGCTGGTCAACAGCTTCTTTGTGGATACTGCGTTCTACGGCTTCGCCAACCGGACCATCACCTCCTTTCTTAAGGATAAGTACAGCACCGACAATGACGAGCAATTGGTAAACAAGGTTTACAGCGACTACATAAAGCCCCTGCTCACAAAGGCAGGCTCCCATTTCCCCTTCAGTACGGTGTGGACGCAATCCGATACGGCCAGATCGGTGTTTCTCTCCCTGCCTGAATCTTCCTGGATTATCCGGGCCGCCGCCGAGCACATCAATAACTGGAACAGGGAGGCAAGCACCTTACCCGATCGTATTTTTGCCATGCATAGCCACCGTGGTTTTCTGCTGTGCGCATACGGTCTTTGCGCCGAATACGCGGACAGTTATTTTAAACACAGTATTACGGGTCGGCATTCCTATGAAGGCAAGCCTGTTCCCGATATGCCCTTTACCGATTGGCGCAAGCTGCCGTTGCTGACCCCGCAGAGTATTCTGCCATTGGAGAAAATGCCTGAGCATGTTCAGATGCTCGTCCGCACAGTTCAGGAGCTATACGACCAAGCCGCCGGGGCCGGAATATTTGATGATACAAATCACATCTGTGTCCCCGATCCTGTCAGAACCGAGGAAATTCGGGTGTTGGCGCAGGAAGCTGAGGAAATGGCAGCGCATACCGCAGTACCTTCAGATTCGGCAGCTCTGCGGGAGATGCTGGACAGGCTCCATGCCGCCCGGGATATTCCTATGAGCCCTACTGGATATTGGCTGAGGAATGACGGCTGTAATGCCAAACGCGAGATCAAGCTAAGCATACAAAAAGACTATTTCGTGTCTTCGCCCGCCTATCATGACCTTGTCCGTGACATTCTCCATCAGATCGATGACCTGAAGGCTGCGATCGATCACGCCGCCAATGCCATCCAGCACAAAATGGAAGATGTAAATTGATAAACACATTGAGAGATAAAATGAAAGCCCACCCATGCGGGCATGGGTGGGCTTTCGCTCAACGGTCTGTTTCCCGCTGTTGGTTTCTTTCTTCCTGGACCGTCTCAAGACCTAAAATTTTATCAACGTTTTGCTTTGCTGTGCGGTAGGCAATCATATCCTGCCGTGCCGAACGGTACTCCTCATACCGCTCCTGCTTTTCAGCCAGGAGAGCGGCGTACTGATCGGATAACTGGGCCACCTTGGGAATGGGCTTGCCGCCCAGGGCGTCAAAAGCCTTTTTCGCCGCTTCATGCTTGGCAATCTCATCCCCATGCTTGGCGAGAAATTCCTTCTTGTGGCGGGATTTTTTGTAAGCAGCGTAGATCTCCCGTGTCTTGGAGTAATTGATGATATGGGTTTTGAGCTGGGCAACCTCGGCCATACGCGCCTCCATCTGCTTGATCTGGCGGGACGCCGTTTCAAAGCGATCCCCGGCCTGCGCTGCCCGCGCCGACAATTCGTCATAGTCGGTCAGACCGTTGTCTATCAAGAAGTTCAGCGTCTTAGCGGCCTCTTTCAGATTGAATACCTTCGCCCAATGCTCATAGCCAGCGCCCTTTCCAGCCGCCATCTTCGCCTGGATGTCGATGAGCAGATTGACCTTTCGGTTATCCCGCCGGAACGGCTTCTGTGCTGCAGAGGCGCACCCGCGCCGGTGGCTGGTGCGCGCCCGAAGGGCTTCCCTGGTATAGTCGGCCCCCAGGCGGTGGGAACGGGTGAAACGCTCCTGCCCGGGGGCGCGGAAGGACAGCTGCTTGCCCTCCTTGATCTCATAACCCTCGGCCCGCATTTTTGCCAGGAAGTCCTCATAGCCCCGGCATTCCGGCAGCACCCGGTCAATGGTCTGGCGCAGGCGCTCCTTCCAGCTGGAACCGTATTTGATCGCCATAGCTTCCCCGGACTGCATTGCTTTTTGCTGTGGATGCTCAATAATAGACAGGCCATGTGCCCTGCACAGCTCATCATTGAGCCGCCGCAGGACCAGGTAAGAATCCTTGACGTTTTCAAATTTGCCGTCACAGTTGAGATTGGTGCTGTTAAACTCTATGTGGGTGTGGACATGGGCTTTATCTACATGGGTGGACACTACAAATTGATGCTGTCCCCCGGTAAATTTCATGGCCAGCTCATAGCCCAGGCGGTTGGCCTCCTCCGGGCTGATCTCCCCGGGTTGGAAGGATTGGATCACCCGGTACATAATAACATCCCGTCTTTTTGGCTGGCCCCGCCCAGTAAGCTGGTAGTAAAGGCGTTTGCTGAGTTCAAACTCCTCAGCAGCTGTTTCCGGCGCGCACATATAAGAGGATACCAGCGCGCCGTCCCGCGTTTTTTCCGGTTTCTGATCATAGTCCAGGCGATCTGTCATGGACTGTTGCCGGGTTCGGCTGCGCATGGTTTTCCGGGGAAGAATTTTGGAAATTGCCATAGATTCACCGCGCCCCTTCCCGCTGGCGCTGTTTCTGGCGTACCGCTTGGATATGGGCACAGAGAAATTCATTATAGTCCTTTCCGTGCTCCGCAGGCGGCGGGTTGCGATAGATCAATTTCACTCTTTGGGACAGATCCGGATGTTCCCGGATGGCGTTTTCCTGCCGGTCCATGCCCTCCACCCCAGCCCTGTCATTGTCCAGGCACAAGCTCACCTGGGTGACGTGCGGGTGGTCACGGAGGAATTGGAACATAGCACGGGGCGCGGTACCGCCCAGAGAGAGGTAATGGCTGTCCCGCCAGTCGCCCCCGGTCAGCTTCACCAGCGCAGCCAGGGACAGGGCGTCAATGGGGCTTTCCGCAACAGCCAGCCGGGGACAGGCCGTATCAGCCGCCAACAGAGAGAAGTTATACCGTTTGTCGCTGCCCTCCACGTCAATCCGAAAGCTGTCCCGCGTCCCCCGCAGACAGGCAGACCGGGCACGACCTGTCGGGTCGCGGCCGACAAATACGCAGTTGTGATGGCGGCGGCTCTCATATAAAATGCCGTCCCTGATACACGCGCTGATGATATCGGGATGGATGCCCCGGCCTTGCAGATAACCCAGCACTGCGGACGGAAAGCGGCCGGCCTCCGGAAGCGCAAAAGGCTTCGGCGGCTTGGGTGCCTGTCGTTCCTGGGGCGGCGGTGCGCGGTCACCACACAGCGTTTCCACCGCCTCCGAAAAGTCCATCCCACGGACTTTTATCAGGTAATCCAGCGCCGTCCGGCCCCCGATGCCCCGGCTGTTCCAGCACCATTTTCCGTTGGATATTTTCAGGCTGTCATGAGTGCGGGTGCAGTATTCACGGGGGCCGCACCGTTTTAGCTCATGGGGATCATAGGCTTGCAGATAGGAAAGCAGATCCCATTCCTTCGCCTTTGTAATCTGTTCTTCGGTTACGCCTGACAAAAAAACACCTCCTAACAGGCCGGATTTGCTCACTTTATTCAGAAAAAGGTTGATTTATGAGGATGACCTGTGTATAATACGCAGATGTATCCAAAAAAAGATGAAGGAGCCGTGTCATGAACAAATCAGAATTTATTGCCGCTGTGGCAGAGAAAAGCGGCCTGTCCAAAAAAGACTGTGAATCAGTGCATGATGCGTATATTAGATTGATTGTAGACATGGGTAAGCAGGACAACAAGGCTCAACTGGGCAATTGGGGATCTTTTCAGATGCGGGTGTGTCCTGCCCGGACAGGCCGCAACCTCAGGATCAATGAGCCTGTAGAAATTCCCGCCGCCAAAGCGCCTGTGTTTAAGCCGGGAAAGACCTTGAAGGAAAAGCTCCAGTAAAAGAAATGCCCGTGCTGTCCCCGTGTGGGCCGCGCGGGCATTTTTGCTTCCCGATACCCATGAAAAGCATAAAAAGGGGCCCCACGCAAGCCCAGCGAAGCGGGTTGCGTGGGGAGAGGCGGAAGGAATGGAGCGGGCGCAGTCCGCGCCGTCAGGCGGGGACGAAGCGGAGCGGAATTTCTTCCGACGAAGTCAAAGCGCTTCAAATTTTTTCAATAAAGCATTGATTCCCTCCCAAATCTGGGCATACCCCCGGCGCAGATCCTCCACATCCTGGGCATAGATATTGCGCGTCTCGTTGCAGCGGCGGGCAATCTGATTCACATTGCTGGAAATAGAGCGCAGCAGCTTCACCAGCTCCGCCACGCTGCCCATGTCCAACTGGACGATGTAGCCGTCCACCGCCATTTTCCGCAGATAAGCCCTCAAATTCATGGTGCCCAGCAGGGCCATCTTCTGATCGATCACCGCTTTTTCCTCCGGCGACACCTTGGTATACAGGCCCACCGTTCGGCCCTCGCTGTACCTCACAGCGCCGCCTCCCTCCGCCGGCTTTTCCCCAGGCCGGGGGACACCGGGGCGGGTGGGTTGAAGTCCCGGATCGCCTGCCGGATGGACGGTTTCCCGCCGCCCACCACGGAAAGCGCGGGCGGCACCCGTGCGGGAGCATTGCCGTCTTCCAAATCCGGCCCATCATCATCCTGGGACTGCTCGGCTTCTTTCTTTTTCGGCTTCTCCAGCTCCCGGTTGAGCTGGGCCAGACGGGCGGATTTTTGCCGCAGCTCCTCCTCCTTGGGGAAAGGACGCTCCGCTTCCTCCTGGGCATTTTTCAATTCGCTCTCCAACCGGGCCAGCCGGATTTCATTCCGTTTCAGATTTTCGGCCATGCCCTCCAAAGCGTTATTGATACGGGTCACATTGCCCACGGGGTCATCTGCCAGCTCCGCCGTATAGGTCAGGTGCTGTTTCATCGTCACCTTGAACATGATGCCATCAAAATAGAGCTGCATGGGGAAGCCCCGGTACTCGCCCAAGTCAAGGGGCTGCTCCGGTTTACCCGCCAACAAACACGCATTGATGATAGCCTCGCCCGCCGCTTTCCGCTCGGTGAAGGTCTGCCCCATGACGGTCATGGAAAAAGCGTCCTCCTTCACCGGGTGGGCCTGCGCAATGGGCAGATCCTTCCCCAGCGCCTCAATGAATAGCCTTGTTTCTGCCATTTGCTGGGGATAGTATTTCAGCGCCTTATCCTGCATCTCATACTGCATGGCGGTGTGGTTAGCTTTCAGCATTTTCAGCTTTGCCACTTGAACGTCCAGATCCATCTTCTCTCGAATTCTATCGTCCCCGGTAGCCAGGGCCTTGACCTCGGCGTAGGACAGGGCGGTGGCGTCCACGTCCTCAATGGAGCGGGCGGGGGATTTGCTGGTCATGACCTGCCCGATGAACTTCTGCTTATTCTCCACCAACCCCCAGTTGTAGGCGTCAAAAGTTCCCTTGGTGACGTACTTGAACATTTTGACCGACTTGTTCATGTTCCCCTGCCGCAGAGAGCGGCCCGCCCGCTGCTCCAAATCAGCCGGACGCCACGGGCAGTCAAGGTCGTGAGAGGCCACGATGCGGTCCTGCACGTTGGTGCCAGCGCCCATTTTCTGGGTGCTGCCGATGAGCACCCGCACCTGCCCCCGGCGCACCTTGGCGAACAGCTCCGCCTTTTGCGCGTCGGTGTTGGCGTCGTGGATGAAGGCGATCTCCGCCTGGGGAATGCCCTGGGCGATGAGCTTCGTTTTAATATCATCGTAGACGTTGAATTTTCCGTCCCCTTTTGGTGTACTGAGATCCGAAAAAACCAACTGTGTTCCCCGGATCTCCGCGCTGTCCCGCCACTCCCGGACAATGTTCTTCACACAGGCGTTGACCTTGCTGTCGGGATCGTCTGGCAAAAGCGGGTTTTGCAGCCGCTGGTCCAGCGCCAGCTTCCGCCCGTCCGATGTGATGCGCAGCATATTGTCCTCGCGGGGATCCACATCGCCGTTGCGTACCGCCTCGGCCCGCTCCCCCAGCTCCGCCACCATCTCCTGCTGGAAGTCGCTGGGTTCGGTGGTGACGGTGATGGGAACGGCCTCCGGCACGGGCAGCTTCAGCATATCCGCCGTCTGGATGTCGGCGGCTTCCTTCCAGATGCTGATCAGCTCCGGCAGGTTATAGAACCTGGCGAACCGGGTCTTGGAACGGAATCCCGTCCCCTCCGGTTTCAGCTCCATGGCCGTCACCTTCTCGCCAAAGGTAGCCGCCCAGGAATCAAAATGGCGGTGGCCATGCTCCTCCAGGGTGTCGAATTGGAGGTAGCGCATCATGGTAAACAGCTCCACCATTGAATTGCTGACCGGGGTGCCGGTGGCAAAGGTGATGCCCCGTCCGCCGGTGATCTCGTCCATATAGCGGCATTTGCCAAACATATCGCTGGACTTTTGGGCATCGGTCTGGGAAATGCCCGCCACATTGCGCATTTTTGTTTGGAGGAACAAATTTTTAAATCCGTGCGCCTCGTCCACAAACAGGCGGTCCACCCCTAACTCCTCAAAGGTGACCACGTTATCCTTTTTCCGGTCTGCCGCCAGCTTTTCCAGCCTTGTCTCCAGATTTTTCTTGGTTTTCTCCATCTGCTTGATGGTGAACCTGTCGCCATCCTCCTCTTTGGCCTCCCGGATGGCCTCTATGATCTCGTCAATCTGCTCCTCAATCACGGCCCGCTGTCGCTCCGGGGACAGGGGGATCTTCTCAAACTGGCTGTGCCCGATGATCACCGCGTCGTAGTCCCCGGTGGCGATCCGGGCGCAGAATTTCCGGCGGCGGGCGGGTTCGAAGTCCTTTTTGGTGGCCACAAGCACCTTCGCGCCGGGATACAGGCGCAAAAAATCGCCGCCCCACTGCTCCGTCAGGTGATTGGGGACGACGAACAGGGATTTCCGGCACAGGCCCAGCCGCTTGCTCTCCATGGCGGCGGCGATCATCTCAAAGGTTTTGCCCGCGCCCACACAGTGGGCCAGCAGCGTGTTTTTGCCGTAGAGCACATGGGCCACGGCGCTGCGCTGATGGGGACGCAGGGTGATTTCCGGGTTCATGCCCACAAAATTGATGTGGGATCCGTCATATTCCCGGGGCCGGATGTTGTTGAACATCTCGTTGTACTGTTTGCAAAGGGCTTCCCGGCGCTCCGGAGCCTTGAAAATCCAGTCCTTGAACGCCTCGCCAATGGCCTCCTGCTTCTGCTGGGCGATCATGGTCTGCTTCTCGTTGAGCACACGGATTTCCTGCCCATCTACCCACTTTTTATCAAAAATACGCACATCCCGCTGGTTCAGCGCCGCCTCAAAAATTTCGTAGGCGTTGACCCGCTTGGTGCCGTAGGTGGTGTGGACGCGCACGTTGTCGTGGCTGTCCGCGCTTTTGTTCAGAATCCGCCACTCGCCGCTGGAATCGGAATACAGCAGCCGTATTTTGCTGTCCCGCAGTTTTTCCGGGGTGTGGAACAGCTCAAACATGAATTGCTGGTAGTATTTGGGTTCGATCCAGGACGCGCCGATGCGGACGGTGATCTCCGAGGCGGTCAGATCCTTTGGTTGCACCTGCTCCAGCTTTTCCACGTTGACGGCGTACTCCGGGTACTTTTCAGCGGCAATACGCGCCCAGTAGAGCTTCCGGCGCACATCGCCGGACAGGTATTCGTCGGCAGTCTGCCAACCCCGCGCCCAGTTGGGGCCGTCCGCCTCAAAATCAAAGGGTCCGGTGGTGGGATCTTTGAACATGATACCCTTCAAATCCTCCACGATCTGCGGAATTTTGTCCCGTCCGCCCATCAGGCCGGCCATGAACTCCAGATCAACGCGGGCCTTCTCTCCGATGGACACCGCCAGGGCCTCTACCGCCGTGTCCACACTGGTGACAGGCTGGCGAAACTGGATGGTGCGCTTGGTGAACATATCCGCCTTGCGCTCCAATTTGCCCTCGTCGTCCAGGACCTCCAGCGAACACAGCAGGGGGTAGGAGGAATCCTGTTCAAAGGCCAGCTTATTGCCCCGGCTGTTCAGCAGCCCGTATTTTGCGGTAAATCCATCGTAAAGATGGTTGAGATTGGCCTGTTCGGCCAGGATCTCCCCATCAGGGGCGCTGCCCAGCTGTAGATCGATGAGCTTCCGGGTGCTGTCCCGAATGGCGATCAGGCCCTTGACGCGCTCGGCAGGTGTCTTGCCCAGCTCCACCCGCGTCATGCGGGAGTTTTCACGGAAATAGAGCTTGCCGTCCTGGAGGGCGTAGCTGAAATTGCGGATGGACGGATCGGCGGGGATGGATTCCAGCGCTTGGCCGTCCTCCTGCTCCGGCGCGATATCCAGCAGCGCCCTGTCCGGCGGCGCGAGATATTGGATGGCCCCGGCAAGCTGGGCGGACAGATCCGCCCCCTCGACCGGGGCCACAGTGTAGTCCTGATGGCCGTACTGGGTGCTGTCCGAGGCAGGGGTGCCCAGCACCATGTCCGGGTGTTCCAGAAAATAATTGTTGATGGTAAACCCATCGTCATTTTTGCCAGTCTCCACCCAACTGGGCAATTCAACGGCTGGCCGATCTCTTTTTTGTAAAAAGATGATGTCGGACACCACTTCCGTCCCGGCGTTGGCTTTGAACGCGTTGTTGGGCAGGCGGATGGCCCCCAGCAGGTCGGCCCGCTCCGCCAGGTACTTCCGGACAGTGGAATCCTTGGCATCCAGGGTGTACCGGCTGGTGACAAAGGCCACGATGCCGCCGGGGCGCACCTGATCCAACGCCTTGGCAAAGAAATAGTTGTGGATGCTGAAGCCCAGGTTGTTATAGGCGGGGTCATTGACCTGATACTGCCCAAAGGGCACGTTGCCCACCGCCAAATCAAAGAAGTCCCGCCACCCCGTTTTTTCAAAGCCGTCCACGGTGATGTCGGCGTTCTGGTAGAGCTGGCGGGCAATGCGCCCGGTGAGGCTGTCCAGCTCCACGCCGTACAGCTTGGCCCCGGTCAGGGACTCCGGCAGGAGGCCGAAGAAATTGCCCACCCCCATGGACGGCTCCAACACCGTCCCCGGCTGATAGCCCATGTTCTCCACCGCCTGATACATGGCTTTGATAACGGTTGGCGATGTATAATGCGCATTCAGGACGGTGGAGCGGGCGGAGGTGTACTCCTCGGGGGTGAGCAGCTCCTTCAGCTCGGCGTATTCTTTAGCCCACTTGGGATCGTCCGGGTTGAACGCCTTGGGGATGCCGCCCCAGCCCACATAGCGGGAGAGGATTTCCTGTTCTTCAGGCGTGGCAAGACGGCCCTCCCCCTCGATCTGTCTCAAGGTGCGGATAGCCGCCGCGTTGTACTGGTATTTGGTTTTCTCGCCGCCCGCGCCCAGGTTATCGTCGGTGATGTGGAAATTGCGGCGCTCAGGGCCAATGTGCATTTTTTCAATGACAACTTCAAATAATCCGGTATCCACCCGGCCTACAACCTCGGTGGTGACGGGTACTTGAGATTGGAGCGGTGCAATCTGCCCGCCGCCGATTTCCACCTGTTCCGGTTCCGTCTCATAGGGTGGATTGCCCATGCCAGCGGACTGCTCCACCGCTTCCTCCTGCCTGAGTTGACGTGCCGTCTCGGCGGCGATATACCTCTCGCTGTGCTGGACTTCCTCCACAAATTGGCGCACAAAGGGGATCAGCTCGGAACGGAAAACGGGGAACCAGCCCTTCATATCCAGGTCCAGCAGCTTGACCTCATTGCTGGCAAAGTCCACGCTGTCGATCTTCATGCGCCGCCCATCTATGGCCAGTTCCATGCCGATGGGGATGTAGTCCGCAGCGTCACTCTCTTGGATGATCTCATAGGGCGCGTCCAGGCCGCGCTCCAGATCCGGGCGGGCCAGCACCACGTTGTGCCCATGCTCCAGCAGCTTTTTCAGCACCGCCTGCCATGCCTCCCGGCTCCCGGTGACGGGGGTCTGGCCCAGGCCGGGAATTTCCCGCGTAACCAGGTTTGTGCCCAGGACGGAGGCGGCTTCCTCGGCGTCCTGGCCGTAAAACAGCATATAGTCCCCTACCTGGACGCCAACGAGCTTGTCCGGGTGCTGGGCCTTCAGGTTCCAATATTCCTCCGCATTTGGCGCAAGATCGGGATCACTGGGTATGATGCCATCATGTTCCGGCTGCTCCGGGGCACCCGCCCCGGTGGGTTCGGGCACTGCCTCCACCGCTGGAGACGCCGGGGTATCGGCCCGGTCCCGCTGCGGTTCCGGACGGTCCGCGCCGGGGAACTGATCCCGTTCGGGTGCTTGGGATGGAGTGGAAAACACAGGCTCGTCCTGGGTGGCGGAAATACTCAGTTCCGAAGTGGCGGCAACCTTTTTGATTTGATCCTTGATTTCCTCCGGCAAATCATCATCGTAGAACGTTACCGTCCTGTCAGGGTCGATGTGGGCCAGCGTCTTATAGTCGCCGTGCTCCTCCTCCAGCCGGTTCCAGACCGTCAGGCCATTGCCCAGGTACCCATAGCCCAAGCCAAATTGGCGCTGTGGTGTTCTTTCCTCTGGGGCGCTTTCCTGGTTGTCCACGGGTGCAGGCGGCTGGGCACTGAACAGGTCAAAGGAGATCTGCCCATCATCCTCCTGTACCGCTTGGGGGGGCATCTTCTGTGCCAGCGCACGGGCCGCAGCCGCCAGCTTGCCCTCCGGCTCCTTTGGGGCTGGCGGTGTGCGCTGGGCCTTCATCGCTTTCCGGGCCTCTTGCGCGGCCTGCCGCTCCTGCCGCTCGGCCTCCAAAGCGGATTCTGGCAGGGGAGTAAATAGAGGAGAATCTCCTCGCTGGTAAGCACCCAGATCTCGAAGCGCATACTGCATCGCGGTATAGTGCGGCGTATCCGGCGAGAGGGGGGCGAAATCGCTCAACATCTGATTAAACAGCTTTTCAACCTGTTCTGGACTGTCCAGCAAGGGCAGAATATCCCGCTTCGCCGCATCCAGATCCCATTCATGGGGATAGGTCCGATTGGGGTCGTTGGGCTTATAGTAGTTAAACTCGTATATCCTCCGGGCCAGGGCCAGCTTGTCATAAGCCGGGAGATGCCCCTTTTCCTGCTCGTTGAGATACCGCCCGCTGTCAATCAACGCCCGGACACGTTTTTGCACCTGGTTCCAATTCATAACGACAGTATCATAGCCCTTGAAGCCGGACTGTTCATCTTCGCGGGTAAATTTGATGCCCTTGCTATCGTGGCTCTCATTGTATCCCAGACGACCGTACCCGCCATCGCCGTACTCATGCCGCAAAAATTCAGCGCACTCTTTGGAATTGTGGCCCTGCATGAAATAAGAATAGATGCGCAGCTTGCCCTCTGAAATACTGTCGCCCCGCGTGAGCAGGCGGTCGATCTCATCCTCGGTGATAAAGCTGGCCCTCACCGGACTGAATCCGTCCGCTGCTTGAAATTGTTCGTAGTGCGAGAACAGGCTGACGATATTGGTAAACAGCTCCTGGGGACGATGCAGACGGTGGAATCTCAAAAGATCCGGTTCGCTTTCATATCTGCCCACAAATTCAGCCATTTCTCGGACAATTTGCTGCCGGGAAACCGGGTCTTTCAGCAGCTTGTCGATCTCCCTGGTGTCATCCGGGAAACCCTTGCCCAGGAAATGCTGTGAAATTGTAGGCAGGAAATTGCGTTCTATGGCGTTGCCGCCGAAATCCTGGCGCAGATACCAAAGCTGCTCCGCCAGCTCCCGGAACTCATTATCCCGTGCCCCGTCAATTTTCTCCTGGGCGGCAAACGTCCCGTCCCGCAGCAGATTGGACACCATGGCGGCGGCGTTTACCCACGGGACGAGGGTACTGCCGGGGCCAAAGGCAGACCGCCCCGGAGCAATGCGAAACCCCTCTTTGCTGAACCAAAGCGCGTAATCCTGCCCGCCGATGGAAATACCTTTGCCACCCTCGCCAAACTCCTGCTCCATGAACGACGCGGCGGCGGAGCCGGTGGGCTGCTTCTGGAAAAAGGCCACAATGTGCTCAATGGTGTGCTGCCTGTTTCCACCGCTGGTGAGGGCGCGTCCAATCACCGCGTCCGGCACCCGCGCATCCTGGAAAATTGATTCCTGGCGTCCCGCCTGCCGCTCCAGCCCTTGGGCCTGGGCGATAATCTCAATCTGTTCCTCCACCGAGGGGAACAAGCTGAACCGGGCAGCAGGAGGTTCAGCAGACTCAAAAACGGCGGGCTGTTCGCCCGCCGTCTGTTCCTCCTCCTGATTTACTTGTAGACGATCTCCGCCAGTACGATCTCCTCCGCCTGGTGAGTGAAGCTGTTCACCGCCCGCACCCAGCCCATCTGATCGCGGGCCTTCATCGCCTCGTTCACGCCGCTGCGCTTCTTCAAATCGGCCACCATCCGATCCACTTGATCCCGCGCCTGCCGGTCGATCTCCCGCAGGTGCGGCTCCAGCCGCCCGGTCAGCAGCATCGACGTGTATGTCCCGCTGTGATGTTCTCTCAGGAAGTTCTCCCGCAGCCGCCCGTACTTGCCCAGAGGCAGATCCTCCTCCTGTCCGTCCATCATCAGGTCGGGGATCAGGTAATCGCCCACTTTCGTGTAAGTCAGTTCCATCTTCAACACTCCTTTCTTTACTTTCATGCTTTACAGTGTTAAATCCTTTTGCATCCTCAGTATACATGGTTTCCTGCGAAATTGCAAGAGGATTTTCCAGATTTCTCTTGTTCCTTTTTGCCTGTTCCCGATCAAAGGTCTTGACGGCCCTGCCGATTTCATTGAGCATCCCCATGGATACCACGCTGGCGGCATTGCCCAGGTGGTGGAGGACGGCGGGGGTGGAAAACTCGGTGATGCCCAGCAGATCC
The DNA here is from genome assembly GCA_910579595.1 of uncultured Oscillospiraceae bacterium. GTDB lineage: Bacteria > Bacillota > Clostridia > Oscillospirales > Oscillospiraceae > Enterenecus. Next base: position 15,042 of record CAJTVM010000021.1, read on the forward strand.
TCGTTCTCCAGATACTCGGCGGGGTTCAGACCGCAGCGGGTGAGAATGGTATACTGGACGCTGGCGGTGAGCACATCCCGAAAGCGCACCTCCAGGTTGAGATCGTCCAGCTCCTCCAACAGACTGTTGCGCACATCGTAGGCCAGGTCGGCCAGGTGATCACGGTAGACCTCGTTCACCGTTCGCGCGGCCAGCTCCATCAGCCGCCCGCCGATGTCCCCGCCTTCCGTGGGACCGTATCTGCCCTCCAACGCATCCGACACAGCGGCGTGGTGCTGCTCCCGCATTTCCCATAGGTGGAGCGTCCTCGCGCCCTTCACCGGGTAGGTGTCCGCCACATCAAAAACGTATATCAGATAGGGTCTGTTATCGCCGCTCTTGTGGATGAGCGCGATACCCTTCGCACCTGGTCTTACCCACCGCCGCATGGTTTCATTCCACAGCTCCATGCTGGCGCAGGCGGTGGCCTCCGGGCGCTGGGCGTAAATCAGGAGCTGATCATCGAACGGATATTTATAGATTGTGGCGGCAGTGTTCAAGTACCGCTTCCAGGCGTCTACATTCCGCGTGACGTTGTGGGCGGTTTGATCCGCCAGATTGGATATAAACTGTAATTTGTTTGCCATGAAAACCTCCTCACGATGAGAATATAAGAGAAACCCAGAGGGAAATTATTCCCTCTGGGTTTCTGCCAAATTGTGCTGATATCGCTTAAAAGGACACTGTGAGCTGCATTTTAAACTGTTCCTCACCATACACGGCATGGGGAATGTCTTTGGGCATAATGAGCGTCTCGCCCGCGCCCAGGATGAATACCTCGCCGCCCACAGTAAAGCGGCCGGTGCCCTCCAATACAGTGACCATAGCGTCGCCGCCTGCCGCATGGGTGGAGATTTCCTCACCCTTATCAAAGGAAAAAATGGTCATGCTGACGTGATCGTTCTGCACCAGCGTTTTGCTGACAACCTGCCCTTTTTGATACGCGACCAGATCTTTGAGCTTCAACGCGGTCTGCTTCTCAATGTTTTTGTACATTGCTGTGCCTCCATGAATGTGATAGCGGTAGTATACCAGATTATGGCCGGTATCACAACAGCTTTTGTGAACGACCAGCCGCCGCCCGACACACCTGTCCTAAGAGGCTCAGGCACCGTTTTAAATCTTTCAAAAGCATTGCAAAATTAACCAGACATTATCAAAGCACTTTTCCATTAAGTCTGATTTCCGAATAAAAAAGTAAATACGTCCGCAGTCCCCAAACATCAACTCAAATCCATCCGCTTCCACAGTGTCTAACTGAAAAAGCAGTTGCCACTCATCCCGTGCTGTACGGAACGCCTCCTTAACAACCTCTGGCGGGGGCTGATCTCTGTCACCGCCCAAGTAATAGCCTTTGGATACAAGCTCACACGCCCCCGCCATGCTCCCCTGTATTGTGTTGGGCCAACCCAACAGCTTGGAGCAATTGTCCACTTCCGCTTCAATTTCAAGCTCCCATTGCAGGCTTTCAAAGTATTCATAGGGAAGATCGCGCTGGCGCTCATCAAATTCCATTTGACAGGTGAAGTCCTCGTAATCGGGGAAACTTTTCTCCCTGCACATGGCAATGTTGATCGCCGGGAGGCGGAAATCCGCTTTCAGATTTTCCGGAACAACGGCGGGGGACAGGCTTTCTATATCCGGGAACCAAAAAACCTTGGCGTAGCCCCTATCCTTCGGATCAAAGCCCCATCGTTGGGATTCCAGCTCATAGAAAAAAGACAGCAGCCCCATATGAGGAAGGAGGCGGTCTTTGTCCAGCCGTTTCATCTCCGCGCAGTTAAATTGAGCCAGAAATGCCAGTGGATGCGGCTTTATCTGTTCATCCTCATAGGTGCCCGTCTCAAATACCGGCCAAATGAAGCTGTCTGGAACATCGGGAACGCCGCCAAATTTTGTGCACCCAACGGTGCAGGGACTTTCGCCCGCAATATCCAGCCGGATGGAATTGCGGCCCATAAGCCTCAACTCCTCCTTAAACTTCGAGAAATCATCATCCTCGCTTTCCCAAACCACATTCTCCGGGTCTTGGTAGGGCTCCAGCCCCATCTCATCCCAGGTTACCCCATAGGGCGCACCGCCGGATGTGTAACCGGCAATGAAGTAAAACTGATCGTCTGAATCAGGGAAGCGGTCATAAAAGTCTCGCAGCTTCTTTTCCTCTTTCTCCTGCCACAGTTGTTCCTGCCGCCGTTCCTCTGCTTGCCGCTTTACGGCAATCTGCTCCGGCGTCAATGCGCCGATTTCGCCCAGATCATTGAGAGCAGTCATAACATCGACCTTGAATTCCTTCCGATATGCCTGGACAATATGGTCCCCTGTGCCCTCATAGACGACCAGCCACCGACGCGCCATGCGGATACGTGCACTATGTCTCGCCGCCTTGTTCCCTTGCTTTGCCCATTTCGGTGTGTTTGCATATTTATTTTTCTTCTTTTTCCCGCTCATTTTCGCACCCTCATAAACGTTTTCAGGGAATTGTTGGCTAATTATAGCATGGAAAAGAGTGAAAAACAAGAACGTGCTTCAACCCTGGCCCTGTTTCTGTCGATTTATCCTGTCCAGCACCGCCCGTTGTGCCGGGGACAGCACGCGGGGCGGCGCTACCTTCAGCCATTTCTTAGGCAGCTCAAAGGTCAGACCACCCCACTGATTGACGGCAGTCTGACGCACCTGCTCCGGGTGGGTCTGGCACAGTTTCAACAGCCGCGCTTTCAAAGCCTCGTTGTGGGTGTAGACGCTGGCGGTGCGCTCGGCCTCGTTGAAATTGATGATCGTTTCCTTCTCAATGTTGGTCAGCTGCATGGCGTTACCTCTCTGCCCCATGTTGGCGTTTGTCAGGAGAAACGGCGCCATGGGCGCGGCTCCCAGCCTCCTGCTGGCACAGACGCAGAGCGTCCCGCAAAGAGGGTTTGGGGACTTTGCTGGCTGCGGCATCCCGCAAGGTTTCCAATATGTCCACGCGAACGGGTTCCAGAGAAGAACCGCCCAAAACCGTCCGGCACTCTAAAATATTCTGCACGGCCAGCCGGTGGATCTGCCAGGGATCGTCCCGTATGTCCGCCGCGACCTCCATCCGGCCACAGTCCAACTGTTGCATGGTGCCCCTGTCAAAAAGGGTAAAGTCATAGGTGGTGTAGCAGTCATCGCGGGAATAATCGCGCTCATCTTTGCTGGTTTTGATATGAAGATATGCGATCCCACCCACTAAAAAGAGGGCTTCGTCCTCGGTCGCTAATTCGTCAAACCTGGGGTGTACGTTATTGATGATACCGTCGATCTGATTATGGTTCTGCTCCATACTCAACTCGGCGGTTTTCAAGCAGTTTTCCAGCAGGCCACGCAGCCTATTGTAGGCAAGCAGGTCCACGGACCAGCACGATAGCGCCCCCGCCTGCTTAAACGCAACAATGTCGCCGGATTCTACAAATCCATTGGCCCGATATTCATCCAGTATGGCAAGGACATCCACACCCTCCATAATCGGGCCGGTGGTGATCAGGTCAAAACCGCTTTCTATGGGGCTTCCTCCAGACAGCCGTACCCGCTCCAAAGGCTCGGGGCGGCCGTCAATTTCCCCAGCCCGAAAGCGGTAGACCGCCGCCGCATCCCCCGATTTAGAAAGGAATTCGGCTTCCCGCGTCCGGCTCTGTTTTCTGTCCATCTTCAATCTCCTCCACCCTCCATCTGTGCCGCATATTGATCGGCACACCGGCACAGATCCTGATGGACTCCGTCGATCACGGCCAACACGGCACGAATGGCGGCATCCACCGCCTCCAGCACGGAAGTGTTGTCATAGTCCTCCGCCGTCAGCGCCAGCAGTTCCGCCACCGTTTCCTCGTTCAGCCCCAGCCGGATCGCCAGCTCCTCCGTGCCGGGGAACCTGTCCCCTCCATCCAGAAACCACCCATAGGGCTTCCCGAAAAACCGGGCAATGGCCTGGAATTGGTACACATCCGGGGCTGTGATCCCATTCAGCCAGCGGTTTACCACCGGCACAGCCACATCCAGGTGGCGCGCCAGTTTCTCCCGGCGCACCCCGCTGACGTCCAGCGCCTCGTTCAATCGTTCATCAAACATTCTCTTATTGTCCATCCTCATGCCCCTTTTCCTTGTCAAATTCCACCTTATAGCGCACAAACTTCCCACCGTCATCATCCAGCACAACGGTGGCGTCATAGAAAACGCCTTTTTTCTCGGAAAACAGGCCGGTCAATGCCACGCACCCGTTTTTCAAAAGAGAAGCGGCAATTTTCTTTGTCAGCTCCTTGTGTTTGCCGGTAAAAAAGCGGTCATTTTTCCACAGGGCAAAGCCGCAGGGCGGCTTATCGTAATAGCCCTCGCAGAAAAAGCTCTTTTGGCCCTCCACCACGTTTTTGCCGCAGCGGGGGCACTTCCCAATTACAGCCCGCCCGGACTGGGACAGGGCGGCGGAGGCAACGCTCACACCGGCATAGGTCTGGACCAGCCCGCGCACCATGTCCACGATGCCGTTCATGAAAGCGTCCGGGGGCAGCTCCCCGCGCTCCACCGCCCCCAGCCGTTCCTCCCACTCGGCGGTCAGCTTGGCGGATTTCAGCTGGTCAGGCATGACCCGGATGAGGTCAATCCCCTTTTGCGTGGGGATCAGCTGCCTGCCCTCCCGCACCACAAAACCGGAGCGCACCAGCTTTTCAATGGTGGCAGCACGGGTGGCGGGAGTTCCTAAACCCTTGTGCGCGGCGTCATCGGGCATATCCTCCGCGCCGGTGCGCTCCATGGCCGCGAGCAGGGTGTCCTCATTAAAATGCGCCGGGGGCGCGGTTGTGCCCACTTTTAAGGCCGCGTCTCCGCCTTCCAACCGCTGGCCCTCAGCCAGCTCAGGCAGGACCGGGCACTTGGGCGGCGCGGCATAGGCCCGCCAACCGATACCACGCACAGTCCTGCCCCTGGCGGTGAAACGATGCCCGCCGCACTCCGCCGTCACCACGGTTTCGGCGTACTGATAGGGGCTGCTGACAGCCCGAACCAGTCCCAGCGCCACCAGCCGCAGAATCTCCCGCTCCCCAGTGGGAAGGGAATCCAGTTCCGCGCCGGCGGCATTCCGGGTGGGGATCAGCGCATGGTGATCCGTGACCTTTCCGCTGTCGCACACTTGGGCGGCGGTTACGCTGCCCGCCGGCTGTACCCCGCAGATCCGGGCGGCAATGGGCGCCAGTGTCCGCGCCGTTTCCTCCATATCATCGGTGAGATACCGGCTGTCCGTCCGGGGATAGGTGGCCAGCCGCTTCTCATAGAGGCTCTGCAAATAATCAAGGGTCTGCTGGGCGGTGTAGCCCAACAGCCGGTTGGCCTCCCGCTGGAGGGTGGTCAGGTCATAGAGGGCCGGGGGGCGCTCCGTTCTCTCTTTCCGATCCACCACCGTCACCGTCGCCGATGTGCCCAGACAGGCTTTGCGCAGCCTTTCCGCCGCCGTTTTGGACGAAAACCGTTCGCTGACCGCCGTCAGCCCGTTTAGCTTCAGTTCCACCGTGTAGAATTTTTCCTTCTGAAATCCGGCAATCGCCGCCTCCCGCTCCACCAGGAGGGCCAGCGTAGGGGTCAGCACCCGGCCCACATTCAGCGTTTTCCCTTTGTAGAGGGTGGTGAACAGTCGGGTGGCGTTGATCCCCACCAGCCAATCCGCCTTGGCGCGGCACAGGGCGGCGGCGTACAGATTGTCGTAGCTGGCGCTGTCCAGCAGATTGTCGAACCCCCGGCAGATGGCGGGCTCCTCCATGGAGGAGATCCAAAGGCGCTTTATCGGTTTGGTACAGCCGCACAGATCGTAGACCAGGCGGAAGATCAGCTCCCCCTCCCGGCCCGCGTCGGTGGCGCACACCACCGTGTCCACATCATCCCGGCCCATGAGGCAGCGCAGGATATCAAACTGCTTTTGGGTGTCCGGCAGCACCCGGTACTGCCAGGGGTGGGGGATAATGGGCAGATCGTTATAGTTCCACTTGGAGTAGCGGGGATCATAGGCGTCGGCGGGGGCCAGCTCCACCAAATGGCCCACGCACCAGCTCACCAGCCAGTCAGTCTCGCCTGTCGGCTCGGTCGGCGCTTCTAAGTGCCCTTGGCACTTAGAGGTCGCCACTGGCGACCCGCGCCCCTCCCAATATCCGTCCCGTTTTGCCCCGGCCTCCAGCACCTGGGAGATGGCACGGGCCACGGACGGCTTTTCAGCGATTACGAGTTGCGTGTTTTCCACTTCCTTTCCATATTTTTCGGTAGCATATGCCCAGGCAGGGCCTGTCCCTGCCGTAGGTGCACCCGTGACAGGGGTGTCCGGGGGGAAAGGGGGGCGGCGGGAAATCCGCCGACCCCCTTTCCTCGGGCGTCTGTGTCATAATTTTTTCATAGGGGCTGTCTGTGAAGCGCGTCATGTATCGTCCCCATCCCCGTAATACGCGGGATAGTCCGGCTCCTCGGGCTCGGGGCAGGAAACGGGATCGGGCAGATCATCCTCGTTTACCGTGGGTTCCTCCTCGCCAGTCCCCGTCAGCTCATCCAGATCCTCCGCCTCGGCCAGCTCCTTTTTGGGCTTGTAGATTTTCAGGTAATAGCCCGCGCCGCCCACAGCCAGCACCACAATCAAAACCAGGATGATCGTCCCGGCCCCGCCGCCGGACTGTCGCTCCGGTTCCAGATCTGACGGTTCGGCGGTTACGGTGCCGGCGCAGTCCTGGTAGGACAGGAAACAGACGGGGCACCCGGCCTCCACCGCGCCGGGAACACACTTTTCCTTGCAGGTGCAGACCGGCGCGGGGTCAGGGACTGCGGACACCCCGCCACCCTCCGGCTCCTTTTCCTTCTCAGCCAGCGCCATCAGATCGGATTCCGTGACCGCGTTGAGAAAGTAGACATTTTCGCTGTCCCGCTGGCGGTCGATGACCAGGTAAAACACATTTTCATCCGGGGTGGCGATGGTGAAGAACTCCCGTCCGCCATCCTCAGAAACATTGTCAATCACCGTCCCCTGGCCACCGGGCGGGGCAACCGGCCCTGCGGAGGGCTGGGGATCGGCGCTGGGCGCGGCGGGCGCGTCCGTGGCGCTGGGCTGGGACGGCACAGAAGTTTGGACGTTATCGGTGGTGTTGAAGCATCGGATATACTGGGATTTTTCATAGACGATCCCAGCCTGGTCCGTTACCTTCACATAGATGGAGCAGTTTTCCGTGATTTCCACCACGGTGAACCATTGGTTCCCGGTTTGCACCAAATCGCCGGTGATGTCCCGCCAGCTCCCACCGCCTACCTGGACCTGGGCGTTCTCAAAGCCCTTCTCGGCGTTGTCGGTGATACAAAGCTCCACCTCCGCCCGCTGGGTAGCCCAGCCGGTGGGCGGGGTGATGCGGATGGTGATGTCCTGTTCCTGGCTGTTGTCATCAAAGGCCAGGGCCGTGCCGGTCAGGGACAGCGCCATGACCAGGCACAGCAGGACGCAGAAAATAGGCCGTAATTTACTGTTCAAGTTGGCTTAACCCTCCTATATCAGTTGATTTTTCTTGGGGCGGCTGCTGCGTCGCCTGGATCAGCTTCAGCAGATCCCGCAGCTCCTCCGGGGAGGAGGCCACGCCGTGGACCAGCCGCAGGATCTCCGTATTTTCCAGCTCGGTGAGCTGGCGCTCAAAATCACGGGCACGGGCCTGCCACTGGCTGGCCTTCTCCCGGGCGTTGGACAGGTCGGCGCGGATCCGCTCCCGCTTGGCCTCAAACGCGTCACGCACGTTTCCCACCTCCCGCCATGCTGGGCACATAGTCCGCGAAATGGGGGACTGCCCGGAATATCCGTTTATTGTTCACCCACCGCTGGAGCTGCCGGGTGATGGGCGGCGCGCTGGGGCGCTCATACACCATCACATAGGGGTCGTAACCCATGCTCCGCAGGGTTTCCACCCGATACAGATCCTGCTCATGGGTGCTGCCGTAGTTGGTGAGCACATACACCCGGAGCCGCCGGAAATCGTGGATGTTGGTCAGCTCCAGAAACCGCCGGAAACAGGGCGTCAAATCCACGTTGGGATCGTCCCAGGCGAAATGAATTGTCTTTGTCCGCACCCGGTTGAGCAGCGCGGCGTTGTCCGGCGTGACGAGCCGGATATCAAGCCCTTGAGAGAAATCCACCCATGCGCGGCTGTCCGCAAGCTGTAAAATCAGCCGCTCATGGTCTGGACAGGCCAGCAGGTTGGCGTCCAGCAGCTTGATCTCCCGCTGCCCATCCCAAAACTCGGACAGGTCTGCCACCTGACGGCTGTGCCGCCCCTCTTTTCCGCTGACAATACAAAATCCGCAGTCCCTGGGGCACCCACGGGTCAAAAAGCCGTAGGCGGTGCCGGGAAACTGCGGATATAAACCACAGTCCGGGCGGCTGTGTTCCACCGCGTCCGGAAGGTTGGACCCACCGGGGCCGTAGCCCGTGCCGCCGCAAAAGACATGGGCGGCGTTGGGAATTACCAAGCTGTCCCTGGAATAGCTGTCGGTGAACACCCGGCTTTTGTAAACGATGTCATAGCTGCCGTCCGGGGTCCACCACTCCACGGTGTTCCCCTGGGTTTTATGATAAGTAGAAAGCTTCATCAGACACAGGTTGGGCCAGTTGTGGCTGTCCACGTCGATTAAACCGACTTTCATTTTGATTCCTCCAATCGTTCAGGACGTTGGCAAACGCCCGAATCCGTAAAAGTGCTGCTGCCAATAGCTGTAGCCGAGATCGGAATAGGACACCCCCGAGCTGCCGCAGTGGATGAATTGGCCGTTACCCACGTAGATGCCCACATGGGTGGGCCGGTTGGGATACGGCGCGTCATAGGTGCCGATGAAGAACACCAAATCACCGGGCTTTGCGCCGGCGGCGGACACCGGGGTGCAGACATCCTCCAGCCCCATCACCCCCAGCCGCCCGTAGTTCCAGCCGCTGTGGTTGATCACCCAGGACACATACCCGGCACAGTCAAAGGAGGTGGAGGGATTGGTTCCGCCCCAGACATAGGGAAATCCGAGATATTTTTCAGCCTCGGCAATCATGGCGGAATAGGTATCGCCGCCCATGGGCTCCCCGGAGTAGTCCGGGATGGTTGGCCCGCCCGGTGTACCGGGCAGCGCCCCGCCGCTGCCGTCGTCTCCGTTGTCCACAAAGTAGTAGGGGTTGAGATATGCCCCGTTCCGCAGGACCTCCAGATGGAGGTGCGGCCCGGTGCTGTCCCCGGTGCTGCCCACCGCGCCGATCACGTCCCCGCGCTTGACCTCCTGGCCCGCGCTGACGCTCAGGCTGGAGCAGTGGGCGTAGCGGGCCTGATACCCCTTATCATCCTCGATGACCACGCACAATCCGTAGCTGCCCGCATCCCCGGCGGACACCACCCGCCCGTCCCGGACGGCTTTGATGGGCGTCCCCTGGGCGGCGGCGATATCCACGCCCCGATGCAGATCCTTGGCCCCGGTGGTGGGGTGCACCCGGTAGCCGTAGCCGCTGGTCACATAGCCCAGCCAGGGAAAATCAAAGGGGCTGGCAAACGCCTGCCGGCTGCCGTAGGTCCGCGCATACAGATTGTACCGTTCCGTCTGCTCCCCTGGGAGCAGGCTGGCCGAGAGGCTGTCCCCCAGCCGGTTCACGGTAAGGGTGGTTTGCAGCACCTTCCATTCGTAGGGGTTGCCCTCATCGTCATAACGGGTTTCGGTGACGGTTGTCCGGGTGAGCTGGTACTTCTCCGCGAAAAGCCGTTCGATTTCCGGGCGGGTCTGCTCAAAGGTAAAGGCGTTCCGGGTGGCGGAGAGGTAGTTCATCAGCTCGTAGGGGTTATGGCTGATTTCCCCGATGTTGTAGCGGTATTCATCATAGCCGGGGTGGTTGATCTCGGTGTTGGCGATATCCAACTGCAAATCCGTTTCCAGCTCGGTAAAGTACAGGTCGGAATCGCAGATTTCCTGATCGTCCGCCAGATAAGAAGCAGAGACAGAGGCGGACTGGACGCCGGACAGCATGACGGTACAGGAGGCCAGCCCCGCCGAGAAAAAGCCGATCCCCAGCGCCAGCGCCGCCACGATGAGCAGAGCGCCTTTGTGTGCCGAGGCATACCGCTGCGCCGCCTGGAGGATCTTTCCGCTGCCAGTCGCCGTCTGCCGGGTGTGCTGGGCGGCTGCTTTGGCCTCCCGCGCAGCCTGGGCATAGCGGCGTTTGAGTTTCCGCTTCTGTATCCACTTGGTCAGGACGCCTTGCCGCCGCAGCTCGGGGTTATCTTGGAGGGCGGACTGCCATGCCAGCTGGGCCTGCTCAGTGCGCAGCCGCCCCTCGGCCTGCCGTGCCGCCCGGTAGGACTCGGAGCGCAGGCGGCGGCTCCGCCGCAAAAGCCGCCCCGCGCCCCGTTCGGCGGCAAATTCGCCCTCGTGAGCCGCCTCCACCGCCACATTGTTCTGTTCCGCTTCCCGTAGCCTGCCGTGGAGCTTTCCCACCGCCGCCGTTTTCGCCACGCCACCCGCCTGGGCGGGAAGGGAGGGGGTGGCTTGTTCCGGCGCAGTCTCATCCTCAAACCGTAAGCGGCGGCGCACTCTGCCGGTGGTGGCGTCATACTCCGGCGCAAGACGGGCGCGGCGCTGGGCGGGAATGTTGGTCTGGGCCTTGTCCAGCCTGCGCCCGGGCTGTATCACTCGCCGTTCCGATGTTTCATACCGCCTCTGCCGGCGGCGGGAGGGCGGCGGTGCGTCAGCGACACGCTCCACATCCTGGGCGCTGGGCGCGTCAGGCGCATGGTTTGCATCCTGGGCGTTAGGCGTTTCCTGATCCGGATCGTCCTCAAAACGCAGATGTGGGCGGTCCAATTTGGCGGTAGGTTCCGTTTCAGCAGAACCATCCTCAAATTTCAGCCGCCCAGCCTCCGGCCCGCCCGATGTGGGGGCGGGGGCTTCCTCCTGCCGCAGCTTTTCCATTTGCTTCCGCTGGCGCTGTTTTTTTGAAGGGTGCACATTCGGAGAGGTAAGTGACGAAATCTGAGCCGGGGTATCGTCCGCCCCCCGCATGGCGGGGGGCGGAGCTGATGCACTGTGTACATTCGATACGTCAGGGTAAATCGTGTCCAGTGCGGCAGGATTGGCCACATCCGGTGTATCCATATCCGGTGCGCTATCATACCGAGCCATGTCCGGTGCGCTCGGCGCGGCGGTGTTAGGCCGAACCGCGTCCGGCGCACTTGGCGTGGCAGCGTCAGACCAACCCACGTCCGGCACATCGATCCGCGCCGCCTCCGAAGGGGGCGCGGGACGGGGCCGCTGACGGGGCTTCCTCCCCTGAGAGGTGGTACGCCGCAGCGGCCCCTGCTCCGGGGTGCGATCCGGGCCGAACGAGATGTCCGCCGCGCGCTGGCTGATCCGCTTCTCCTGCCCGGTGGCCTTATCCTGTTCAATCAGGCCGTCCCGGCCCAGTTTCTGAACTTTTTTACTCCGTGCCCGGAATTGTTCCCGGCTCATCGCGCCGCCTCCGGGGGTTTGCGGAGATGATCCGGCACGGCGACACAGGCGTTTACCGCCGCCCGTTTTTCCGCCAAGTCCTTGCGGATAGACGGCTTCCCCGCCGTTCTCCGAGCCGCCACCCATGCCGCGCGGGCCGTCTCGGTGCGCCGCGCCGGACGCTCCGCGCCGCTGGGGGCAATAGCGGAATTGCTTACGCCGGTCATGGTTCGATTGGAGCTTCTTATGTGTTGATTCACTGTTCAGCGCCTCCTTTACTGTTCCGCCAATTCTTCCGGGCGGGTGGTGAGCAGCCGGTACAGCTCGGTATCCTTGGGGAAGTGGTCCACAAAGGGGATGATCACATTCCCGAAAAATAACAGCCCCTCGCCGGCGTTAGAGTTCGTTACATAGGAAAGCTGGTGGGGGCTGATGTTGAGCTGCTTGGCCAGGATCTGTCGGTCGCCGCCCGCCTGGTTCAGCATATAGATGAAATCAGAATTTTCAAAGATATTCTCGATCTCCCTGGATGAGAGCAAATCCTTCACATTTTGGGTAATGCCGGTGGGAATTCCGCCCCACTTGCGGAACCGCTTCCAGATCTCCACCGTGTAGGCGGCGGTCTGCTCCTCCCGCAAGAGGAGGTGCATCTCATCCACATAGAGCCGGGTGGATTTGTGGGCCTCCCGGTTCTCGCTGACACGCCCCCAAACCTGATCCTGCACCACCTGCATCCCAAACTTCTTGAGCTGCTTGCCCAGGTTTTTGATGATGTAGCACACGATCCGGCTGTTGATCTCCACATTGGTGCGGTGGTTGAACACGTTGAGAGAGCCGGTGACGTAGATCTCCAGCGCCGTGGCAATGCGCTGGGCCTCCACCTCCGGCTGCTGGCGCAGAAGCTCATACAGATCCCCCAGCACCGGCATTTTCTCAGGGCGGGGGTCCTGCAAATAGTCCCGGTACACCATGTGGACGCAGCGGTCAATCACCGTTTTCTCCACCGGCTCCAGCCCCGCCTTGCCGCCCACGATCAGCTCACACAGGGAGAGGATGAAGTCGCTTTTCAGCGTCAGCGGGTTATCGTCCTCGGAGTAGTTGAGGGTCAGATCCATGGGATTGATAAACTGGTCGGAGGCGGGGGAAATGTCGATCACCTGCCCGCCCAGCCGCCGCACCAGGGACGAATACTCGTTTTCCGGGTCGATGATGGCGATATCGTCCTGGGTCATGAGGAACGCGTTGGCGATCTCCCGCTTGGCGGAGAAGGATTTACCGCTGCCGGGAGTGCCCAGGATCAGGCCGTTGGGGTTTTTCAGCTTTTTGCGGTCTGCCATGATGAGGTTGTTGGACAGGGCGTTCAGCCCGTAGTACAGCGCCTCGCCGCCCATAAATAGCTCCTGGGTGGTGAAGGGCACAAAAATAGCGGTGCTTGAGGTGGTCAAGCCCCGCTGGATGTTGATTTGGTTCAGTCCCAGGGGAAGGGAGGATACCAGCCCTTGTTCCTGCTGCCATTCCAGGCGGCGCAGGGCGCAGTTGTATTTCTGCGCCACCCCCGCCGCCTGGAAGATGTTGTTCTCCAGCCTCTGCCGGGTGGGGGCGACGTTCAGCACGATCACCGTCACCAGAAACATCCGCTCGTTCCGGGATTGAAGATCCTCCAGCAGCGTTTTGGCCTCGTTGCCGAAGGTGGTCAAGTCGCTGGGAATTATATCCATATCATAGCCTGCCCGGACGGCCTTTTTCTGCTCCTGGATTTTCATGGCGTCCAGATCGGTGATCTTCCGCTTGATATTCTTGATGGCGGCGCTTTGGTCAATGGACTGGATGTGCATGGTCACCACCTGGCTGTGCTCCAGGTCCAGGAAGTCCGCCAGCATACGGTCGGTCAGCTCCGGGGCCAGGATTTGCAGGAAGGACACCGCGCCGTGGGTTTTGCCCATCTGGAAGGTGCGCCCGGACTTGAAGGTGAAGCTGTCCGGGGCGATGAAGTCCTTGGTGGACAGCCCGGTTTTCCAGATGGCGTCCCAGGTGAAGCGGAATTTCTGATGATCCATGGGGTGGAGGATTTGGTGGAGGGTCGCCAGCCGCTCAAGACCGTTAAGGGAGTGCGCCCGGACGCCCAGCACCTTGAAATTGGCCAGGATATCCGCCTCAACGCGCTCCAGCCGGGGCTTGGCCGCTTTCAGACTGTCCGCCTCCACGCCGAAGGTGATGTACTTGGTTTTGGTCAGGCCGTTGTTTCCCTTGGCCAGCTGGCTTTTGAGCATATCCGAATACTCCTCCCGGATGCCGTTGAAGGCGTCGATCTGTTCCGGGATGCAGATGGAGCGCTGGTACTCCTCCATGTCGGTGCGCTGGTTGAGGAAGGAGAGCTGGACGCGGATGGAGGAATCGAAGTAATTGAGAAAATCGCAGTAATTCTCAAAGATCAGGTTTTTGTCCTCGTTCTGCGCCAGTTGGTAGTTGATATCGTAGAAGCGGATCTGCTTAGTGAAATAACGGTCCGTCACCGCGCAGATCCCATCCCGGTACATTTCACGGTAGGGGATGGTCTGCTGGGCGGTCTGGGGGAGCCTGCCGTCCTGCTTGGCCTTTCGCACGGCGGCGGCAAAGCGCCGTTTCTCCGCCGCTTTCCGTTTGGCGTCAGACGTCGGATGGATGGCGCCTTTCAGATCAGCCCGCTCCGCGCGGAGTTTTCTTTTTGCGGCTTGCAGATTTTTTGCCTGGTTTTTTTGCTGCCTGTTCAAATTTTGCGGCCTCCTTGTCAAAATTGTTCTGCCGCTCCAGGGCGGCGTAGAGGTTGTCGGTCTGATAGGGGCGGGTTTGGGGGCACAGGAACCGCGCCCGGATGAAGTGGCCCAGCACCTTTTCCAGCGGCTGGCCATCCTTCTCATAGATGCCGAACAGGAAAAAGGGCAGCATCAGGCCGATCATCAGCATGACTGCCGCGTCGTTCCCGATGCCACCCCGGGTCAGGATATAGGTGGGAATGCCCACCAGCGCGCCGCCGCCGAAGCAGATGAGCTGGCGGCGGGTCAGGTTAAAGGCCACCTTTGTTTTTACGCGGGTCAGGTCTTTGGGGACGGGGACAAAGGGCATGGTTTTCACCTCCTTCTATTTTCAGCACGTCCCGGATACCCTGCATGATGTAAGCCACACAGGGTACGGAAACGCTGTTGCCCAACATGGAATAACGCTTACTGTCACTGATATTTTTTCCATCATGACCATACTGTGTCCAAAAATCCGGGAACCCCATCAACCTCTCGGCCTCAAGTGGAATAAGCCGCCTTACATTCAGCCCAATACGAACCGGATTCTGATAGTTCCGTGAGTACCCCGCTGATCGGGCCTTAGCCTGCAATGTTCCGCTGACATCCCCGGCTTTTTTCAGGTTGCGGCAATCCACGGCGTTGACCACGGCGATACCGTCCTGCTGACAGCCAGGGTTGCCGCCATTCTGATCCAGCGTCCGGGAAACCTGGGTTTCGCGAAAGCCAACAGCGGGATTATCGGACAGCATACCCTTTGAACAGCAGGCCCCGATGGAAAATGCTTTCAGAACGCCGCTGGGCTGTCCGGCCACCAACGTGGGGGCGGTTTCCGCCTGATAGCTCACGCTGCCCGCTGTGCCCGCGGCCTTATAGCGGAAGCCCGCGCTTGCGACAAAAGGCTGGTCATGTCTACAGGTTAGCGTGGGAGCGGCGTCCGCCAAGATTTCCGCGTTGGTTTGGGTGGTCGCCATACACAGTGTCCCGATTGCCGCATGGGGCCTGCCGCTCCCGCAAAGGGCGGGCTGTACAGGCTTCATAGCCGAGCGGTTGGTCTTGCTGGTGATCTGCTGTAGGTCAAAGCCCGCCGCTACGATGGGCAGATTGCCATGGGTCTGGCTGCGGAGGGTAGGGGGGATCCTGGATTGCTCCGCCGCAATGAAATCGCCGCCTTGGTCGTTCAGCACTCCGATAAGCCCGCCTGATTCATCAACGCCGTTTTCAGCAAAGGCGGCAAGTCCTTGCTGCGGCGTTCCGCCCGCCTTAAAATACCCAAGCAGGCTTTTGGGGACAAAAAGTATTTGTCCGGCACGTTTTCCTCCAAAATCGCAGACAAGAAACAGGCGTCTGCGCCGCTGTGCTGTTCCGAAATGTTGAGCGTTGTACACGATCCAAGCGAGATCAACTCCTCCGCCTCGTACCATTCCGGCGTTTGCCCACTTTCCAGATCGAGGCATTGGAACTTCGCTCTTTGTGAGCGCCGAGAGCACGGCTTGATAGTCACGCCCACCTGCGGAACTTTTACAACCGAGGACGTTTTCCCAAATTGCGAACCTTGGATATTTGCCATGTGTGGCCTCCCTCATCTCATAAATAACACGCACGGCCTCCATAAAAAGGCCGCTGCGTTCATCTGCCAGTCCCCGGCGTTGGCCTGCCAGTGATAATCCCTGGCAAGGACTTCCAAATGTGATAATGTCCACGGGCGGGAGAGTCCCGCCGTGGAGCCGGGTAATGTCCCCCATTTGGGCCATATCCGGGAAATGCCGTTTTGTGACCGATACGCACTCCGGTACGCTCTCGCTGGCCCACAGGGAATGGATTCCATAAAAAGAGGCGGCATAGGGAAAGCCCCCTATGCCATCAAAAAGTGATCCTAATGTTAAGTTGGTTTCTTCGTAAGAAATAGGTTATCTCACCTCACGATCTTTTGGTTTTACGGCGGATTTGCTGCCGGGGACGGGTTTTGCGGCCAACTGTTCCCTAATGGAGGGCTTTTTCGCGGGCTGACCCCGCGCTGCTGCCAGCTCCCTGCGTACCATGTCAACAAAACCGTTCACCACAGTAGAATGGATGTGTACAATGTAGGGACAACGGTGATCCTCCCGCTCAAACATGGGGATCGCAGCCGCCCACGTCTTGTTGCTTCGGGAAAAGCGTTCGTCCCAGTCCTTGCTCTGGATGGTGGCGGCGAGCACATAGGTCACGCGCTCCGGGCCAAACTCCGCCAAAACGTCTCTCGGGTCAGTTTTGAGGTGAACCCCATCAAAGCCCGCCCGGATTGCCGCCTCTATGGCCTCCTTGCAGGCCACATTTGCCTGACGGGAGGCCCGGAACGCATCCAATTCCCCGTGTTCCCTGGCATATTCGCCGGACTGCCGGTAGATCGGTTCATAGTGGACAGGCCCCTGCCGGTCCTTCAGCAGGCTGCCCGCACGGGCCTCGATTGCATCCCGGATATCCTCCATGTGGCGTGTCGTTACATCACTCCACTCCTGGTACACGTCCGCCAGCGGTGTGGAGGAGGACAGCAGCGCCTCCGCCTGTTCTGCCGGAAGCTCCAGCGTCTCCATTTCCACCAGGATGTCCTCCCGCATGGCGTACTCGTAGGCGTGGTCAAGGATCTCCTCCGGCGTTTTGCCCAGCAGCTGGGCGCGAAACTCCTTCTGCTCCGCCGCCATCTTGTCATACAGTGCCTGGTTCAGTTGTTCAGTGTTCATTGAAAACCCCCTATTTAATAATTTTTCATAACATAGTTTCATCTGCGGCGGACAGGAATCCGCAGCAGACCGGCCAACAATTCAACGCGCCCCTTTGTCCGCTGTCCGTGTGTGGGCCTGGGTGGGGCGTGCCGCCGCTTCCCTGGCGGCGTCCTGGAGCGCACCCCGCACAGAAGGCCGCTCCACCGCTTTCTGATACTCACCCAGTACCGCGCTGTGCAGCGCCTCCCGCATTTCCTTGGTGGTGGGGAGGCAGATATCATGATACTGGCCGTCCTTCCCCTTGGTGCTGGGCATGGCGACAAACGGCCCCTTGTCCGATTGATTGATACGGATATTATTGATGGCGAAAACACCGCCCAGGTTGACGTTGGCGAACGCCAGCAGCTTGTCCGGTTCCTTTACCGGGTACACCTTTACGCTCATGCCGGGGATAGAGGGCACAGCCGCGCCGGTGCCCTGGGGCATTGTTTCATTCATTGTCAGTTCCTCCTTCAGATTCAGTGTGCATTGAGAATTGCTCTACTCACCGCGCCGGTTTTGAACAGGGAGAAGCACAGCAAAACAGTGTATCCGGCGCACGACCATATGGCCAGGTGGAGATTTGCCGCCACCCCGATTTCATGGATCAGCACGGTATAGATTGCAACACAGACCATAATAAAAAAGCCTTGCAGCCCCAATGCCGCCAGGCCGCGCAGATAGTTGCTGCCGATTTGCCCCCATTCCCGGTTGGTCATGGTTGCAAAGGGGATTGCCCCTACGGAGCAGTAGATATAGATCTCAATCATGCGCCCGACCAGCACCAGCGTGATGCACAGGGAGAGGATAGGTGTGGCGAGCCGCAGCAGCAAAGTTTCCACCATCAGGCCGAGCAGCTCCCCCGTCCCCATTGCCGTGATCCGCACCGCCACAGCTGTCAGATCCCCCAGGGCCGTGGCATAGTTGATGCTGGTTTCGCCGGTGATGATTCCGGCGCTCTGCGTTACAATGTATTGTGCTACATCAAAGATTGCCATGGTAATGTCAAAGGTGTGGGTCACCAGGTAGACCGCCACGAATGTTTTGAAGATCCAACGAAATATGGTGAACGATTCAAAATCGTGGAGGTTATTCTTCTCCATGACCATGCTGATCAACTCGTAGGTCAGGACGAAGGTGAGAATGATCCCGGCGATAGGTACGACTACGTTATCGGACAAGGACTGTATCATGGAAAAGACGCCGGCGTTCCATGCCGCCGGCGTCTTTCCTACATTTACCGCGATCTGCCCGACTCCGCTGTTGATCTCGTCGAACATACCGCTCAGGTTATCCATGATACAGCCGATTAAGATTCCCCGGAACCATTCTTCGATTTTGCCGAGGATGTCAAACATTGATCATGCCCCTCCGGATTCAACTGAACAGGTTTGCTAACAGGGGGATCAGCTGCATCCCGATGAGGGCCACGCCGCCGCCCGCCATGAGCTGTTTCATGCCTTGTGACTTAGCGCCGGGGTTGTCGTTGCCGTAGCCCTCCAGCAGATTGATGACGCCCCATACGCCCAGGCCGGCGCCCAGGGCGATCACGAGGACCTTTAAAGTATCGATTGCAGAAGTGAAAAATGCCATAAATTACCTCCCATGTGATTTAAAATTTATTGTGGATCAGATATGAAAAGCCGCTGTCTGAGTAAATCAAACAGCGGCTTACCGGGCGGGACGGTGTTTTAAAGTACACAGCGATTCAAAACGGTGTCCGCCAGACGGCCAAATATAACCCGGACAGTCCGGGGTAAAACAGTTGCGGCCCTGCGATTTTTGCCGTATAATGGGCCAAACTGATTGTGAGGGATACGCATGAACAACAGGGAATTAGCAGGAAAAGTACACTCTGCTGTATACCTCCAATGCCGGAGCCGGGGCTTTGCCGCTCCGGTGGACGTGCTGATGGAGGTAGGCTACCTGTCCAAGCAGGATTATGAGAATTGGCGGTATGGGCGCGTAGATTATCTGGAGCGCGTCTGTAAAGCCAATCTGTCAAAGCTGTCCCTGGTCATGCGGGAAATGCGGTCTTATGCCGCGAAAGCGGGGTTGAAGCCGTCCTTCTGCTATTACAAGCAGTGGGGAACCAAAAAGAAGAACGGCCAGGGCCGGAAGCCTGTGATTCCCCTGCGGTTCAGCAAAAGCGGCGATCCTGAAATTGAGCGGCAATATGCTACCCACTTTGTGGATGTAAAGCGAACCAGCCAGCTAAAAACGGAAAACGCCGCAAAGCTGGCGGGTCAGCCTGAAGCCGCCCCGGATGAGGGCGGCGGGTCAAATTCATAGCTCTCGTAAACATCGTCCGGCCTGACGGTCAGCCTCCGACCGAGATATTTCTTGATGTCAAAGGCGTTTTTCGGGTCAGAATCAGAGAGATACTTATATTGCGGGTGTTTGGTGATATCGAATTTGTCGCTGAAAAAAGGCCGGACGCCCTGCACCTGCAAAATGCACTTACCGCCATCCATGACGGCAAGCTCATCCTGGCTCATCAATTCCTTTCCCAGCTTTTGATAGTTGATGCCCATGCTCCGCTGACTTCCCCTCGTGTCGGAAGTGTTGTAGAGGTCGATTGTTTCCCGGCCCAGGGTTTCAGAGATTTCTTTGAGGGTGCTTTTCTCTTTGCCGCCCAGGAACAGGACGCAGGAGCAATTGCCGATGATTGTCTCGGCGTTGTCCTTGTAAACGGACTTTAACTGGCTTTGGGTCTGCACCACGATGTGGGCGGAGATCTCACGGGATCGGATCACACTGATCAGGTGTTGGAAGTTGGGGATTTTCTGATTGGCGAACTCATCCAGCAGGCAGGTGACATGGGTTTTCAGTGCCCCGCCATTTTCCAGCGCCTTGTCGCACAGGACGTTAAACATTTGCATGAGGTAGGAGACGCCGCGCCTTGCCGGATTTCTCCGGTAGGTTTCAGCGCTCC
>CAJTVM010000022.1 GCA_910579595.1 uncultured Oscillospiraceae bacterium
TAAGTAAGTGATTTCCCCTCTCTTTCGCGGGAGGCCCGGAAAAACCGGGCCTCCCGCGCTTTTTTGCCCTGCGGGAACGCCTCCTTTTTGCCCAATCCGGGTCCGCACACATTAAGGCATGAAACAGCTGTTTTGATTTGATTGACAGGGGATTTTTGTGGACGCAGGAAGGAAGTTTATGATATAATAAAAGAGCATAAGGTGTGATTTGCGCCAAAGAGAAAACATATTGTAAAAAGGGTGCGAAAATGCTATGTATCAGTTTCATATTGACGAAATTTCTGTTAATACTGCAAGGGGGCCGCTGAGTATTCTGCCCAAGAAGATCAATGTTCTGGTAGGGCCGAACAACGCCGGGAAAAGCCGCCTGCTGCGGGAAATTCGGGACTACCTATCCGGAGATATGCTGGATCTCAAAATATTGGATGAGATTCGGTATCCGTTTCCGGAAAGCCTGTCTGAATTGGATGCGGCGTACCATATCACGGACAAAATGGCCCAGGATATCAATGGAAACTGGATGCTGAAGTCGTATTCCAATAAGCCCACCCATGCACTGGATATGAATGTTACCCTGGAGAACTATCATATGCGGAGTATGTCCCTGCTGAGTGGAGACTGGGTTCAGCACTTTGAGCAAATCATTTCCATGAGCGATCGTCCCCAATTCTTTACATGGTGCGGCTCTCTGTTCTATCAATACCTGGGAACGGAGGAGCGGTTGACCATCTGCAAAACCCAGAGGAACTATGGCATGGATAGGAACGACATTAACTTTCTGTCCTCCGTTCGGTTCCAAGGCCAGCTGCTGGATGAGCTGACAGACAAGGTTTGGCAGCTCTTTAAAAGGGATATCTTTCTGGATACGCAGACATTGGGAGACCGGTTGGCTTTCCGGGTAGGCGAGGATTTTTCCTATGCCAAGAATGGCCGGATCAATTCCGAGGATCTGGCCAGAAGGCTATTCCGGGAGAGCCTTCTGGATAACCAAGGCGACGGGTTGAAAAGCTTCGTGTCAACATTTCTTTCCCTAAAAGCGGACCGGCGCAGTGTGCTCTTGCTGGACGAGCCAGAGGCGTTCCTGCATCCGCCCCTGGCCCGGCAAGTAGGTGAACTGATTGCGGAGGCCCAGGCAGAGGAACGCTCCATCTTTGTGGCAACGCACAGCGTGGAAATTTTAAAAGGCATCCTATCCAAAAGCCAGGATGTCAACGTGATCCGCATCGCCCAGCTCAGACCCGGCGAAAATGAAATTACCGTGTTAGAACAGGATGTGCTGGACAATATTTTGCAGGACGCACTGCTGCGGGTGTCCCGGGTATTGGAGGGCGTATTCTGCGAAAAGGTGGTCATCACAGAAGCGGAGGCGGACGAGTTAGTCTACCAAGAGCTTCTGGAGAAAATTGTGCCGGAGTCTGGGGCGTACTTTGCCCACGGACAAAACAAACAGACCTTGGCTGAGATTGCAAAAATGTATCAGAAGATCGGCATTCAGTACGAAATTATTACAGATTTCGATATTTTGCGAGTTCCATCGGAGTTTAACAAGTTTTTGCTGCTGATGCCGTTGGATGATAGAAACCGGCAGCGGATCCTGAGCTATGCGAACAGACTTCGTGAATTTGTAAATCAGTCCGTCAACACGGATGGCTTATCAGAGAAGGAGCGGGAAGATAAGGAAAAGAAGCAGCGGCGCAATGCGTATCACAAACGGGGCGTTCGTTTTTTTGAGGAGGGTGTACAGAAAAAAATCCGGGAAATTTTGGATCTGCTGAGCGCCCACCACCTGCATATCCTTGAAACCGGTGAGTTGGAGACGATTTTGGAGGAGTACGGCGTTGCCTATGCATCAGACAAGGGCAAGTGGTTTGATGGAGCCATCAAGCGAATTGCCGAGCTGAAGCCGGAGGACATCCGCCAAGAAAGCATGGTGTTCCGGTTTATCAGTCGGATTGCGGGAGTGCCCGTATCGGCTCCTCAAAAACTTGACTCAAGGCAGCAGGAAGGGGAATTTGAGAAAGGAACGGAACGTAACCAGATCTATCTTCTGCCTCCGCTTACTGAAAACAGTTAAGAGGATAGAAAGATTCCGCCTGGACTGGGCTGCGTTTTCATGGAATAATTACATCGCTGCAATCGCGTATAAAGGCGGTTCCGTCAAGTCCAGATTGACAGAACCGCCCTTTTTTTGTACTGGACAGAGAATCCAGCCGGGCCTTCTGGCCCGGCTCCTTGTATTTCCCCGATCTGTATGGAAGATCCTTGCCGACCCGCCGGAATGTGAAACGTTCAGATTCGAGCATATTGTCGAATGAGGGTGAACGCTCTGTGATGGAGCTGCTGGAGCGCCGCAGGGGAGAGGACAGTCTATGTGCTCTCCCGTTCTACCAGTACGGTTGCGAACGTCACATATTGTGGGGATGGTTTTTGGTCTGTGGGTGCTTCAATCTCCTCAATTACCATCTTGGCCGCCTTTTTCCCCATCTCGTGGGCGGGCATTTCCATGGAGGTCATAGCGGTTTCCAGCATACCGCCCACCGAGTGCCCGGTCAGGCTAATGACCTTGACCTCCTCCGGGATGCGGATTTCTCGCTCCGTCAGGGCCCGGATGGCCCCCAGACCTTGGATATCCACCGCCGCCAAGATCCCGTCCAGGCCGGGTACGGTGTCCAGCAGCTGGTTTGCACATTCATAGCCGTACTCAAAGCTGTTGACGGGATACTGGCACTGGCTAAAATGCGCTGACAACCCAAAGTCTTTGACCGCCTTGCGGTATCCGTCGTGCCGCCCCTTGTAGGGGGCCAGATCCAACGATCCATTGATGAGGCCAATCTCCCAACACCCTTTTTGCTGGAGAAACCGCACCGCCTCATAGCCGCAGGCCTCGTAATCCGCCACCACGCTGCTGATCTGTCCCTCCTGCTGCCGGACCATCTGAACCACCGCCACGCCGCTGGCCCGGATGTCCCGCACAATCCGCCCGTTGCGCCCGGTGCCGGCGATGATAATGCCGTCCACAAAACCATTTCGCAGCCGGTTCAGACAATCCCGCTCCACTTTGGGATCGTCCTCTGTGTTGCAGATTAGTGTGGCGTAACCCAGATCCCTGGCGCCCTGCTCGATACCCTGCAAAAGCTCTGAAAAGATGGCCAGGTGGAGCCGGGGGATTACCACGCCGATGGTGCGGCGTTTGCCCTGCCGCAGGGCCTGAGCCATCACGTTGGGATGGTAGCCCAGCTCCTTCACTGCGGCATAGATCCGTTCCTTTGTGTCTGGGTGGACGTAGGAGGTATTGTTCAGCGCCCGAGACACGGTGCTGACATCCACGCAGGCCAGCCTGGCTACGTCCTTCAAGGTGGCCATAGCCATCCCTCCTTGTGCAAACGTTTGCTGTTTTCTGAGATGCCACTATTATAAATACTTTTTTCAAATATGCAAGCCATTTTTCCTGTTTCTGTATTCCAGCAATGATATTCGTTGTTTAGCACAAAAATTAGCTGAATATTATGTGCATATTGAACGTTTGTGCAAAACTTTGCAAAGCGTATGCAAAACATTGCAGGGGAGAGCAAATCCATTGACTTTTCACTTCCGGGCTGGTATAACTGAACCATCGAAAGCAATCGTTTGCACAACCACTCAAATCCGGGGCGCGCGACCTGAAGATGGGGGCTTGAGGCAGACACCATGACCACAAATCAAATTTTCAGTAAAAGGAGAAATTTATCATGGCTAAAGTCAAAACCTTCAAGACCATTTTCCCTGCGGTATCCGTTCCCCTGAACGACGACTACTCCATCAATGAGGCTGAGTTCCGCGTCTATCTGCGCTGGATCAAGAGCTTCTACGGCAAGGGCATCGAGGGCCTGGTGTGCAACGGCCACACTGGTGAGATCACCGGCCTGACCCGGGCCGAGCGCAAGCGTGTGGTGGAAATCTGCGCCGAGGAGTGCGGCGACGTCATGACCATCATCTCCGGTGTCAACTGCGAGAACACGCAGGAGTCCATCGAAATGGCCGCCGAGGCCAAGGCCGCCGGCGCCGACGGCATCCTGCTCATGCCCCCCCATATGTGGCTGCGCTTCGGCATGAACGCCAACGCCCCCTTCCAGTACGTCAAGGACGTGGCCGAGGGCGCCGACATCGACATCATCATCCACCTGTACCCCGCCACCTCCAAGGCGTTCTACCCGGTGGAAACCCTCATCAAGATGTGCAAGGAAATCGACCATGTGAAGTGCATCAAGATGGGCACCCGCGTCACCTCCATCTATGAGCACGACGTGCGCCTGCTCCGCGAGGAGTGCCCGGATATCTCCCTCATCACCTGCCATGACGAGACATTGTGCGTCAGCTGGTTCCCCGGCATGGACGGCGCCCTCATCGGCTTCGCTGGATGTGTGCCCGAGCTGATCTGCCCCGCCCGCGAGGTGTTCGCCAACCCCGACAAGCACACCCTGAAGGAGGCCCAGGACTGGTCCGACCGCATCTACCATATCTCCCAGGCCATCTATGGCGGCGGCCAGCCCTCCGGCGAGGCCCACGCCCGGCTGAAGGAGGCCCTGTATCAGCGGGGTATCTTCTCCAACGCCCTCATGCGCAAGCCCGTTCTGCCCCTGGACCAGGAGGAGAAGGACTGGGTGGCTCTGGGCCTGGAGCGCAGCCAGCTGCCCAAGGTGGATATGGAGCAGTACAAGTAAGCACATAACATCGCATTCCCAACTATTCGGGGCGCTGTGCTTTGGCGCAGCGCCCCTTTTATCTTGACGGAGGTGCTTATGAGCGAGAAAACTGAGAGCGGGACCGTCTTTGGTGAAGACATCAAGCGGCTCCCCCTGAAAGATCTGGTGAAGCGGATCGGCCCCGGCCTGATCGCCACCGGCATCGTCATCGGCCCCGGCGCGGTGACCACCGCCTCCATGCTGGGCGCGGACTACGGCTACCAGCTGATGTGGTTGTTTATCCCCATCGTCTTTATGGGCATTACCTTTATGCTCACCACCAACAGGTTGGCCATTGTCAGCGGCCTGCCTACCATCCACGCCATCCGGAAATATTACGGGCCTGTGGCCTCCGGCGTGGTAAGCGTGGCGGTGTTCCTGTCCTGCCTGTTTTTTACCATGGGCAACATTTCCGGCACCGGGGCGGGGATGAACTTGATTTTCGGTATCGACTGGAAGATCGGCTCGGCCATTATGCTTGCCATTGTCCTCTACTGCTACTTTGCCAAAAATGTGTACTCCAAGGTGGAGAAGATCATCACGCTGTGCATTTTGGTGATGATCGTATCCTTCTACGCCACCCTGGTGGGGGTAGGCGGCCCGGACTGGGGCGAGATGGGCAAGGGACTGGTAGGCTTCCGCATCCCTGAGGGCAGCCTGGGTACAGCGCTGGCTTTCATCTCCACCAACGCGGCCATCACCGCAGGCATTTACGCCACCTACCTGGGTAAGGAGAAGAAGTGGAAGAAGGAGGACCTGTTCAACGGCGTTATGTTCACCGACGCCCTGGTCCACGTCATCAGTGTCATCCTGATCTCCGGGGCCATCATCCTGGTGGGTGCCGTGGTGCTTCATCCCCAGGGGCTGTCCATTAAAGCCCCCGCTCAGCTGGCGGAGATGCTGGTGCCCATCATGGGTAATGCGGCGCGGTACATCATGGGCCTGGCCCTGGTAGGCGCGGGCTTCTCCTCGCTGCTGGCCAACACCCAGCGGGGCATGGTGCTGCTGGGCGCCGGGTTTGAGCAGGATGTCGGCTTGGAGAGCAAATTTGTCCGCTTTGGCTGTCTGGCCTGCTTGGCCTTCGCGGCAGTGGTGTGCTACAGCTACGGCGGTTCCCCCACCCAGCTGATCCTCATGGCCAATATCGCCACGTCCATCGCCACCCCCTTTGGCGGGTTGTTTACCCTGCTGCTGCTGTGGCGCAAGGACATCAATGAAGGCTACAAAAAGCCCACCGCACTGCGCCTCTGCATGACCATCAGCTACGTGTTCGCGCTGATTATGACGATCTCGGCGCTGTCCACCCAGCTGCCCAAGCTGCTGAAACTCTTTGGCGGTTAAGCATATATAGCTTTTGCCCCCGTCCGAATTCATTTCGGACGGGGGCAAAACATCAATCATTTCAAAAATCTAAGCCAAGTCCCGTTGGAAGTCATTCCGCTCTGTGCGCCGCACCGATCAACTCCGGCCAGCTAAGTTCGTCGTGGCAGCTCAGATAGGCTTCGAGACCGCTTAAGACTGCGTTTGCCGCATCGGGATTTGCAAACTGGGCGCTCCCGATTCCAACGGCGGAGGCCCCGGCCAGCACATACTCCAAAGCATCCTCCCAAGTACAGATGCCGCCGCTGGCAATGATCGGCAGCTTGATTCGCTGATACAGATCCCAGGTCCGCAGCACACCGATGGGGCGGATTGCCGGACCGCAGATCGGTCCTCGTTCGTTTCCAATTATGGGCCGGCGGGTGCGCCAGTCGATTTTCATGCCCAGCGGCGTGTTTGTCGTGTACAGCGCATCCGCGCCGCCGGCCTCGATTGCGGAGGCCACTTCCAAGTAATTCTCGTAATTTGTATTGAACTTCACGATAACAGGCAGGGACACCACCGCCCGAACAGATTTGACCAAATTATGCGCCGCCTCCGGATCCCGGCTGAACCAGCCGGCACCGTGGATGACATTCGGACAGGCCGCGTTGATCTCCAGCGCGGCAACCTGCCCACCGAACCGATCTTCCGTCTCCCGGCACAGGGCGAC
The DNA here is from genome assembly GCA_910579595.1 of uncultured Oscillospiraceae bacterium. Lineage (GTDB taxonomy): Bacteria > Bacillota > Clostridia > Oscillospirales > Oscillospiraceae > Enterenecus. The sequence continues at coordinate 6,754 of CAJTVM010000022.1, forward strand.
ATAATCATCCAAAGTGTTGCCGCCGATGCTGATGATCACTTGGTCCCGATCCAGTGCGGCCAAAACCTGCGGCATCACCTGTGCAAAGTAAATATCCTTTCCTGGATTCTGGAGACCAATGGAGTTGAGAACGCCGGAAGCAACCTCGGCAACTCTCTGGGGGCGGTTCCCAAGCCTCGGTTCCGTGGTAAAGGTCTTGAGGCTGACCGCGCCAAACCGGGATAGATCGGTGTACGCAGCCAGTTCATATCCATATCCGGTACAGCCGGAGGCACCAAGCACAGGATTCCGGAGGAGGATCCGGCCTAATTGAATTTCAAGGCTTTTCACCGAAAACCACCTCCTTGGCCCGGAAAACCGGACCATCTTTGCACACTTTCTTATAGACGATACCTTGTTCTGCACGGATGGCAATGGCGCATCCTAAGCAAATCCCGATTCCACAGGCCATGCGCCGCTCCACAGAGAGCTGGCATGGGGCATGATATTCCGCCGCGTACTCCGCAACTGTTCCTAATAATCCCTCCGGCCCGCAGGAAAATACGGTGTCCACACCGTGCCGCAGAACAGATGTCAACACAGCAGGCAGGGCATTGCGGTTTTCAGAGAATACGATCCCAAGCTGCTCTTGGAACGGCAGCACTTTGAGCAGTTCGGCATCCCGCTGGGGAGAGAACACCAAACGCACCTGCTTTCCTTCGGACAGAAGCCGCTTCGCCAAAAAGGACAGCGGGGCCAAACCAATTCCGCCCGCAACCAACACGCAGTCCCGATCCTCGGGCTTCCAAGCAAAGCCATTGCCCAAAGGTCCCAGCACATCGACCTTGGCACCCACATCCCATTTGGTCATTGCCGCTGTGCCGCGACCTACCGTGCGCACCAGAAGGGAAAAGGCTTGATTGCCATCGGCATCAAAAATACTGATAGGCCGGCGGAGGAAAGGCTCGTAACCGTCTGTGAGCTTAAGCTCTACAAATTGTCCCGGCCGGGCAGTCCGGGCGATGTCAGGGCATTTAAATGTGTATAGGGTGTCCCGTTGGGTAACGGAACGGATCTCGGTCAGCACAGCAAGCATCACGGCGCCTCCTTATCAATAGGACGTTCCCGGCATCCGGGCAACGCCGCTGTCTCGGGCGGCTTTGGCCACAGCCGCCGCGACCGCCTTGCCCACGCGGGGATCAAAGGGGGCTGGGATGATGTAGTCCGCGTTGAGCTCGTCAGAACCGATCAGGCCGGACAGCGCGTATGCCGCCGCCACTTTCATGGCCTCGTTGATGTCGCTGGCCCGCACATCGAATGCCCCGCGGAAAATGCCCGGAAAGGCTAATACGTTATTGATCTGATTGGGGAAGTCGCTGCGGCCAGTGGCGACCACCGCCGCTCCGCCCGCCTTGGCCTCGTTGGGGAAGATCTCGGGCGTGGGGTTGGCGCAGGCAAAAATGATAGCGTCTTTGGCCATGGTCCGCACCATTTCCCTTGTCACCGCGCCGGGGGCGGATACGCCGATGAATACGTCGGCCCCAGCCAGTACATCGGCCAAGCTGCCCTTTCGCTTGTCCCGGTTGGTTATCAGGGCCATCTGCTCCTTGATCGGGTTCATCCCAGCTTCCCGGCCCTCATAGATCACGCCGTTCCGATCGCATAGGGTAACGTCTTTTACCCCCGCTGTCAGCAGAAGCCTGCAAATGGCGATGGCCGCCGCGCCCGCGCCGTTTATCACCACCCGGATGTCTTCCTTTCGCTTGCCCACCACCTTCAGGGCGTTGGTCAGTCCCGCCAGGGTGATCACCGCCGTACCGTGCTGGTCGTCGTGGAAAATGGGGATGTCACAGCAGGCTTTCAGTTTTTCCTCGATTTCAAAGCAGCGGGGGGCGGAAATGTCCTCCAAGTTGATCCCGCCGAAGGAGCCGGAAATAAGCTGGATCGTCCGAACGATTTCGTCCACATCGTGGCTCTTGACGCACAGTGGGAAGGCGTCCACGCCGCCGAATTCCTTGAACAGGACGCACTTTCCCTCCATGACTGGCATACCGGCTTCCGGCCCGATGTCGCCCAAGCCCAATACCGCGCTGCCGTCAGTGACTACCAGGCACAGGTTCCACCGCCGGGTTAGATCGTAGCTTTTATTGATGTCCTGCTGGATCTCCAGACAGGGCTGGGCCACGCCGGGGGTGTAGGCCAGGGACAGATCTTGGGCAGTTTTTACCGGGACGGTGGGGACTATCTCCAGCTTGCCCCGCTTCTCAAAATGCAGCTTCAAACTTTCTTCCGCGATAGGAGTCATGGCGTTTTTCATCTCCTTAAATCGTTTGCTGTCCGGCGGGCTATCTCTGGACACCGGCCCAGGTAGGCCATGGGATCCAGCAGGGCGTGGATCTGCTCCGCCGTCATGGCTTGTGCCACCGCTTCATTTTGCAGCAGCGCCTCTTCAAAGGACTTGCCGCTATGGAATGCGTCTACGGCGATTTGGTTTACCAGCTCGTGGGCGCGCTGCTTGCCGATCTTTCTGCCCAGCTCCAGCATGACGTGCTCGGACTGGGTCAGCCCGCCCAGCCGGTTTAGGTTGTCCAGCATGGCCTTTTCATTGACTTGCAGTCCCGCCAGCAGCTCATCCGCCCGATCCAGCAGTTCTCCCGCCGCCATGCAGCAGTCCTCTATGTGCTGGCGTTCGCCCACAAAATGCATGATATTGCGCTCATGGTCTACCCACATCATTTCCAGCACAGCGGCATGGTGGTAGCGGATATCGCGGGCCAGGCTCATCATGTGCTGGGTGGAGGTAGGATTGACCTTATGGGGCATGGTAGAGGAGCCTACCTTGCCCTTTGCCCACGGCTCAGACAACTCGCCGAACTCAGTGCCCATCAGCAGATAGATCTCCTGGGCAATCCGGCCCAGGCAGCCGCCGACTAAGGCCAGATCGCCGGTGAACTCGGCCAGCCGGTCCCGGCAGGCGTGCCAGGAGACGGCGGGTACCTTCAAGCCCAGCGTCTGGGCCATTTTTTCTTGAATCACATCCCCGTCCGTGCCGAAGGACACCATGGAGCCAACCGCCCCAGATAGCTGAAGGGCCAGCACCCGCTCCCGGCTCTGCTCCAGACGTTGGATACAACGCTCCAGCTCATCCGCCCAGACAGCGGCCTTGTACCCGAAGGTGATGGGCAGGGCCTGCACATTATGCGTGCGGCCCATCATGGGCGTGTCCGCATAACGGCTGCACAGCTCCAGAACAGAAGCCTGAATGCTCAGCAGCTTTTCCCGGAACAGGCCGTACAGCGTTTGAAAGGCCAGGACCATGGCGCTGTCCATGATGTCTTGGGTGGTGGCCCCCAAGTGGATGTACTGGCCGCTGTCCGGTCCTGCGGCCTCCTCCAGCAGACGAAGCATGGACACCATGGGGTGGCCGGTTTTGGCGTACAGCGCATCATACCGCTCTAACGCCAGCTTTTCCACATGGGCGGCGGCGGAGATATCCTCCGCCGCCTTTTTCGGGATAGCGCCCAATTCGGCCTGGGCGTCAGCCAGAGCGGCCTCCACCCGCAGCCAGCGGGTGAAGCGGCCGTCTTGGCTGAATAGATTCCGTACATCTGAATCAATCGCTCTCATGTCACTGACCTCACTTGCTGTTTTCCGCCGTGATCATCCTGCCGTAACCCGGTTCGCCGAACACCTCGCCGTTTTCCATGACCACGCGTCCCCGCACCACGGTGCCGGTCACCGCGCCGTGGATCCTGCGGCCCACATAGGGGATGGTCTGAGTTTTGGTGTAAACCTTGTCCTGCTCGGTGATGGTCCACTCCTTGTTCAGATCCACAATGGTGAAGTCCGCGTCGGTGCCTACCACATTGGAGCCTTTGCGGGGGTACATCCCGAACGCCTTGGCAAAGTTCACAGAGGTTACCTCCACCAGCTTTTCCAGCGGCATATCCCCCTCGTTGACGTGGGATACCAGCAGATGGCCGAAGTAGTCCAGCATGGCGAAGCCCGCGCCGGTGTGAAGGGCATCGTCAGAGTGGTATTCCTCGGGGGCGTGGGGGGCGTGGTCGGAGCCGATCATGTCGATTACGCCGTCCCGGACAGCATGCCAAATCTTGGCCTTGTCCGGCTTAGCGTCGTGGTTGAGGTAAATGTACCTGCCGGAGTCAATGTGGTAGATCTCATCGGAGGCGTCTAAGGCGGGCATATACTCAAAGGAGGACACGATGTCCATCTCGCCCCGTTCCTTTAACATCCGCACAAGATCGATGTAACCGGGCATCCAGGCGTGCATGGCGTACCACTTCATGCCCGCCTTTTTGGCGTAGTAGGACAGCTGGTAGGCCGCGCCGGTCATCTCCTCGTCGGAGTACCACATATGGCGCACGTTTTCCAGGGTGAGGGGTTTGCCCTCCGCCTTCACCCGCTCCACCGCCGCGTCGAAGAAATACTTGTCAAAGGGGTGGACAGAACAATATTTCCCGGTGGCGGCCACGGCCTTGAACGCCTCAAAAATGCGGTGGGTGTCCAAAGTTCCCGCGGTGGTGTTGTAGGGGTAGGTGGCCACCTTCTCAAACAGCTTAAACCAGGCGGATCCGGCTTCGGCAATCTGCTTCACATCTTCCGCAGTGCCCAGAGGACAGCCGATGGGGTTAAAGTCAACGACGGCCCGTGCCTGGCCCGCCTGGACCTCCTCCATATAGTCGGCCAGGGTGTTGGGCACCGGCTTCACATTGGGCTGGGGGCAGACCATGGTGATGCCGCTGTGGGCGGCGGCCATAGTTCCGGTGTAAAAGTCCTCCTTTTGGGTAAGGCCGGGGTCGCGCAGGTGGCAGTGGCAGTCGATGAAGCCGGGCAGGACGTATTTGTTGGCAGCGTCGATTGTCTTTGCACCGTCCAGAGATACGGATGGGTCTGCCAGCACGGCGATTTTCTCGCCCTTCACGCCTACGTTCAGCTTATAAAATCCCTGTTCCGTGTAGACGGTGCCGTTGTTAATCACCAAATCAAAATTCATGCTGCTTCACCTTCCAAACATTTTTTCATTACGGAGTTAGTGCAGGAATCCGGACACAATATTAATCAAATTGTTAATTACGGTTACCATTACGAAGACATAGGCAATGGAGAGCACAACCGTGAACGGCTTGTTCACCCGGTATTCACCCATCTCGTCCTTGCGGTTGCACAGAAGGATTGTCATGATGCCGAGAATCGGAGTATTGATAACGCCGCCAATTTGGGCCAGTGTGAGCATCTGCGCAGGGGCGCCGCTGTACAGGAAGCCGATTACGGCGGCAAAAACAAGCATCAGAATGCTGACAACATTCTCAATGCGGTTTTCCATGCCGGACTCCTGATCCAGGGATTGGAGGAGAAGGTTAATGCCCAGCTTGGGGGCCATCATGAAGGAGGAAATTGCCGCAGCCAAAAATCCGATGCCAAACACGGGACGCACCCAGCTGCCCAGCAGGCCGCTGAGGGCACTGAGCAGATCCATGCCGTTTTTGATTGGTTGGCCAGGCAGGAGGTTGGCGCCTACGAAGAAGCAGCACAGCGAGATCACGCCAATGGCAATCACGCCTGTAATCACGTCGGTGCGCAGGCCGCCCTGATCAATGTCCTTGGTGGTGTAACCCTTGTCTTTTGCCAGCGAGGAACCCCAGGCACAGGTGCCAAGGGAGGCTGTGGTGCCCAGCAGGGACAGCATGAGGGCGGTGCTTCCGGCAGGCAGGCCCACCAGGTTGTGGGAGACGGTCCCGTCATAAGGAATGCGGAAGGTGCCTATGAGGGAGATGATGAAAATGGCTGCCATGATGCCAACCAGGATCTTCATCACGGTTTCCATTGTCTTATAAAGGTCCTTTAGGAAAAACAGCACCGCACAGATAACCAGTGCGATAAGGCCACCATACTTCACCGGCAGGGAGGGGAAAAGCATATTCAGGCCCAGGCCGCAGCCCATGAAGTTTCCGATGCCGTACACGCACTGGCCGACAAAGGCGAACACGCCCGCCAATATGGCCCACACCTTACCGTACTTCTCCCGGATACCAACCATGAGGGGCTTCCCGGTGACTACGGTGTAGCGGTTCATGGCCAAAGAAAAGACCGCCCGGAAGATCAACATGACAAAGAACCACCAAAACAGGTTATACCCAAAGTTAGCGCCTGCGTTGGTTGCGGAGACGATGGAGCCGGGACCGATGGAGGTTGCCGCCAGGATGAAGCCGGGGCCGAGGGCCGCTAGAAAATACATCAAGCCGTTTTTCTGCACGTTTCTCTCTTGATTTTCATTTGTCACTATGCTCACCTCATTCTCAAAAATAGGGCTGGAGCGGTTGTCTTGTTCCAGCTTGGTCCCAGTATAATGCCTATATAGTGCCTATTGCAAAGGATACCTGCTTGTACTGCTTTATATATTCATCGACCCATGTATTTTAATGTATACAAAGACCGTTTGTTGACAAGGGGGAGGTAAAAGACATATAATAACGCCAGCTGTTTTGCACTGTGGTATTTTAATATGAGCCGGCTCGAAAAGAGGACGGGAGGCGAAATGTTTGGCAGATTCTCAAATCATGGCGCTGCGCACAATCCGCACGGAAAAAAAGCAGGCCAGCGACACGTTGTACCATACCATCCGGGAGGGAATCGCAATCGGGCTGCTGCCGATGGGTACGCGGCTTCGTGAGGAAGAATTGGCTGAAGTTTTTGACGTCTCCCGTACGCCGGTGCGGGAGGCCATGAAAAAGCTGGAGATCGAACGGTTGGTGGAATCCAACAGCGCCAGCGGCTCTATTGTCCGTCAGCTGACCGTCGATGAATGCCTGGATACGTTGGAGGTACTGGAACTGCTCCGGTCGGCCGCCTGCAATATGCTGATGGGGCGTATTCCGCGGGCCCTGTTGATGGTTTTGGAGCAGAACACCCGCAAAGGGGACAGCATCACAGAGTCCAGCCAGCAGTATGAGAATAATGCCGAGTTCCACGAGCTGCTTGTAAAGGCCACAGGAAACTCTGTGCTCATCAAGCTCAGCGAGCAGCTGGCCCTGACGGAACGCATCATCAACAACACTGTCCTGCCCGTGGATTACTCCGCCAACTATGCTGATCGGCACCGTACGCTGGTGAAGGCCATTGTGGGCAATGACAAAGAAACTGTGCAGCAGGAATTGGATCACAGCCGTCAGAAGGCGGAGGAATATATGCGCCGCATTGTGGAGGCTTTTTTAGATATTGGCGGCCCCCAATTCCCCAATCAAATATAACAGGAGAGACAATTGCCATGAGAGAAATAGAAGCGCAGCGCATTGCCGACGCGGTGGCCCGGCTGTCCGTCCAAGCCAATACCTGCCTGCCCCCGGATGTGAAAGACTGCATCGCCCGCGCCCGGCGGGAGGAGGATTGGCCCCCGGCCCAGGAGATCCTGGACCGCATTATGGAAAACGGAAACATAGGAGGAGGCTTCCCCATTTGTCAGGACACAGGGATGGCCTGCGTCTTTCTGGAGGTGGGACAGGACGTCCACATTGACGGCGATTTATCCAAGGCCGTGGACGAGGGCGTACGCCGGGGCTACGAGGAGGGCTACTTGCGCAAGTCCGTGGTGTCTGATCCGCTGGAGCGGATGAACTCCGGGGACAACACCCCCGCCATGCTGTACACCGAGCTGGTTCCCGGTGATCAAATAACCGTTACCGTGGCCCCCAAGGGCTTCGGCAGCGAGAACATGAGCCGCATCGCAATGCTCAAGCCCTCCGATGGGATAGAGGGGGTCAAAGCCTTCATCCTGGATACGGTGGAGCAGGCGGGCCCAAACCCCTGCCCGCCCATCGTGGTGGGCGTGGGCATTGGCGGCACCTTTGACAAGTGTGCGCTTATGGCGAAAAAGGCCCTGCTCCGGGGCATGGGCGCCCCCAGTTCCCAGCCCTTTTATGCGGATTTGGAGCGGGAGCTGCTGGGCAAAATCAACGCCCTGGGCATCGGCCCCCAGGGCTTCGGCGGGCGCACTACCGCCCTGGCCGTCCATATTGAGACCATGCCTACCCACATCGCGGGCCTGCCCTGCGCCGTCAACATCAACTGCCATGTGGCCCGCCACGCGTCGGAGGTGATTTAACCATGCCGAAAGCAATTACAGCCCCTCTTGATCTCGAAACCGCCCGATCTCTGCGCGCCGGGGACAGTGTGCTGCTCAGCGGCACGGTTTACACCGCCCGGGACGCCGCCCACAAACGCCTGTGCGGGCTGGCGGCACAGGGCAAGCCCATGCCATTCCCCATGGAGGGGGCCGTGATCTACTACGTAGGCCCCACCCCTGCCCGGCCAGGCCAGCCCATCGGCTCCGCCGGACCCACCACCAGCTACCGCATGGACGCCTACGCCCCCACGCTGCTGCGCTTAGGGGAGCTGGGCATGATCGGCAAGGGCAAGCGGGAAGCGGAGGTTATCGAGGCCATGAAGGAGACGGGGGCGGTGTATTTTGGGGCCATTGGCGGGGCCGGGGCCCTGTTGGCCCGGTGCGTCAAATCCGCCCAGCTGGTGTGTTATGAGGATCTGGGTGCGGAGGCCGTCCGGCGGCTGGAGGTGGAAAACCTCCCTCTCACCGTGGTGATTGACAGCTTGGGCAATAACCTTTATGAGATAGGCCGGACGGCCTATCTTGCCCGGAAGTGACAGCGAAGCAGGGCGCGGATCCGCTCGGCTTCCAATGTCTTATTTTGTGCCATTTGGTGTCCATCTTCTCATAAATATATAGAAATTTCCGTGAAGACAGGAAAAGAGGGGGCAATGTCTGGTTTTTAGGCATTGCCCCCTCTTTTCCCGTATCCGGACGCCATTTGATGGGCTAAGCCCGGCAGCTTGAAGGGAAGGGGGGCTGGATGCTGACCGCGGTATTTGTTGCATTTTTCTTTTCTTCCTTCGAACTGGGTTCTTGACAGAATGCGTTTGAGTTAGTATACTCTAATTATGGTTAGCGATGGTTAATCAGAAGCCCCCGCGCCTGGAGGGTGTTTTTTTGGCGGGAGGGGTTAGTTGTTGCTAATATAAAGGACAGGAGAAGGGGTATCGCCTATGATGATCAACAAGCGGCTGATCGGCGCGGTCAGCGAGAGCAAGAAGTACGTCGCCGCCAACGTGGCCCTCCAATGGTGCTCCCTGGTGGCCAACATCGTCATGATGACGGCGGTGACCGGCTTGCTGGCAGCGCTGTACGAGGGGACGGCGGGACCGGAGCGGCTGTGGGGGACGGCGGCAGCGGCAGCCATTGCCGTGGCGGTGCGGTTCGCCTGTACCGTGGAGGCTTCCCGAATGAGCTGGCTGTCCTCCAAGGCGGTGAAGCGCACCCTGCGGGAGCGGATCTACCGCAAACTCCTGCGCCTGGGCGCGTCCTACCGGGAACAGGCCGGCACCTCCGAGATTGTCCAGGTGGCGGTGGAGGGGGTGGATCAGCTGGAGACCTATTTTGGGGCCTACCTGCCCCAGTTCTTCTATGCCATGCTGGCCCCGCTGACCCTGTTCGTCTGTCTCAGCTTTGTCAGCCTGTCCGCCGCCCTGGTACTGCTGGCGTGCGTGCCCCTCATCCCCGTGTCCATCGCGGCGGTGCAGACCTGGGCCAAAAAGCTGCTGTCCAAATACTGGGGCCAGTACACCGCCCTGGGGGACACCTTCCTGGAGAATTTGCAGGGCCTCACCACCCTGAAAATCTACCAGTCGGACGGGTTCAAGCAGGAGGAGATGAACCGGGAGGCGGAGAAGTTCCGCAAAATCACCATGAAGGTGCTGACCATGCAGCTCAACTCCATCACCATCATGGACCTTATCGCCTACGGCGGCGCGGCGCTGGGGGCGGTGATGGCAGTGTCCCAGCTCCGGTCCGGGCGGGTGGAGCTGGCGGGCTGTCTGCTCATCATCCTGCTGTCGGCGGACTTCTTTCTGCCCATGCGGCAGCTGGGCTCCTTCTTCCACATCGCCATGAACGGCATGGCGGCCAGCGATAAAATTTTCCGTCTGCTGGATCTGCCCGAGCCAGTCCAGGGTACGCAGTCTTTCCCGGCGGACTGCTCCATCCGCTGCGAGGGCTTGCGCTTCTCCTACAAACCGAACCGGGAGGTACTCCACGGGGTAGAGCTGTCTTTCCCGGCGGGCGGCTTCACCGCCATTGTGGGCGAGTCCGGGTGTGGCAAGAGCACCGCCGCCGCCATCCTCATGGGCCGGAACAAGGGGTACGGCGGCTCGGTGGCCATCGGCGGCGTGGAGCTGTCCCACATCGCGGAGGACAGCCTCATGGAACACATCACCTACGTCAGCCACCAGAGCTATATTTTCAAAGGCACCGTCCGGGATAATTTGCTGATGGGCAAACCGGATGCGGCCGACGACGCGCTGTGGGCGGCGCTGGAACAGGTGAAGCTGGCGGACTTTCTCCGGAGCGAGCGGGGGCTGGACACCCCACTGACGGAGCGGGGCGAGAACCTGTCCGGGGGCCAGCGCCAGCGGCTGGCCCTGGCCCGGGCGCTGCTCCACGACACCCCAGTGTATATCTTTGACGAGGCCACCTCCAATATCGACTTGGAGAGCGAAAACGACATCATGGCACAGATCCACGCCCTGTCCAGGTCCAAAACCGTCATCCTGATCTCCCACCGCCTGACCAATGCGGCGGAGGCGGACCATATTTATGTCATGGAGCAGGGGACCGTGGCGGAACACGGGACACACGGGGAGCTTTTGGCAAAGGACGGGTACTACGCCAAGCTGTGGAACGCCCAGCAGAGCCTGGAGAACTACGGAAGGGAGGGCAAAAGCGCATGAGACGCAGAAGCGGATTCCAAGTAATGGCCCGGCTGATCGGGCTGGTGAAGCCACTGGCTGGATTTATGGCCCTTGCCATCCTTATGGGGCTGGCGGGACATTTGTGCGCCGCGTTCATCACTATTTTCGGCGGCTATGCCGTCCTGTCCGTGCTGGGCTTCGGCGCGCCGCTGGGGCTGACGGCGCTGTTTGTCTGCATGGGGGCCTTTGCCCTGCTGCGGGGTATCCTGCGGTATGCCGAGCAGTCCTGCAACCACTTCATCGCCTTCAAGCTGCTGGCCCTCATCCGGGACAGGGTGTTCCGGGCCCTGCGGCGGCTGTGCCCCGCCAAGCTGGAGGGCCGGGACCGGGGCGACCTCATCGCTGTCATCACCTCGGACATCGAGCTGCTGGAGGTGTTCTACGCCCACACCATCTCCCCCATCGCCATCGCGGCCCTGTTCACCGCCGCTTTGTGCGTCTTGATCGGCTCCTTCCACCCGGCGCTGGGCCTGTTGGCCCTGGCGGCCTACGTCACGGTGGGCGTCATCCTGCCGCTGGCCGTGTCCAAACTCAGCGGGGACAATGGGCAGAAATTCCGCACCAAATCCGGCGAGCTGAGCGCCTTTGTGCTGGACAGCCTGCGGGGGCTGCCGGAGATCATCCAGTTCGGCCAGGGCGAAAAACGCCTGGAGGAGATGGACGCCCGCACCAGTGCCCTGTCTGTGGATGAGGGGCGGATGAAGCGCACCGCCGGCCTGGGCATGGCCGCGGCCAACACGGTGATCCTGGCTTTTGACCTGGCCATGCTGCTGGCCTCGGCGGCGCTGTACCGGGCGGGGGCGGTGGACTTTGACGGAGCGCTCCTACCCGCCCTGGCCCTGATGAGTTCCTTCGGGCCCTGTGTGGCCCTGGCCAACCTGGGCAGCACCCTGCAAAGTACCTTCGCCGCCGGGAACCGGGTGCTGGACATCCTGGACGAATCCCCGGTGGTGGGGGAGGTGACGGGACGGGATCCGGTGGTCTTCTCCGGCGCGGAGACCGAGAACGTCAGCTTCTTCTACGGCGGCGAAACCGTTCTGGACGGCATTTCCGTGGAGGTGCCGGAGCATGCCGTCGTGGGCATCGTGGGCCGGAGCGGCAGCGGCAAATCCACCCTGCTGAAGCTGTTCATGCGGTTCTGGGCGGCGCAGGGGGGCGCGGTACGCCTGTCCGGGGTGGACGTGGGGCGGATCAACACCTCCAACCTGCGGGACATGGAGAGCTTCGTCACCCAGGACACCCACCTGTTCCACGACAGCATCAAAAACAACCTGCGCATCGCCAGGCTGGACGCCACCGATGAGGAGATCATCGCCGCCTGCAAAAAGGCGTCCGTCCACGATTTTATCATGGCCCTGCCCCAGGGCTACGACACCCCGGTGGGCGAGCTGGGGGACACCCTGTCCGGCGGGGAACGCCAGCGGCTGGGGCTGGCCCGGGCCTTCCTCCACGGCGGGCCGCTGATGCTGCTGGACGAACCCACCAGCAATCTGGACAGTCTCAACGAGGCGGTGATCCTCCGCTCCCTGGGGGAGGAACGGGAGGAGCGTACGGTGGTGCTGGTGTCCCACCGGCAGTCCACCATGCGTATCGCTGACCGGGTGTACAGCGTGGAGAACGGGAGGATGAGCTGAGTTCCTTTTTCTCGAGAGAAAAAGGAACCGAAAAGAAGGAAAAAAGACGATTGGAGTGTCGGGTATGAACATCAAAAAAGTATGCTATATCGTGCTGGGCTGTATTGGCGTGGGCCTTGGGGCGCTGGGGGCAGTATTGCCCCTGCTGCCCGCGTTCCCCTTCCTGCTGCTGGCGGCCTTCTGCTTCGGCAGGAGCTCGGAAAAGCTCAATCACTGGTTCATCAACACGAAGCTCTACAAGGATAACCTGGAGAGCTATGTGAAGGGCCAGGGCATGACAAAAAAGACCAAGGTGCGGATCATGATCACCGTCACCATCCTCATGTCCATCGGCTTTGCCATGATGCACGCCGTCCCCGCGGGGCGGGTCGTGCTGGGCTGCGTGTGGGTGTTCCACATCGTGTATTTCTGCCTGGGTGTCAAGACCATCCCAGCCAAAGAGGCGGTATGATTTTCGATGCATCGTTTTTGCCGCTGTTGCGGAGTTCCGGGCCAATACCCCCTTTCAGTCCGCCTATCAGCGCTTTCCCTTCCTGTGTCAGTTCCACAATCCTCCGGGGCAGCGTCTATTTTCTTCGTCATGGCCGAACGTCAGTAAAGCAAATCGTGAACTCTCTTTTCCAGCAAGGAAGTAACTGATCCGCTTACCGCCCCCGCCAAAAAATGACAAAATTTCTTTGGCGTTTTTTAGAACCTGTATTCACAACCTCAATTCACCGTTTGGCCGGGTCTATTCCCGCCATGCCGCGTAAAATTTTCTTGAACTAAACACAATGATTCCTGCGAAAATTTGCCCTGCCTGTCGGGAAAATCCCTCGGTCATCCGGCGGTTTCGGCTGTGAATACAGGTTCTTACAAGTTTAAATTGGAGTTGACCGTTCGATATTCAGCAAATCCCATGAAAAGATCCCCTCGCCCGGTGGTAAAGCGGGCGAGAGGATCTTTTTTCTATGTATTGTTTTGCAATTGAAGAATTTCTTCCCTAGACGGATAACTGCTGATTGTGCCGGATCTCTGTACACTGTACGATGCGAAGAGATTTGCCCATTGGCACGCTTCTCCCAATGTGTCGCCGGCAACTATGCGAGCGGCCATCGCGCCAAGGAATCCGTCGCCAGCGCCTGTTGTATCAGTGGGGTCGACCGCATATCCGTTTATGCGTGTGGGAATACCATTTTCGTCCAGCGAGAAAAAACCATTTTCTCCCAGCGTGATTACGACTTGGCGGCAGCCATAGTTTCTCTGGAGAGCCAGCGCGTTTTCTTTCCAGTCCTCTGACAGATCCGCGCTCGCCAAGCGCAGCATATGTGCGGCTTCTACCTCATTCAATATTAGGATATCAATGCCATTCCAGAAGTCGGGCCGTTTGCTGGGAACGGGCGAGGGATTCAATATGATTTTTATACCAAATTTTTTTGCCTCTTCCAGAACGATCCGTACGCTGTTTTCAGCCAGTTCATATCCTGTGACGCAGTATTTCGCGTTCTGGAACAGGCTGAGCGCATCATCTATTTGTTCTTTTGGAATGAACTGAGAGTCCCCTCCAGATAGGACGATCATGTTGTTTCCTTCATCGTCAATCAGCATACAGCCAAGCGCCTTGCGCGTTCCGGGCTGACAGACAACAAAGCGGTCGTTGATCTGTTCTAACTGAAGGATAGCTTTCCCGCGGTCAAACCAATCTCCGCCAGGAACGCTGGCGACGAGGGCCACGCTTGCGCCGGTCCGGCTGGCGGCGACAGCGGTATTGGTGCCTTTGCCGCAGTCGATGCCTCCGTTTGTGCCAATAGCTCGGATGGTTTCACCTGGCTTTGGCAGGTGATGAACCCGAATACCGCCGTCACTGACATTATGCGTATACGCTACAATGATTTCAGGTTGACTTTTCATACCTCAGAGTCCTCTTGGTTATTTTAATGTAGGCAATTCCTTATATCTGTACGAAATGACGTGATTTGCGGTATCTGGATCGCAGTACAGCAAACAGTTTGGAACATAAGCGGGGAACAGGGTGACGGGGTACTCCGTGGTGGGGTCGCTAAACAAAGCGACGCGGACGATTGTTTGCTTCCAGGTGCCGGTAGTCACGACAAACACAGCTCGTTTTGCGGTCAGCATAGACTTCATGCCAATGGTGAAAGCGTTGGGTGGCAGGGCCTCAAAGCAGGAACCAAAGTCACGCTCGGCATAGGCGATGATAGTATCCTCGCGTAATCTTACGATACGGGACTTGGATTGTGCGTATTCCTCCAGAGAGAAGCGGTGGTAGTAAGTGTTCGGATTCTCGTTAAAAGCAACCAGCCCCTTACATCCCACACCGCCAACCACTGTGTCAATTCCGCCAAGTGCCTTGATCCGCTCATCAAACAGATCGGGCTGCAAGGGATCTGGAAAAAAACGCTGTTCTTTAGGGACATTCAGTTCCGGTCTGATTCGATTATAGAGCAATTTGTTCATCTTGCCAAGACACGAAAAACGCAGATTACTCTCAGGGAAAAGGCGGAATTGCCAATCCAGCCATGTGTCCATGTGAAAAATATACACGTTTTTCAGATCCACATTTTCCGTGTTGACACGCTCCACAAACGCATCATACTGCCCGGCAGGGCCTCCCGGCAAAACCCAGCGGGTGGGCTTGCCAATAGAATTGTTTTGGATCACCTCGTCAACAAGGAGATCCGCGACCTCCCTGTCGATAGAGGATTTTTCCTGGCGGATGCGCAGATCCATCTTTCGAGCTGGATGACGCGCAAGCTCCTCCATGGGGATAGAGCACCATTTGTTAATCTCTTGCTTAGAAATTACATATTCGTTCATTCAGTTGCCGCCTCCTTTTTTGCAGATTATCCCTTGACTCCGGACGCTGTCACGCCCTCAATCAAGTACTTCTGGAAGAACATATAAATCAGGAGGGGCGGCAGGGTGGCAATCAGCATAGCCGCGATCTTGACCCGGCTGTCAACCCAGTAATGGGGCGAGAGGATGTTCGCGATCACGACACTGATGGGCCTGATCTTGTTGGCGGTGATGAGGGATGGCCACAGGTATTGCCCCCAAACCTTCATAAACATCAGCACAGCCACCGTCAATAAGCCATTCCGCATCAAGGGCAGGACGATTTTGAGATAGATGGTAAAATGACCCGCGCCATCAATCCGAGCTGATTCAATCAGATCCCGCGGCAGATTTTCTACGAACTGCATCAAGATAAAAATAGAAAGAGGGGAGACCATCAACGGCAGGGAGATCCCCAGAAGGGTGTCCGCAAGCCCCATATTATACACCATCCGGTACAGCGGGATAATATACAGGATCTGAGGCAGCATCATGCTCACCATTACTAAGCCGAATAAAAACTTTTTCCCAGGAAACTGATAAAAGGTAAACTCATAAGCGGCTAAAGAACTGATGATGAGAATCCCAAGGACCGTGAAACCAGTGTACACCAAAGTGTCTATCGTCGCGGCGCCGATGTTGACTGTTTGAATGGCCTCAGTGATCTTGGCAACGCCGTTGGAAAAGGAGGAAGGGAGGACAACGTTAACAAGGTTTTCGGTGTCTTTGGAGAAAGTGCCGCAGAAAAGGATCCAGATGGGAAACAGGCATATGAGGCCCCATATACCGCACAAGGCGACCCACAGGATCTTTTCCCGTTTTTTCATACGTTTCATAAAAAGCTGCCCCCTCCCGCTTAAACTTTTCTGCGGCGGAACCGAAACTGAATCAGGGTGATAAGCAGAATAATGCTCATCAGAACCACGCCTTCAGCTGCGGCACGGCCTAAACCGGATGGAGTGCCAAGGTACACGTTGCGCACCATTTCCATCACAGGGAACAGCATGACCTGCCCAGGGCCGCCAATGCTGTTATAATCTCCGGTTCCACTTAGGATCCAGGGGATATCATACACCTGCAGGGCGCTGATAAAGCCATAGGTGATGACCATGAACAAGATAGGTTCCAGCAACGGGACGGTGATATACCGCATTTTCTGCCAAGAGGAAGCGCCATCCAATTCTGCGGCTTCATACAGATCCGGAGGGATGTCCTTTGTCCCCGCGTTGATGATGACAAAGTTGAATCCGGTCGCATGCCACACGTCAATCATAACGACCATGAGGATTGCGTATATAGCGGTATTTGCCCAGTCTACACCGGCGCCGATGCCGATGCTCGCGAAGAAATTGGAGACACGGCCGCTGCCGGGAGTCATAAACCATTGCCAGATGCCAACGCCGATGAACATTGGCAGGACATACGGCGCAAAAAACACACTGCGGAAAAAGCTGTATCCGCGTTTACCCAGTTGGTTAATGATCAGCGCAAGGAACAAAGCGATGGACATACCAATCAACAGGGTTGTTGGAACATAGAGGAATAGATTTTTTAGGGATGTTAGAAAGCGCTCTGATGAGACACCCTCACCGGAAAGGATAAACTGATAGTTTGTGAGCCCTGTAAAGTTGATTTCCCTGCGGCTGCTGACTGACCAGTCT
This sequence comes from uncultured Oscillospiraceae bacterium, assembly GCA_910579595.1. Taxonomy (GTDB): domain Bacteria; phylum Bacillota; class Clostridia; order Oscillospirales; family Oscillospiraceae; genus Enterenecus. The sequence continues at coordinate 23,699 of CAJTVM010000022.1, forward strand.
GTGAAGCTCATGACTATGCCGTAAATAAACGGGTATAGCATGAATATAAAAAACAGCGCGAAGAAGGGCAGAAGCCCTATATAGCTATTCAGACATTCCAGCTTACGTGCGCTGGACAGCTTTTTTCCGGCCTTTTTCTGATTGTTTTTCATAGGCTCAGATTTCTCCATGTATCGGACGCGGTTATTCCCCAGCTTCTGCGTAGAGCGCGTTAATTGCCTTGATAAATTCCTCGGCACCCTGTTCCGGGGTGAGTTCGCCGCTGGTCACACGAGGGGCAATATCTGTGATAGCGCTGACCCAGAACACAGAGCTATGACCAAACTCCATCTGGGGCATACCGGCGTTCATGCCCTTGGACAGCACCTTGGCAACCTCCAGATCCAAAGCCTCGGGATCGTTCATAACATCCTCACGCAGGGTGGAGCGGCCAATCACCTTTGTGAAGGCTTTTTGAGTATCATACTCTCCCATCTTCTTCAGCCAGCGGAGGATCGCGTCGTTGCGGCCTTCGTCACCGGAATCGACACCGTACATCCAGTCTTGTCCTTGACAGCCGCCAGTCCAGCCACCATCCTCATAAGCGGGGATCAACTGAATGTCATAGTTCATACCAGCCTGCTGATAATCGGGTTCCGTCCAAGGACCCGCACACAGGAAGGCCAGCTCGCCGGTTTTGAATGCCTCGGTGGCCGCCTGGCTGGCGTATGTCATGCCGTTGGAGAACTTCTCCACTTCGAGAATCGTCTTAAATGCGCGCACACACTGGCTGGCCTCAACGGTGGTTTTGCCATTTTCGTGTCCAATCGTCAGATTGGGAGCGTCACAAGCCAGAATACCGCCAGGGCAGGTGAAGTGACCGGTGGACCACGAATGGGTGGCATCAATGCCGGCGGCCTTAACGCGCTCACACTGGCTGTAGAAGTCATCCCAAGTATTCAGCGGTTCATTTTTCCAGTCGATGCCAGCCTTGTCCAAAACGTCGGTATTGCGGAAGATCAGGGAAACAAAGCTCATAAAAGGAACCGCATACTGCTTTCCCTCGTCGTTGGTGACAGCGCTGCGGGCATTTTCGTAGAAGCCGTCCGCCCATACCTGATCTTCGGAGTAGATAGGGGATAGATCCAGTAAATCAATAGCCCGCTGGAAGCTGAGCGCGTCACGAGCGCTGGCACAGAACATATCTGGCAGCCCTACGCCTGCCATCAGGCTGGTCAGCAGATCGGAGTCATCCTTAGCCACGACTGTGATGGAATTGACGTCGTCATTTTCTTCGCAGAATTCCTTGACCCACTGATCCATTAGCTTGCCCTGATCGTTCAGAACCATGTCGGAGTAAGTCCAGAAAACCAGATCGTAGCCGTTTTCGGACTTTTGAGCGGAGGACCCCTTGCTGCCATCATCCTTGCTGCCGCCGCTGCCGCAGCCGGTCATGAGGGAGCAGGCCATAATAATAGCAAGACCCAGAGATAAAACCTTCATCCATGTACGTTTCATTTTTTTCATCCTTTCTTTTGTCCATCTTACTTACGTTTGCGGTGCTTGTCGTAGCTTATATCAGTAGCCAGCAGGCCGAACCTTCGTTCACCTACCAGTTCCTGTTGACGATCACGATAGTGGAATCCGAAGAACCACAGAGGGAAAATGTAGAGGAACGGAGTGAGACATTCCTCCTTAACAGAGGGCATTTTGATACATTTTACATTAAACTGATGAATCTCAGGAACGTCTTCTTCTGAAATAAGATATGCTTTCGTGCAAGCGATCTCACAGCCGGCAAGCAGATCCAAGACTTTTTCGATTGTGTTTCGGTGAGGGGCTACCATAAAAAGAGGAATGTTGCCGTCAATTTCCCTAAAACGGCCATGTGCGAAATCCTCCAATTCTTCGCAGGCGCCGAAAATCCATGCAAATTCACAAATTTTTAAAGCGCCTTCCTGAGCCGTCCCGAGGTTGGGCCCGGTACCCAGAACCATAAGATTATGAAAATGATGTTCTTCGTAGTCGGTGACCACCTTGTCCATGGCATCAAACAATGCGGGAAGAGCCTGCATACCCGCTTTGGTGTATTCCCACTGATCGTTCCAATAAGCCCGGTTTTCCGGCAAGATGACACCTCGTTTTTCACCCAGCAGGAGAGCGAACTCCATCGCGCCCTGGAGGATAAAAAGGTGGGAAATACTATAGGCGGTCATACCGTTCTCAGACTCAATCTCTGTATATGCTGTGACACGAAAATCTGCCGGAGGGGCCATTCTGATGTCGCCGCTGCCGGAAATACACAAAGTCATTGCACCGAGCGCTTTGGCTTCCTCCAGACTTTTGACCACGCTTGCTGTGTTTCCGCTGCAGCTAATGCCAACTACCAGTGTATTCTTGGGCCGGGACAAATATTCTTGGGGATAGGTTCTGAACTGATAGGCAGGGACGGCGCGCGCGGACACACCGGCCAACCTCGTGAAAATGAACTCCGCGTTCATTGCGGTGGCCAGAGAGGTTCCGTGGCCGATCAGGCAGACGGTGTCGATCTGGGCGAGACGAGGGTCCTCTGCGTATTGAGCCGTACTTTCGCGGGCAATGGTTTCGGTATGCTCCCATGTCTTTGGATTTGCCGCGCTGAGCATTTGCAGCCTCAGTTTTTCGTTTCGTTCTCGTATGGCTTCGTACATGATAAAATAAACTCCTTTCCATAGTTTAATCGTCACGAAAGCTGCCTATGTGACGTTTCTCAATTTGTAAAGCGCTACACATGCGGAACCGCAGAGCCCCACATTGCCGGCGCCCAATTCTGAAACCGCGATTCGGGCGTTCCATTTGAAAACGCCTTTTTGCGCTTGTGCGGAAAGCGTCGTGATTTCCGCGCAAAGGCGTTCCCGCATCCAAGGATCGGACATTACACCTCCGGCCAAAATATATGTTCCAATGTCAAAACCGGCCTCCAGATTCAACAGAAGGAGCGCCAACTGAAGGATCAAGGTATCTATAATTTTTTTTGCAAAGGGATCCCCGCTTTTGCAGGCAGCTGCCAGAGATCGTCCGCCCCGAGGAATCCTGGAAGAGTCGCTGCTGTTTTCCAGACGGCTTCGCTCCAGCTCCATTCCCTGTCCAGAAGCCACACTTTCAATGCTGACAATTTTACCATTATCGCAGCGTTGAAACAGCATATTACCGATTTCTCCGGCGTTGTTGTTCATCCCATGCACCAATTTGCCATCCAAAACCAGCCCCATGGAGAGTCCGGTGCCAACATTAACACAGGCGAACGTCTTTTCCCGCTGTCCTACTCCGAACATCAGTTCATACAGAGTGGCCGCTTTTACATCATTTTCTATAAACGCGGGTATTCCGTACCGTTCAGATACCATGCGGCATATATCGCATGATCCGGCGTCAAGGATCACGGAAGAACTCCGCAGGCGCTGCCGCAAGTGGTCGACGGAACCACGAATGCCCATGCCGGCCGCAATCGGAGTGACAACGCTTCGGTACCGCGCCCAAAACGGGTCGATTTGTGAAAAAAGCGTTTTAATCCATGCATCTGCCGGAAGGCTGTGGGATTCATATTCTTCCCAAGCGAGGATCTTGCCCTCTGTGGAAACAAGGCCATACCGGATCTTAGTGCCCCCGACATCAACTCCCAAGACACAGGCCGGACAGATTTTATTACTCATGTGCCATTTCCTCCATTTTGCCAAGAGCCAGTGATGCCGCGCCCAGCAACGCACCCAAATAGCCAAGGGGCGTAGCCCTGACTTCTGGAATCATGGATGGGGCGTGAAGCATCTCCCGACGCAGTTCCCGGTGAAGCGTATCTTCAAACATGGAATATGCCAAGGTTACTCCGCCGCCTAAGATCACCAGCCCTGGATCTGTCAGGAACGCGGCTTGGGCGATGGCCCGCGCCAAGTATATCCCCTCGATGTCAAATGCCTTTCGGGCGTTTTTATCCCCAGAGACCGCAAGCTCCATAAGCCGGTCGGCAGGGAGCGATTCCTCAGTGCCCTCTCCGCATAGGCGGCGATAGGTACGGGAGAGTCCGCGTCCGGATGCCAGATCCTCCAGATTCATGCGCCGGGGCGGCTTGGCGGCCAGATCATCTGTAGGCAGCATACCGATTTCGCCTGCTTTTCTGCGGGAGCCTTGCCACAGCTTTCCGTCCAGAAAGAACGCTCCGCCGATGCTGTTGCTGATGGTCATATAGAGAAAATTCAATACATCCCGTCCAGCGCCGAACCTATGCTCCGCGAGAGCGCAGGCGTTGGCGTCGTTGTCCAGCACCACCGGTCTGCCGTACCGCTTTTGGAACAGCTCCGCGATTGGCAATGCCTGTATGCCAAGGAATGAGGATGACAGCCATATTCCGGCATCTGGATCGGCAAATCCGGGGATTGTTATACCAAAGGGGATGTGTGAATCCTGCTGAGGGAAATGGGAGACAAGCTCGTCGACTCCATGAAAGAGCTGGCGCACAATATTCTGCGCCCCATGTCCCTGCCAAACGTATTTTTGTGTGTAAAGAACCTTGCCTTCCGGCGTTACTGCTCCGGCAATAAATTTCGAGCCGCCGATGTCTATGCAAAGAATTTCATTCATGGCTCATCTTATCGTAGCTGGGCCGCAAAAGGTTTTTAACCGCGGGGTTCATTACTTCTGTGGTGTCGACGCCTGATTGCCGCGCGAGCCGGCAGGCCATGACCTGAAGCGGAAGGATGAGCTCAACAGGATTCAGTTCTTGGCAATCGCTGATAGGAAGCGGCAGATCGTAAGGCGCGGAGACATCTTCGGGAACAGCGCCAACGGCAATACAGCCAGATGTAACAGACCTCATGGCGCGGTACAGCTGGGCCATCCGCTGGCGCTCATAGCCGTTTTCGCCAAACAGGAAGATCACCACATCTCCTTGGCGAACCGCGCCTGACGGTCCATGAAGGAATTCCTCCAGTTCATATGCCTTGGCAAGACACTTGTTTGCCTCCTCAAACTTCAGCGCGCCCTCCATGGCGGTTCCAAAGTTGGCGCCATATCCGACGATCCTATAAAACGGTACGTTGGACAGACGATCCCCCCATTGATGAAACCAAGCATCCGAAGCATCCAAGATGGCTTGGCATTTGTCAGGAAGCAGTTTCAGCGCTTGGCAGAATGCCGCATACTCATCCGGGGAAATAGCGCCTGTGTCTGCGGCGGCCGCCGCGACGCACACCGTCAGCTGCAGAAGGCCGGTGGTGTATCCCTTGGTAGATGGAAGCGCGCGCTCTGTACCAGAGAGCTTTTCTATTGCCACGGTGCACTCCTTGGCGAGCATACTGTCTCGACTGCGTACAGTGCATACAGTGGGTACTCCGTGCCGCTTGGCTATGCGAGCTAACTCCACCGGACCTTTTGTATATCCTGTCTCGGCGGGGCAGATCAACAGAGAATGCCGCGGGGGAGGTTGATGGGGGAATAGAAAATCACTGTGCCATAGAAGAAGGCTGGAATAGGACAGAGTCGATTCCACCCCCAACATATTCCTGACAGTATGCTTGAGGACGTATCCCGCCGTGGCAACAGTTCCGCTGCCACAAAATAAAATGTGCTGAAACGGATGATCCTTAAATAATTGGACAAACTCTTTTATGCGGGTCTCGTCCATTTCCGCACAGCGCCGCATGAGCTGCGGTTGTTCTAAGATATCCCGCATCATAGGACACAGTTCAGCTGTCATCGGCAATCCTTTCCTTCCTGTTCTGATCAGTGCGCGTACCGCTGATTGAGATCAAAGCCACTGCCGTGATAATCAGGGCGCATCCCAATCCCATTTTCCAATCCAAGACATCTTGGTATACAATGATTCCCGCAAAGAGGCTGGTCAGGGGTTCCGCCACGTTTAGCAGAGACGCGTTGGATGCCCCCAGATTTCTTATTCCATAAATCAGGAAATAGAGCGCAAGCACTGTGCAAAAGAAACCCAGAGACACGGCGAGAATCCAGCTTCTTAATGTGGGCGGCAGGGAAAACGTGTTTTTAATGGTAGTCTTTCCAATAAAGAATGCGCTTCCAAATAATAAGATGTAAAGCATGGAGGAAAAACTATTCATCTGTGCCAGTGAGGATTTTCGGTTGGTCAGAACATAATACGCATATGAAATTCCGGACAATAAAGCGCACAGCGTGCCTTTCCAAACGTTCCCGTTGGAGGCGGAAAGATCAATCATAAGTGCCAGCCCTGAGACAATGAAAATCACGGAAACCATGCGGAGAAGGCCAATCTTTTTGTGCTCAATCACACACTCGTACAACAGTACGAACAACGGATACGAGAAATGAAGCATGGTGGCCAAACCGACAGAGATGTTGTTATAAGAAGCGGCAAGAAGCGATGCGGTTAATCCAAACCCCAAAATTCCAGCTGCGGCAGAGGTAACAGCCTGCTTGGGTGATATCCTGACTGGATATCCTTTTGCCCAGACAATAACCGCGCAGATTATTAGGGCCGTCCCAAAACGCCAGGCAACAATGCATTCGCTGCGCATGCCTTCTCGAAGCAACTCTTTGACAAAGATAGGCATAATACCATATAGCAGGGATGCGGCTAAAACCGCTAAAATGCTTTTCGTGACGTTACCCCCCGTCTTAGTGTTTTTGTTTGAATTCTTCAAGTAAAACTGCCTCTTGCTTGTCCAATTTACACGAATGCAGAGATCATTGCAATTAGGATGTACAATTGTACTAAGAAAAATTTATTGCCTATGATTATTTGCAAACTATACATAATGCCCAATTGACTGTCGATATATTTTGGTATATTATATAAAATGAGAGGTAAAAACGAACATGATTCGCAAAATTATCTGCTTTGCGGATCATGTAATCGTTCGCCTTTTGCACGATGCGGAAATTCCCGGTTGGGCATGGGATTTATAGTATCCAGACTATGAAGGAATGGAGGATTCTTATATGCTGCTGGACGATACCGTGGTTGCTCCGGATCAAGTATTTAAAGAGAACTTGATATTTCCGATTTTATCCACTCCCTGGAAGATATATCTGCTGCTCACTATTGGTACGGAAACGGTGCGCTTTGGTACACTGAGAAAAGCTCTGATGTCCGTTTCCCGAGTAAGTGTGACCAAATACCTGATGGAGTTGGAGAAAGACGGCTTTCTCTATCGCATTGAATACCCGGCGCCGCCGCTTCGTACGGAGTATAAATTGACGCCGGCCGGACTGCGGATTCTTCCGATTCTTCAGGCATTAACCGCGCAGGGGAATAATTTGAGCGATTCATGATTAGATGCCAATAGAAAGCTGTACTCCCAGTTTGCAGCGCTGTTCGCTTTAATACGAGCATAAGTTTTGGGACCCTATGCTGTCCTTTGGAGAGGAGGCAACTATGGATATCAAATCCATTTCTCTAATGCAAAAACTAATGAATTTAATTGTTCCCAATAATATGGATCATACCACGGGGATTTTGGCAAATTATCTGCTGCTGCATTATAACGAGCTTGAGAACCTGCCGCTGAACCGAGTGACGGCGGATTGCTTTGTATCGCCATCATCAGTACGGAGGTTTTGCAGGAAATTGGGATTCGAAAACTATTCCGACCTTGTGGAAGCTAGGCTGCGTAACCCTGAGCATCAGCAGAAAATCAGTGTGGCCAATCTCAACCGGGGGATCTACCACCCGGCTGTACTCCGTGCGGAGATTAATGAAAACCTGTTTTTGTGCTTCCGTTCTGTCTCCAATAAGCAATTTCGATTTCTCGCGTCTTCTATGGCAGAGTCCAGCGCGGTCGTCCTTTTATGCACCAGGCCGTATAATTTTTGGTTAAGAGAGTTTCAAAACCAAATGATCGCTTGGGGAAAGCCTACCTATGTTTGGGAGGAACCGGCTTCCTACCGCCCTTTCTTTCATCAATTTGGAGACAGTGTCTGCACTGTTGTCGTTAGCCCCTTATTTTACCTGCCCAACGCATACATTTCTGAGATGGACTTTGTTCAGGGTAAAAAGGCTTTGATCTCCCATGATGTGATCATGAAAGATCCCATGTACCCCGTCTTCTCAAAACAGTACGATCAAATTGTACCGCTTCACTTTAAGAATGATGAGTATGAGTACATGGAGATATATGGAAAGTACTCCATCGGATATTTGTTTGACAGCCTGCTGGGAGAGATCATATATCAACAGGTGCGGCAGACAGAAAAAGCAGATGGAACGTTGCCAGAAGGATCTAAGGAACCGCTGATTTAACCGTCCGAAGGAAGGGGAAGGTTGAAACATTGAAATTTAAGCACCATCCCGAAGAAAGGTGCACAAAACCAGGTCCCCCTGAAAGCGGGCTAAAAAGAAGTTATGCTCAAAGTCTAAGGTGTTGACGGCACAGTCACCAAATATCCTTGTCGTTAGATGATATAGATGGCCTCCTCAAGAGAAACCTCACGATGTACAGGAGGACGGTCTGCTTTGCGATAGAGTTCAGGATCGTAAGGCTCATTTTTCTTGAGCATATTGTAAACGGCGGTCAGGAGCATCCTGGCAATGGCGATGATCGCTTTCTTGTGGCCCCGCCGCTTTTTCAATGCGAGGTAACGGCGGCGGACTTCGGGAAACTGTTTCGCTCGGATGGCGCACAAAGCGCACTGAACAAGCAGGGGCTTGATATAGGCCCTGCGAGGCTGATCCTGGTAGTCTTTCTCTTCCCGGCGCTCTCGTTGTTCTGCGGCGTGAGCCCAGCCCAGGAGCAAAGATGCTTTGAGGTGGGGAACACGGACATATCCACGCCAATTTCAGAGATAACGCCTATGGCGGAAAAGGCTTGGATACCCGGAGCCGTTGCAACGATGTTGATTTGAGGAAGATACTTCTCAGCGGTAGTCAGGATCAGCGATTGCAGGTTCAGCTTGCACAATTCCAAGGCATCCATGTGGGAACGGATGATGCGGAGCTTTTCAGCCTGCTGGGCACACATCTCCCCGTCCACAGCGGCCTGGATTTTCTCCACTGGAGCTTTAATGCCCCTGGTGAGATATGGGGTCACATCAAAGGGTTTGCTGCTTTCCAGCAGCCGGGTCGTGATGGCAGCAGCCGCTCTGTCAAAAACATCGGAGAACACATCGTCCAGCTTGATGTTGGAGACTGTCAGACAGTTTTGGGCACGGTTTTTCTCTCCGGTGGTAAAATTGGTCAGCTTCCAATGGTAGCGCATCAGATCCCGAAGCTGGCGGATATCCGCTGGAGGGGTAAAACTGCCGGACACCAAGTCGTGCTTGAATATGTCGGCGATCCACTTGGCATCCCTCTTATCTGTTTTCTTTCCCCGGATCGCCTTGACGTATTTGGGGTGGGCCAAGATGATGGTACAGGTAGTTTCTAGAATGTTGTAAACAGGTTCCTGTACTCCTTCTTGGCCTGCGTCTTTCTCCATGCTTGCGGTGTAATAACGCTCCACGACCACGAATGGCAGGAGGCCACCAGCGAAGAACCCAAGACTTGCTCCATATGTGGAGCAACTACCGGCGAGACACGCAGCCATTACGCCATTATCAATACTACAAGCCGCCATATTATCAAAGAGCCTACTTGTTTGGAGGAAGGGATTGAAGCGGCCCCATGTGTTCATTGCGGTGTTATGGTTGAAAGCCCACTCCCCAAAAGTTTCCTCCACACTTTCGGAGAATGGCAAACCCTCCAGGATCCTACATTTGATACTGTGATTTTTCGCTTGGCCATTTTGCGCGACTTATTTTGTCCTTCAGCGCACCCTCCCAAACTCACTCCCAACGCCCTCCCAACAGGGCTTGTCCAAAGAATGGTCAGGCACCGGCTCTCAATTTTTATCGGAAAACCCTCCGAATTATTACTTCCGAACTGAAAGGTCGGAAGTAATATGTGCCATGTTTTGCGGTTGCCGCCGTTTACGGCGGCGAGCAAAACGGCTCAAATCAAATGTATTATTTCCGAATTTTAAATTCGGGAATAATACCCCGGCCTGCCGCCAAAAGGACAACAAAAAAGAGTCCAGAGCAATTCGAAATGAACTACTCTGGACTCTTCTTTTTTACTCAGGGCTTGCTCTCAACGCTGCTC
>CAJTVM010000023.1 GCA_910579595.1 uncultured Oscillospiraceae bacterium
AGGCGGTGAGGCCGCCGACCAGATGGTGCGCATGATGCTGTCCGGGGGCGAGGTGGCCGTCCGGCTGGGCGGCTCCGCGCTGAAGAACCTGCTGGCGCTCACCATGGCGCTGGCCAGGCATGAGAAAACCCTCTCCGGCAAGGTGAACATGGAACGGATGCTGCGGGAGACCCGGGATCTGCGGCTGTTTCCCATGTCGCCGGAACAGTTCAAGCAGTTCCAGAAGCACGCCAAAAAGCAGAAAATTTTGTTCTCCGCCATCAAGGACAAAGACGGCAGGGGTCGGGTGATCGACGTGGTGATGCCAGTGACCGAGCTGGATCGGGCCAACCTGATCTTTGAGCGCATACTGTACCAGGGCCCTACCCGGCAGACCCCGGAGCGGGAGGAACGGGCCCCGTCCGGGCCTGTGAGGGGCCCTGTGGAGCCCTCCCCGGATCGGGGCAGAGAACCGTCCCAGCAGGCCCGGGAAGGCCCTCAGAAGGGCCGTCCGGGGCCGGAACAGTCCGCACCCCAGGCAGAACCCCCGGACAGGACGGAGAAGGACAGGTGGAGCCCGCCGCCCCCGCACTCCCGACTGCCGGACGATCCGTGGGAGATCCCGCCAAAAAAAGATTCTCGGTCGGGACGAGACTCGCGCGATACCAACACCAGCTCCTCTACCTCCAGAGGGAGCGGCGGGACGAGTGACAGGCCGTCCGTCCTGGGGAGGCTTCAGGGGTATCGCGCCCGGCTGGACAGTGGGAGCCGAGCCGTCCCAGCCAGAGAGAAAACCAGGGGCAAAGCGAAGCAGAGATGACAGTGGGGCATGGCAAATTTGCCATGCCCCCATTTTTCGTCATTTTTCTTTGAAGCGTTCGATTAAACTGAGCAGCGACAGGATGTCCTTATCGGACAGAGACCGCATCTCATCAAGCGCCTTTTGCAGCAATGCCGGGTTATCCGTCTGCTCATCAAAAAACGCGCTGGGCGTCACACCCAGATATTCACACATATATAGGAATTCGGCCATTGAGGGCAGCGCTTTCCCAGAAACAATGCTTTGAATATAGCTGCGGCTGTGCCCCATATCAAGGCTCATCTGATATTCAGATACTCCTTTTTGCAACCTCAGTTGTGTGACCCTCTTGCGAATAAAATCAGCGTCCATGATACCACCTCCGCAACCGAAACTATTGTATACCGGCGCAAAAAGCAATACTCCAAGTGTGTTCGGTAATTTATATTTATAATACACGATTATTATTGTATAATGTCAGAACTACACAACAAGGAGCGTGCTATCATGGAAGAAATAGAATTGAGAAAACACCGCTGCTGCTTCACCGGCCACCGGCCAGAAAAGCTCAGGCTCTCCGAGCGGAAGCTGGCCACATTGCTGGAGACGGAGATTAAACGGGCCATCGCCGGCGGCTTCACCACCTATATCACTGGCATGGCGAAGGGGGTGGATTTGATCGCAGCTGAGATCGTCCTGCGCCTGCGGGAGCAGGATGACCGCCTGAAGCTGATCTGCGCCCTGCCGCACCCCGGCTTCGGCCAGCATTGGGGCGGCGGCTGGACGGAGCGGTTTCAGCGGGTACTGGCCCAGGCGGATCTGAGCCGAACCATCTGCCCCGGCTTTTCCCGCGGCTCCTATCAGGTGCGAAACGAGTGGATGGTGCGGCATTCCGCGCTGGTGATCGCCGTGTTCAACGGGGAGCCGGGCGGGACAAAAAACACACTGGACTTCGCCCAAAGAAGCAATGTCCCGTGTGTTGTGATCGACGGATAAATTTTGAGGGGGACGCCCAGTGATGGGAGTCCCCCTCGCCATTGGAGATGATGAATTGAATCAACCCAACCGGGCGGGCGGCATTGCCGTCCGCCTCTTTTTGTACCTGCTGGTGGTCTGGGCGGCGCTGCTGCTGGCCCAGTCCCTGGGCGGAGGGTTGCCGGACATCCTGGCCAACTTAACGGCGGCGCTGGAACATCCCTTTGCCATCCGCTGGACGGAGCGCAGCCTGATTTCCATCCTGGTTTGCTCCGCCCTCTACGCCGCCGCGCTGTGCTATTTCTCCGCCAACCGGGGAAGAACCCGGGACGGGGCGGAACACGGCTCCGCAGCCTGGGGGACGCCCCGGCAGGTGAACGCCATGTTCGCCCAGAAGCAGAACAAGCTGCTGACCCAGAACGTCCGCCTGGGGCTGGACACCCATAAGCACCGGCGGTCGCTGAATGTGCTGGTCATCGGCGGTTCCGGGGCAGGCAAGAGCCGCAGCTATGTGAAGCCCAACATTCTGGAAGCCAACACAAATTATGTGATCACAGATCCCAAGTCTGAGGTGCTGCTGGCCACCGGAGGCTACCTCAAGAGCCAGGGCTACGACATCCGGGTGCTGAACCTGGTGAATTTGGGAGAATCGGATGGCTACAACCCCTTCCGTTACATCCGGGACGAAAAGGACGCCCTGCGGCTGGTGAACAACCTGATTCAAGCCACCACCCCGAAAAACAGCCATGAAAGCGATCCCTTTTGGACAAAATCCGAGACGGCGCTGCTCCAAGCTATCATTTTGATGCTGTGGCAGGAGGCCCCGGAGTACGAGCAGAACTTCTCCATGGTGATGCGGGTGCTGGAGTACGCCGAGGTGAAGGAGGAGGATGACGAGTACGTCTCACCGCTGGATTTGCTGTTCCAATCCATTGAGCGGGAGCGGCCGGACTGCGTGGCGGTGCGGCAGTATAAAGTGTTCAAAATGGCGGCGGGCAAGACCGCCCGCTCCATCCTCGTGTCCACCGCCGTCCGGTTGGCGCCCTTCAATCTGCCCCAGATCAAGGCCATCACAGACCACGATGACATGGATCTCTACACGCTGGGCGAAAAGAAATGCGCCCTGTACGCCGTGATCCCGGACAACGACAACAGTCTGAACTTTTTGGTGAGCCTGCTCTACTCCCAAGCGTTCCAGGCCCTCTACTACAGCGCCGATCAGATCCACTACGGGGCCCTGCCCCAGCACGTCCACTTTGTGCTGGACGAGTTCGCCGCTATGCCCCTGCCCGGTTTCACCCGGGAGCTGGCCACCATGCGTTCCCGCAATATTTCCGCCAGCACTATCATACAGAACATGGCACAAATAAAGGAATTATATCGTGATTCTTGGGAGACAATCCCGGGCAATTCGGACACCATTTTGTACCTGGGCGGCAACGAGTCCAGCACCCACAAGTACATTTCCGAGGCCCTTGGCAAGTCCACCATCAACACCAAGACCCACGGCCAGAGCAAGGGCCGCTCCGGCTCCTGGTCTACCAATTTTCAGACCAGCGGCCGCGAATTGCTCACGCCCGATGAAGTGCGCGCCCTGGACAACCGATATGCCATCCTGTTCATCCGGGGGGCGAAGCCGGTGCTGGATTTGAAGTACAACCTCACCAAACACCCCGCCGTCGGCCACACCGTGGACGGCGGCGGGCCGCCTTATATTCACCATCAGAAAAAGCCCAAAACCTGGCTCCCGGGCGTAGCCCTGTTCGCCCCGGAAGCTGACATAGAAACGGAGGAATGTGAACATGAACCATCTGAAAAACAGTAAGTTCCAGCGCCGGGCCAAGCGGCTGTATGCCCTGTGCGTCTGTCTGGCCCTTGTCATGGCCACCGCCATCACTCCTGCCTTCGCCGCCGCGGGCGGCGACCCCCTGGGCGTGGTCAACAACCTGTCCGACTTCATTTTTTCCCTGATCCGCGCCGTGGGCCTGATCCTGCTGGGCTACGGGATTTTGCAGGTGGGGCTGTCCCTTCAGTCCCACGACCCCTCCCAGCGATCCAACGGGATGCTCACCATCGCGGGCGGCATTGTGATCACGTTCACCCGTGAAATCCTCAACCTGATTACCGGGGCCGGGGCATGAAGGAAGAAGAAATGGGCAGACGCGCCGGCGCCTGCCCTCTCATTTTGTGCGGCGACGCGGCGGAGCAGCTTCGGACGCTGAACACAGACAGCGTCCACTGCTGCGTCACCTCTCCGCCCTATTTCAACCTTCGGGACTATGGCACTCCCGGTCAGCTTGGCCGGGAGACCACCCCGGAGGAGTATGTGGAGAAGCTGGCGGCTGTGTTCCGGGAGGTGCGGCGGGTGCTGCGTCCGGATGGAACCCTGTGGCTGAACCTCGGGGACAGCTACACCAGCGGGGGCCGCAAAACCAGGGACTTCGATCCGAAACTCCCGGCGCGTTCGGTGGATCGTCGGCCACGAACGCCCCAGGGCATGAAGCCCAAGGATCTGATCGGCATCCCGTGGATGGCGGCCTTCGCGCTCCGGGCGGACGGCTGGTATCTGCGGCAGGATATCATCTGGCACAAGCCAAATGCCATGCCGGAAAGCGTGAAGGATCGCTGCACCAAAAGCCACGAGCACATCTTCCTGCTGTCCAAATCGGCGCGTTACTATTTTGACTCCGACGCCATCCGGGAACCCTTTAGCACACCGCCCCGCGCCGGGGAGCGCCGGAGCTACCGCCCCGGCTGTGCGTCCAGCTTCGGTCTGGATCGCGGTCACATGGAGCAGCGGGGCAATTTCGCCGGCCTGCCCCTCCATCCGGGCGGACGGAACAAGCGGGACGTTTGGACGGTGAGCACCAGCAGCTTCAAGGGAGCGCATTTCGCGGTTTTTCCTGAATCGCTGGTGGAGCCCTGCGTCCTGGCCGGGTGCCCGGAGGGCGGTGTGGTGCTGGATCCGTTCATGGGCAGCGGCACCACAGGCGTGGTGGCCCAGCGGCTGGGACGGCGGTTCGTGGGCATCGACATCAACCTGGACTACTGCTGCATGGCAGCGGAACGGCTCTCCAAAGGAAGGGAGGTAGCCTGATTGGGAAGCGGAAACTGGATCGTGGACAACCTGAACTCCGCCCTGTCCACCTGGAACGGCAAGCTGGCGGAAATCTGGACGCTGATCTCCACCAGCCCGGAGAATTTCAAGGGTGGCGGGGCTTGGTCTGTGATCGTTAATATAAATGATGGACTGAAGGCGGTGGGCTACGCCCTGCTGGTGCTGTTTTTCGTCATGGGTGTGGTCAAGACCATGGGGAGCTTCGCGGAAATGCGGAAACCGGAGCAGGCTGTTAAGTGCCTGGTCCGCTTCGTGCTGGCTCAGGCGGCGGTGTCTCACGGTATGGAGATCATGACAGCCCTGTTCAGCATCGCCCAGGGGATGGTATCCTCCATCATGAGTTCCTCCGGCCTGTCCGCCATGGCGGCAGCCACGCTGCCGGCGGAAATGGTGGCTGTGATCGAGGATGTGAGCTTTTTGGAAAGCATCCCCCTGTGGGCGGTGACCCTGTTGGGCTCCCTGTTCATCTGGGGGCTGTCCCTGGTGATGATCTTGACCGTCTATAGTCGTTTTTTCAAACTCTATATGGCCACCGCTATCGCGCCCATCCCCATGGCCAGCTTCGCGGGACAGCCCTCCAGCAGCATCGGCGTAGCATTCCTGAAAACCTACGCGGCGATCTGTTTGGAGGGCTGTGTCATTGTGCTGGCCTGTGTGATTTTCTCAGCGTTTGCCTCGGCTCCGCCCGTGATCGCGGACGACACCCTGGCTGCGGCCACCATCGTGTGGAACTATGTGGGGGAAGTTTTGTTCAATATGCTCGTGCTGGTGGGGGCCATCAAAATGAGTGACCGGCTCATTCGAGAACTGATGGGGCTGGAGTGATTCAGCGCCAGAGGTTATCGGTGCTGACGGCGTACTGCCCATTGGCCCGAGCCTGCCGGATCCGGTAGGCGAACAGCTCCGCCGCCGCGCGATCCTCCAAGTGCTGGCCGATGAAATCGTAGACCTTCCGTGCCCCGGTGACCACCCAAGACAGGATCACCAGCCCCACCAGGGCGAACAGGATGCCGTCTGCCAGCGCCGGGTTGGCCTGTGTCCAGCCGTGGAACACGGTGAGGGCCAGCGCGATGTACAGCATAGGAAGGCCAAGCCGGAGCTTGAGCGCCAGACGGAACAGGATGGGGAGCAGGAACAGCCATGCACATAGCATAAAAATCCGAGTCATCATTGCGACGAACCCCTTTCAAGTAGTTTGTCGCATCTTACCATGGGCGGGCGGGCTTTGCAACGGTCTGTGCGGGAAAAGCCTTTTCTATCACAAATCCTTGCAGGCTTTCAGCCTTCGGTAGATTTCCTGTCCATCCTTGCGCCCGAACCGCCGCAGGGAGTCCAGATAGATCACCTTGGGCGAGGTTCCTGCCTGCAGGACATCCTGGATCTCCTGCAAACGGCCAGAATACTCGGTGCCTTCAAACGCTTCCTGGAGCATCTGCCGGATTCTCAGGTTCTCCTGATAGGCGGCGTAGAACTGGCCAATGTCCATCGACTTCCGCTGGGCACGGATCAGCCTTGCCCGCTCACTGTTTTCCCCCGCCGTGATGATCCCGTGCTCAATGCTTTCACTCAGCGCCACCCGGTGCTTTGTCCCGGAGCGATCCTGCCAATAATCCCGTATCGCCTGGAACCCGCTGTCATTGCTGATGAGCACGGCGTTTTTGCACCGCTCGGCCCCGAACAGCTCCCCAACCTTGGTGGCTATGTAAAAGTCAAGGCCGTTTTTCCGCTTGGTCAGCAGTTTGCAGACTTCAAACCCACAGCCGGAATTTTTGATATTGTCCAAATGGCGCATTTCCGTTTGAGGGGCGCTGCCGCTGTAAAAAACGATAACATGATCGGAGGGAAGGAGATGTTCGCTCCCCCGCATCCCTGAGTTCCGCACATTTTCATAATCAATCAAAAAATACACAAAAACGCCCCCTTTCCCACAGTATAGCACAGCCCGCTTCTGTGGTCGAGGGGGAAATTTCAGGAGGTGGCAACCATAGAAGTCCGCATCAACAAAGAAGTCCGGGACTACCAGGAAAGCATCTTTTTCGGCCTGTCCCTGCGGCAGCTCGTGTTCGCCCTGCTGGCCGTGCTGGTGGCCGTGGGCGTGTACTTCGGCCTGCGCAATATCGTGGGCAGCGGCGAAATCGGCTGGATCTGCGTCCTGGCGGCGTTTCCCTTCGCCCTGGGCGGGTTCTTTACCTACAACGGCATGACCTTTGAGAAGTTCCTGCTGGCGTTCATCCGCTCCGAGCTGCTGTACCCGAAGAAGCTGGTGTTCCGTTCGGAAAACCTGTACGCCAAAGCCCTTGAAAATTCATCTGTGAAGGAGGCACTGCGGCTTGATTAAAACCCTGCAAAACGCATTGAAACAGGATCGGGAGGGCTTCGACCTTCCACGATCCGTCCAGGACGCCATCCCCATCCGCCGCCTGTGGCCGGATGGGGTTTTCCAGTTCGGAAGCAAATTCTCCAAAACCATTCGGTTCAGCGACATCAACTATGCCATCGCCTCTAAGGAGGACAAAACCTCCATGTTCCTGGGCTACTCCGAGCTGCTCAACGCCCTGGACGCAGGCTCCGCTACCAAACTCACCATCAACAACAAGCGGCTCAACCGCCAGGACTTCGAGCAGAAGATCCTCCTGCCCCGTCAGGACGATTACCTGGACGGCTACCGGGCGGAGTACAACGCCATGCTCATGGACAAGGTCACCGACAGCTCCAACAGCGTGGTGCAGGAGCGGTACATCACCCTCTCCGTCCACCGCAAGAGCATCGAGGAGGCCCGCACCTTCTTCGACCGGGTGACGGCGGACGTCACCACCCGGCTGAACCACCTGGACTCCCACAGCGAGGAGCTGGATGCGGTGGAGCGCCTGCGGGTGCTCCACGACTTTTACCGCACCGGCGAGGAAACCGAGTTCCACGTGGACCTGCGGGACCTGATGCGCAAGGGCCACAGCTTCAAAGACGCCATCTGCCCAGACAGTCTGGAGTTCAAAAAGGACCATTTCATCATGGGCGGCAAATATGGCCGGGTGCTGTTCCTGAAGGAGTACGCCAGCTACATCAAGGACTCCATGGTGAACGAACTGACGGCGCTGAACCGCACGATGATGCTGTCCATCGACGTGATTCCGGTGCCCACCGACGAGGCCGTCCGGGAGATGCAGAGCCGCCTTCTCGGGGTTGAGACCAACGTCACCAACTGGCAGCGGCGGCAGAATAACAACAACAATTTTTCCGCTGTGATCCCCTATGACCTGGAACAGCAGCGGAAGGAGACCCGTGAGATGTTGGACGATCTCACAACTCGGGACCAGCGGATGATGTTCGCCGTGGTGACACTGATCCATCTGGCGGACAGCAAGGAGGAGCTGGACAGCGACACGGAAACCCTCCAGGCCACGGCCCGGAAGCACCTGTGCCAGCTGGCCACGCTGAACTGGCAGCAGGCGGACGGGCTGGTGACAGCCCTCCCCTTGGGCCTGCGGCGGATCGACGCCCTGCGCACCTTGACTACTGAGGCTCTGGCGGTGCTCATGCCCTTCAAGGCCCAGGAGGTACGGGACCGGGGTGGGGTGTACTACGGGCAGAACACCATCAGCAAAAACCTGATCATCGCCAACCGAAAGGAGCTCCTCAACGGCAACGGCTTCGTCCTGGGCGTGTCCGGCTCCGGCAAGTCCTTCACCGCCAAGGCGGAGCTGGTGAACGTGGCCCTGGCCACCAATGACGACATCATCGTCATCGACCCAGAATCCGAGTATCGGCCCATCGTTGAGGGCCTGGGCGGCGAGGTGATCGACATCTCCGCCACCTCCCGGAACCACATCAACGCCATGGATATGGAGCAGGGTTATGGCGACGGGGACAACCCCGTGGTGCTGAAGTCCGAGTTCCTGCTGTCCCTGTGTGAGCAGCTGGTGGGCTCAGGGAAGCTGTCCGCCAAAGAGAAATCCATCATTGACCGCTGTACCGCCCAGTGCTACCACGAGTACATCCGGGGTGGGTGCAAAGGGAAAACGCCAACCCTCCAGGATTTTCACGCGGAGCTGCTCCGCCAGCCGGAACCGGAGGCCAAGGACGTGGCGCTGGCCATTGAGCTGTTCACCGAGGGCAGCCTCAACACCTTTGCCAAGCCCACCAATGTGGACACGGATGCCCGAATCCTGTGCTATGACATCCGGGATTTGGGCAAGCAGCTCCTGCCCGTGGGGATGCTGGTGGTGCTGGACAGCGTGTTCAACCGCATCATCCGCAATCGAGCGCTGGGGCGGAACACCTGGATCTATATCGACGAAATCTATCTGCTGTTCCAGCACGAGTACAGCGCCAATTTCCTGTTTACCCTTTGGAAACGGGTGAGAAAGTACGGGGCGCTGTGTACGGGCGCCACCCAGAACGTGGAAGATCTCCTCCAGTCCCACACAGCCCGCACCATGCTGGCCAACAGCGAGTTTCTGGTGATGCTGAACCAGGCCAGCACCGATAGGGCGGAGCTGGCCGGCTTGCTGAACATCTCGGAGAATCAGCTCTCCTACATCACCAATGTGGACGCAGGGCGGGGGCTTATCAAGTGCGGCAGCGCCATCGTGCCCTTCGTCAACAGTTTCCCGAAGAATACGCATCTTTACCGCTTAATGAGTACAAAGTTCATGGAGGCCGGCGCGGCCTAACGGATCAGCTTCTCCAGGTCGGCGGGAGCCGCCTGGGGGCACAGGCTTCGCAGGTGCGCCAGCAGTCGGGCCTTGGACTCCGCAGGATCGCGGCGGTAGGCGCTCCGGGTGACCTCCGCTCCCAGCACGTCCTCCGCCACAGCGTAGCGGGCCACGCCCCAGCCGTAGGGTTTCCCGTGCTTGTCCTTGGAATATTCGAAGCTGTGGACGGTGACATAGGTCTGCATTTGCAGACGGGTGATGACGGTCTCAAAACCTTTCATGCCGTTCCCGCCGAAGCCCGCCGCCTTTTTCAAGTCTTTGGTCAGCGTGGGGCCGTCCCGGAGAAGCACATCCATAATACACTTGTCCTTATAGCTGGCCAGCCCATCCTCATAGCGGGCGTCGAAATCGTAGCCATCCCTGCGGTAGTTGGCCAGGTCTGGGTACCAGGCCCGGCTCACCAGTCCGGCTTTTTTGTTGAACAACTTGCCATAGGCTGCCATGCCCCGTCGGGCCACCTCCATGCGCCATTCCCAGGGGCCGTCCACCCCTTCCGCAAACCAATATCGGCTGGGGGTGAAGTCCTCAATGGAGCAGTCTGGGATGTCGCAGGCGAAAAAGGGCAGCAGACCCCGCTCCAGGGCCAGGGTCTCCAGCTCGTCGGCGTTGCGGATGGTTGGGTTTGACATGGCGGTCACCTCTCGGGCAGTTTATCACAAAACACCGAAAAATGCAAAATGGGGGTGAATAAGATTCAGAAGGTCAAAGAAAAGCGTTCCGTCGTCAGAAAAGCAAAAGAAAAGATCCAGGCCGCGCCGAAGGAGCTCCTCCGGCGCGGCCTGCTCATCGGGACAGAAAAGCTGAAGGGCCAGCTCAGGGATGCCGTCGATGGCGGGCGGCGGGAGGACACCGAGGCCGACCACGCCCAGGATGCCGCCCAGGCGGGCGTCCAGCGGGCGGTGGGCAGGCTGGGAAAGCTGGGGCGGGGTAAGAAAGGGGACAGCAGTAGACCAAGAAAGGCCCGCTCGGATGCGGACGTGCCGGAGGCCCATGCGGATACGTCGGTGCCCGGTTCCCAGACGGGGGCGGATATCCCAGCCAGCCGCGGGGAGCCTGTGCGGATTAAAACCCGGGAAACTGCTTCCGCTGCCGTCCCAGTGGAGCGTCGCCCTTCGGTGTCGGCTGTGCAGCACGCCATCAAGACGAGGGAAACCAGCAGCACTTGCCGCCAGATGGACAATCCTATGGAGGGGGCGACCCGATCTGAAAATCGGGGCCAGAAGGAGTTTGTGCGGGAGCGGGGCAAGACGGCGTTTGGGCGGAGGGCGGAGTCCCATTGCGGGGGAGCATCTTCCACCCGGGGGCACAGTGTGGACAGCGCCCCGGCGCGGCGTCCCACAGCCCAGATGACAGGGTGGAACGAGCAGTCTGTGAACACACCTACCCGTAAGGCCGCGGACGAAGGTAAAAAGGCTGCCCGCCCAGGCCAAAGGGCCACGGGGCGGGCAATCCATCAGCGGACGGAAGCGGCGGTGAATTCCGCTCCCAAAGCGGTTAAAACAGCGGAGCACAGCCGCCAAGTCGTTCGGCAGGCCGCCCATGCCACCGTCCAGGCCCAGCGGCGGGCTGTGAGGGCCGCAGACGGGGCACGGTGGGCGACGGCGACCGTGGGCAGGCCCGTGGCAAAGGCCGCGGTGTCGGCCCTGCGTGGGGCCGCGTCGGCCATCCGGGCGGCGATGGCCCCGCTGGCCGCTGGGGGCGGGGCGGTGATCGCGGTGGTGCTGGTGCTGTGTCTGGTGGGGGCACTCTTGCTGTCCCCGCTGGGGATTTTGTTCTCCGGCGAGGAAAACAGCGGCCAGACCACCGCCGACGCTGTCCGGGAGATCAACCGGGAGTACAGCGCCAAGCTGGAGGGGTTGCAAGCAGGTGCCACTTGCGATGAAGTGAGACTATCTGGCAGCCGCGCCCCGTGGCCGGAGGTACTGGCGGTGTATGCAGTAAAAACCACCTCCGACCCGACCAACGGGCAGGAGGTGGTTACCATGACGGATGAGAAACGGGAATTGCTAAAGCGGGTTTTCTGGGATATGAACCAGGTGGCAGGCTTTACAAGTACAGTGCCCAACGGAGATGACGAGGGAGAGACGACCACCCTGCACATCACCATCACCGCCAAAACAGCCTATGAAATGGCGGATATTTACGGTTTCAACGCTACCCAGCGTCAGCAGTTGATGGAGTTGCTTTCCGATGAGTACCGGGAGCTGTGGAACGCCGTGCTCTATGGCACCGGCAGCAGCGAGATTGTGGCCGTGGCGCTGTCCCAGGTGGGCAACGTGGGCGGACAGCCTTACTGGAGCTGGTATGGCTTCGACCACCGGGTGGATTGGTGCGCCATATTTGTGAGCTGGTGCGCCAACGAGTGTGGCTACATCGACGCCGGAGTGATCCCGAAATTCGCGGGCTGTGTGCAAGGCTCCCATTGGTTTAAAAATCGGGGGCAGTGGCAGGATCGCAGCTATACACCGAATCCGGGGGATCTGATTTTCTTCGATTGGGACAATCCGGGCGGGTTCTCTGGGCCGCAGGACAGTGTGCCTGACCATGTGGGTATTGTAGAACGGGTGGAAAATGGCCGAGTTTACACAATAGAAGGCAACTCCGGGGACAAGTGCTGCCAAAGGAACTATCCAGTGATGTATTATGAGATTTATGGCTATGGAACGCCAGAACAATAAAAAAATAGTAGGTATCATGTTTATACCCGTGTTGCCTTTTTGCTTAATGGGTCGGCTCAACCTGTGCGTCGTTTCTTGTTGGTTATTACTCAGGCAAATAAAAAATTTGAATCAGTTCAGCTTCACACTTCTTTCTCATATAAAATATGCCGTACCTGAGTCGGTCAGGTACGGCATAACTCTTCTTGACACAAAATTATACCTTCCACGCAGGACGATGAGCTTAATGTCAGGTCACAAACTCACGACTCCGCAACAACAAAAGCAGTGGCCATGTTGCCGGTTGTTGTGATGGAAACGAAAAGCGATGTGATTTCAGCACGATCCAATACCGTTTGGAGAAAGCTGTCAACATAGATATATGGGCTTCCGGCCTCATTGTTTTTTGTCTCGATTCGGCGGTAGTCAAATCCCTTGTCGGCCAACCTTGGGGCAATCGCTTTAAATGCGGCCTCTTTTACGGCAAATCGGGAGGCAAGATATTCTGCCGGGTCTGCCTTTTCTTGGGCAGCAGACAATTCTCCCTCAGTAAATACTCTGGCCAGAGAGCCTTTGGTCATGCGCTTTAGCAGATCCTCGACGTCTCCGATGACAACCGTGTCAATTCCGATCCCCCTGATCATGGTCATCTCCTCCTGCTCTTCTGTATGTTTACTCAACATTCCAGCGCGGAATTCTGAAACTGATACGAAAGAATGTAGTAGTGCCGTTCTGTGGCAGATGCGGGCAGTTCCCCCAAAAGCTCAGTAATTTTTTCAAAACGATAATTGAGGGATGAACGGTGCATATTCATCGCTTTCGCCGTTTGAACCAGGTTTCTGTCGTTTAAGTAATACATATAAAGCGTGTATGCCAGCTCGGTGTTGTGCTTATTGTCGTGCGCTGAAAGACATTTCAGCGTAGGAGAAAGGAAAACCTCCAGCGATTCTCTTTGCAGGAACAGATTTTTCAGATGCACAAGATAATAATCCTCGTAATAATAACATCCAGGCACGTCGTGAACGGCCCGCGCCGCTTCCAATGCCCTCAGCGCCTGGTTATAGTAGGAACGGATCTCCATTATATTGGAGAAATTATTGCTGAGGGAGGCATAGAGCTTATTCTTTACACAGAAAGCCCGGAAAGATGTGAACGATGCCTCCGAGAGCTTGCCGTTGGGCATAACCGGGATCAAAGCAAGTATCTTCTTCTCGTAAATGACGATCCTGCTGTTGGCAAAGAGATATTCCAGCTGATTGCGTATCTGCAGCATATTGACGGCGCCCGGCGTCAGCTCTGTTGAGATGACGAGACAACGCATATTGTCGGGGAATGTGCGATCCAGCTGATGAATGAATGCCTGGTAAGCACCGCTCACAACAACCGCCTCATCCAGCAGATCGAGGATAAAGTGCTCAAAGGGCCGTTTCCCATTTTGGCGCAGCAGTTCATCGTGCTTCATTTGCAGATAGATGTAGCTGCGCAGGATCATCAGCAATTCCATGTCTATCTCAGTGAACGTGTGCTCGAACTCGTTTACAACAATATGTCCATAATCCTTTTCCGCGCTGACCGATACCAGCAGCTGGTTGATCTGCATCTGATCATGAAATGCCATGATAGGGGTTTTGCTCTTTTTGACCCGGCTGTGAAGCGCACCACGATTTGCGAACGTATAATCTCCGCTGGAAAATCCCCCGTTTTCAAGCAGCATATCTGTAACCTGCGATTCCTGTGCCTGCAGCGCCTGTCTTGTTACGCCGGCAATCCGGTAAGAGGAATCAAAAATCACGAGAGGGTTCCGCAGGAACGGATACGCCGCGTCAACCAGAGTTTGCACCCTTGCACCCTCCGTCAAGGCTTCTAAAAGCACGGCACTCATGGCGTTTTTTTGATCCTCTATGAGAAAGCGCTCCCGAATGGTTTGGACGATGTGTTCCGTCTGCTCTGTCCGTATCAATAAAACGCAGCCCTGCCAAGCGTTTAGAAGCTGTGCTTTCTCAAACGTGGGGGCGGCACAGAACACCAGATGGCCACAGCCGCTCTGTGCCTGCCGCTGGACAGCTTCTAAGTTGTCACTGATATACACCGTGTCCGGTAATGGGGAAGCATTCTGCTCCCTCAAGATCTCCCAGCGGGTCAAGCCGTCGTCTCCGAGAGGGGCGCCCAACAGCTCGGTTTTATCATGAGTATTGAATAACTTCTGAAGCAAGCTGATGGTAATACACATGAAGCTTTCCTCCTCCAGAGAATCCTATGCTGTTTCCTGACGTACCTTAAATTATAACAAAACGCTTGGCTGCGTTCATCGTACAAGTTTGTAGGAAACAGGTTTGTTTTTTCCAAAAGCTATGTATGTGGTATTTGGGAACAGCCCGATTATAATTATATTATACAAAAGCGAACTGATTCGCAATATAAAATTCATGGAAATTATTAGGGAAACAGGAGGAGCACAGCGATGAAAGACGCCTACACGATTCTAACGGTGAATCCCGGTTCAACAGGGACAAAGCTCGGGCTGGTTCGTGGGGACAGGATCCTGCTGGATTTGAACGTGGACACACCGAAAGGAATGTTTCAGGACTGCCCGAATTTCGAGGATCAGGTGCCCAAGCGTGAGCAGATGATTTGGGATATGCTGCGGGAGGCAGGGGTCGAGCTGGAGTCCATTGACGCCGTATCTGGCCGGGGCGTAGGCGTCCATTCCTGCACAGGCGGTACATACCTCATCAACGACCTCGCCTATGAGCACGCGCTGCACGACGTGGAGGGCATCAATCATCCCGCCACGCTGGGCATCGTACTCGCCGCCAAAATTGCGGAAAAGCTGAATGTGCCCGCCTACTTCGTAAACCCCATGAGCACGGACGAGCTAAGTGACGTGGCGCGGATGACCGGCATCCGGGGCTTGTACCGCCCCTCCCACGCCCACCCGCTGAATATGAAGCAGGTGGCGATCCATCACAGCGAGTTGATGGGGAAACGCTATGAGGACTGCAACTATGTGATCCTGCACATGGGCGGCGGGACAAGCATCGCGGCCCATGAGAAGGGGCGGGCCGTGGACAGCACCCGCATCGGGGACGGCCAAGGGCCAATCTGCCCGAACCGGAGCGGCGACTTGTGCATTGATGATGTGATGACCCTGCTCCGAAGGGGCATGACACCGGAGGAGGTCAACGAAATTGCCTCCCGCCGGGGCGGGCTCATGCAGCTGTGCGGCACCGATGATGTGCGGAAAATTCGCAGTGAACTGATTCCCGCCGGGGACAAGCGGGCAAAGCTGGCGCTGGACGCTATGGAGTATACGATGGTCAAATGGGCCGCCATGATGGCCGGCGCACTACGTGGGCAGGTAGACGCCATCCTGATGACCGGCGGGCTTGCCAATGACAAGGTTTTGGTGGAGCAGCTCACAAAGGATTTGAGCTGGATTGCCCCGGTCTATGTCTATCCGGGCAGCTTTGAGACGGAAGCACTGGCGTCCGGGGCGATCCGTGTCCTGAGCGGTGTGGAGGAAGTAAAGGAATACACGGGCAAGCCGGTGTGGGACGGTTTTGATTTTGACTGAGACAGGACAGGTGCGATTCCCTGCGTACACAGCACACTGCCCCAAAGGTGTGCTGGAGATGAAGCTCACCATCGCCCGCTGCCACACGGATTCCTCTGGGCGGATGCCGCCCCATGTGTTGGCCAAGGTGATGGAGGACGCCGTAAAGCGGCAGATGGAAGCGTGTGGCTGGGGCAGGGAAACGATGGAGACAAAGAATGTCGCTTTGGTTGTCGGGTGGACCTCCATTCAAATCAAGCGGTTGCCTCGTTTAGGTGAAAGCCTTTTGGCGCGGATCTGGCCGGGCAGGAAAAAATGCTCCATGCACGTTCGGAAATATGCGTTTTTCACCGATGTGGGTGAGGCGCTGGTCAGTGCCGCGGTGCTGTTTCTGCCGATGGATCGAACCAGCCGGAAGCTGACGGTGGCAGAAATTCCGGTGCTGCCGGAGGTGGTGATCTCCGGAGAGGCGGATGTCCCCAGCCTGCGCAGGGCGTTCCCCACGAAGCTGCCCAACCAAGCTGTGCGGACAGTACGAGCCCATGAAATTGACGAAAACGGCCACATGAACAATACCTGCTATCTTCAATGGGCCAATGAGCTTTGGGAGAACGATCACCGTAGACAACACGAACCGCGCTCTATCTGGGTACAGTATGCCAATGAGCTGATGGAAGGCCAGACGGTTACGCTGGACTACGCCGTACAGGGGCAGCGCCTGTATGTGCGCGGGAGCGTTAACCAAACGGATTCCTTTCTTGCCGTCATTCAGTATGAATCCCCGCCGGTGGCAGGGATTGTTCGTAAAAAAGATTCTTCATAAGAGGAACACAAATAGATTTTTGAAAGGAGTGGCAAGACAGAATGATCGTAGAAAACAGAGGCCAGCAGCAGAGCGTGCGGTATGTGGTGGATACAGACCGCTGCTGCGGGTGCAGGCGGTGCATCCGCAGATGCCAGGAGAACGTATGGCAGTGGGACGAGGAACACCATCACGCGTATCCGAAGTATCCGGATGAATGCGTCCTGTGCTACCAGTGCGAAATGGACTGCCTGAACAATGTCATTGACATCCAGGCAATCGCCACGCTGCAGGTCGATCCGCTGGAGTACAGTGCGGAGCTGATGAAAAAACGTGAGGAGGCGAACCAGTAATGGCAGATGTGAAGGATTACGGAGAACTGTTTACCGCGGATATCCTGGTTGTTGGCGGCAGTATGTCCGGTCTGACAACCGCCATCCGGGCCAAGGAAAACAACCCGGAGCTGGATATTCTGGTGATCGACAAGGGCGTCATCGGCTGGAACGGGCAATCCACAAAAGCCGGCAACGGCATTCGCGCCACCTCAAAGCATCCGGACGGCGTAATGAACGCTTTGGGTTACCTGGTTCATGCTCACACTCCGTTTTTAAACGATCAGGAATTTCTCAAGCGGTA
This sequence comes from uncultured Oscillospiraceae bacterium, assembly GCA_910579595.1. Lineage (GTDB taxonomy): Bacteria > Bacillota > Clostridia > Oscillospirales > Oscillospiraceae > Enterenecus. The sequence continues at coordinate 17,232 of CAJTVM010000023.1, forward strand.
CCTGGAGGTTCATCGGGAGAACATCGACTACATGAAGCACTGCGGCGTCCAACTCTCCTGCGATGAGGAGGGCAACGCCACGCCGCTGCCGTTTATCCCTGATGCGCTGGATATGGCCGGCGTTTCCATTAACGTCAATGCGCAGCTCCGGGCCTTTGCCCTGAAGCTGGGTATCCGCCTGATGAGCCGCGTCAACATTTTTGAGCTGCTCACCAGTAAAACGGGCAAGGTCATCGGCGCCATCGGCTTTGATATGGATCACGGCGAGTGCAAGATTTTCCACGCGAAGGCGGTGGCCATGGCCACGCAGGGCTGCCACTTTAAGAAGATTGGCCTGGAGTTTATGGGGTACGGCACCGGCGTAGGCGCCATGTACCGCGTAGGCGCAGTGATGCGGAACGTGGAGTTCTCCACCCAGGTGGACGTGGTATTCAAAAAGACTAACACACCCATCTATGGCGGTTTTAACATGATCTGCAACAAGCACGGGGAAAACCTGACCCAGAAGTATATCGGCCACATCGAATGGGAGGTGACCCCCGCCCTGGTCAACGCCATGGTGCAGGAAATCGCGGCGGGCAACGGGCCGCTGTGGGTGGATCTGGAAAAGCCTGATGAGGTTCGCATGATGATCGGCGGCACGGACATGGACGAGTCCACCCAGCGTATGCTGCGCGACAAGATGGCGTGGGAGCATCTGGTGTTTACCAAGACGGCAAAGAATATCGGCGATGTGGGCACCAAGCCGGAGACTACCATTAAAACCGTTATCCAAGTCGAGCCTATCAAGGTGGATAACGACATCAAAACGGACGTTGAGGGCCTTTGGGCTCCCGGCAAGGTTTCCACGCAGGGTGACGCTTACTTCGGCTGGACGCGCGGCGACGGCTTGGGCTACGCCGCTACCACCGGCATGATGGCTGGTGACAGTATCGCGCCCTACGCGGCGGCAGCGGGCTGGGATGACCTCAATCTCGAACAGGTGGCCGCGCTGAAGGAAAAGATCTACGCCCCGCTGAAGCGCCCCAGCGGACGGCAGCCGAAGGAGATCTACGACATGATCGAGCGCTATATCTTCGATGTCAACAAGTGCGTCCTGAAAAGCGAGGCTGAGATCCATAAGGTCTATCAGGATATCGAGGAAATGAAACGGATTGTCCCCCAGCTCACCGCCGATGACCCCCACACCCTTTCCAAGTGCCTGGAGGCGGCGGACACCATCCTGTGCCTGGAGATGATCTTCCGTTCCGCGGATATGCGCAAAGAGAGCCGCGGCATCATGTACCCCCATTACCGGACGGACTACCCCGAGACGGATAACGAGAACTGGCTGAAGTGGATCAATATCCGTCAGGGCAAGGACGGTGAAATGGAACTGTTCACAGAGGATATCCCCATGTGGAGATATCCTATCCGCCCGGAGGGCTACCAGATCCCCGAAGGCCATGTGGAAGAATATTACGTATAAGGAGGGTGCGGGAATGAGCACAGTCAATATCAAAATTAACGGCTACGACTATACCATGAAGCATGGGATCACCATCTTGGACGCATCCTTTGAAACGCTGAAGTTCCAGCGGGAATTTTTGCAGCAGCCGATCCCCACGCTTTATTACCTGAAGGGCGTTGTTGACGTGGATGACTCCGGCGTCTGTGTGGTGGAAGCGGACGGCGAGCTGGTGAACGCCTCCACCACCCGCATCCGCGAGGGCATGGAGATCCAGACCCGGAGCGACGCGGTGATGGCGGCGCGGCGGGAGGCGCTGGCCAAAATCCTGGCCATTCACAATAAGTCCTGCGTCTACTGTATGCGCTCCACCCAGTGTGAGCTGCAAAACCTGCTCCATGAGTACGGCTTCACAGACGAGGCGGAGCTGCCCATGAGCAGCATCCAGCCCCTGGATCTCTCCTCGGTGGTGCTGGTGCGGGACAACAACAAGTGCATCCGTTGCAAGCGCTGTGTCAATGTGTGCGCCAAAATGCAGGCCGTCTCCGCCATCGCCGCCACCGGCACCGGCTTGGAGGCCAGCATCGAGCCCGCTTCCCCGAAGGGCCTGGCCGCGGCCAGCTGCGTCAACTGCGGCCAATGTGTGGCCGTGTGCCCTGTGGGGGCGCTGACGGAAAAGCCCCAGTGGGAGCTGGTGAAAGAGGCGATTGCCGATCCTGACAAGTTTGTTGTGGTTCAGGTGGCCCCGGCGGTTCGGGCCGCCCTGGGCGAAAGTTTTGAGTTCCCCATTGGCGTTGACACAGAGGGCCGGATTGCCGGCGCGCTGCGGAGGCTTGGCTTTGACAAGGTGTTTGACACCAAGGTCGGCGCTGACCTGACCATCATTGAGGAGGCCAATGAGCTGATCGAGCGGATCGAAAACCATGGCGTGCTGCCCATGATGACCTCCTGCTGCCCCGGGTGGGTGAAGTACGCGGAGCACTTCTACCCGGATCTGCTGGACAACCTCTCCACCTGCAAGTCCCCCCATACGATGTTTGGTGCGCTCATCAAATCCTGGTACGCGGGAAAAATGGACATCCCCAAGGAGAAAATTGTCACGGTCAGCGTCATGCCCTGCACCGCAAAGAAGTTTGAGATCACCCGCCCTGACGAGTGCGGCGCGGGGGTGCCGGATGTGGACTATGTGATCACCACCAACGAGCTTGGAAAAATGCTCAAGGACGCAGAGATCCAGCTGGAGGCGATTTCCCCGTCGGAACGCTTCGACGAGCCGCTGGGGGAGGGAACCGGAGCCGGCGTCATTTTCGGTGCCACAGGCGGAGTGATGGAGGCCGCGCTGCGCACCGCCGTAGAAAAGCTCACCGGGAAGCCGCTGGAGAAGCTGGAGTTTGTGGACGTGCGCGGCATGAACGGCATCAAAGAGGCCGCTTACGAGCTCAACGGTACAACGGTCAAGGTGGCCGTGGCCTCCGGGCTTGCCAATGCCAACGCATTACTTACCAAGATCAAAAACGGCGAGGCAGACTACCAGTTCGTAGAGATCATGGCCTGTCCCGGCGGCTGCGTCAACGGCGGCGGGCAGCCTCATCAGCCGGCGGCGGTAAGGGCCCTTCAGGATGTTCCCAACCTGCGCGCGGACGCCCTTTATCGCAGCGATGATCACAGCGCACTGCGCAAATCCCATGATAACCCGGCGCTGAATCAGATTTACGCCGAGTATCTCGGGGAGCCCGGCAGCGAAAAGGCCCATCAGCTGCTGCACACAAGCTACATCATGCGGTAAACGCCGTATTGTATTGAATCAGATAGGAGGATCGCAATGAGCTTTAACGACAATGTACCCAAACTGAAGCCCTATTCCAGAAGCGTGTCCATCATCGGCGTGGGCGCCACGCCCTTTGTGCGGGTTTTGGATGACCCGGCCGTGGACGGCCTGTGTGAGCCGGAGCTGTTTGCCTATGCGGCCCGGGACGCCATGAAAGACGCCGGCGTGGATGGCAGCGACGTGGAGTTCTTTATCCACGGCCAGGCAGGCCCCGGCTGGACCAGCAACTACGCCACGCCCAATATGCACGTGGCCAACTGGATCGGCATGAAGGCCAAAGGCTCCTACCACCACAGCGAGGCCTGCGCCACGGGGTATGTGGCGCTGGAAACCGCAGTGCAGCTTGTGGCCTCCGGCCAGTATGATATGGTACTGAGCGGCTGCATCGAGATGCCCTATTCCATCGCTTACCCCACCCGCGTCCTCACCAAGCGGCGCTTTGGCACCGACGCGATCTTCCATGAGACGCTCTGCTCCACCCTGCCCAGGGACTACACCCTGTTCACCCGCGGCGCGCTTCCCTTCAACTCGGAATCCTGGCTGGATTACTATGTCAAGGAAAACAACATCAGCCCGGAGGACGTGGACGCGTTTATGACGGAGCTCTCCATCAACTGCCGCCGCGCCGCCGCGCTGAACCCCCTGAGCACCATTACCAACAAAACCTATGATGAGCTGGCCGCCGAAGCCGGCATGGCCTCGGCCTATGAGTACCTCCACTCCAAGTTCAACCCGCTGATCGGCAAATATATGCGCGGCGCCCATTTTGAGCAGCGCTGTGACGGCGCCGCCGCCGTGATCGTCTGCCCCACCGAGATGGCATATAAGTACACGGATCATCCCATCGAGGTGCTGGGCGTGGGCCACTCCTGCCTGGAGAACGGGAACCCCAAGCTCGAGATGTTCGCGACAGCCAATGCCTACCGGCAGATGAAGGAACTGACCGGCCTGACCGGTGCGGATATGGATCTGTTCCTGACCAATGATTTCTATAACCAATCCGAACTGCTGGCCGCTGAGATCTGTGAATACCTGCCCGCCGGCGAGGGCTGGAAGTATGTGCGGGATGGACGGATCGCGTTTGATGGGGATCGTCCGGTGAACTCCAACGGCGGACGCTGCCACTATGGCCATGCGGCGGGCGCGTCTGGCCTCCACGACCTCTATGAAGCCGTGCGTCAGATGCGCGGCACCGCCGGCGCCACACAGGTGAAGCATGAGGTGAAGCACGCCATGCTGCGCGGCTTTGGCGGCGCGCAGAACCTGCTGAATATCATGCTGGAGAAAAAGTGAGATGGGAGGAAACGCTGTCATGACAAAGTTTGACTTGAAGCCAATCGTAAAGACCTACTACGACGCCCTGGAAGAAGGCACGATCCTTGGCCGCAAATGCCTGCGGTGCGGGCACATTGAGTTTCCCCCGTTCCTGTGCTGCAACGCCTGCGGCTGTCTGGATACCGAGTGGGTGGATCTGACCAATATGCGGGGCGTAGTCAAGCAGGCGCTGCCCACCAAGGGTGCGTTCGGTGATCCGGAGTTCCGCGCCAAGCACGGCGACTACTTTGCCGTCGAGGTGGATGTTCCCGGCGTGGACCCCTTCAACACGAGCCTGCTGCACGTGGACTATGACAGGTACGCGGACTTTGATAAAGCGGTCAGCGAGCGGGAGATCGTGGTTAAACCGCTGGTGATACAGGACGAGGACGTCAAGGTCGTGGTATGGGAGATTGACGGCGAGAGCGAGTTCAAGAAGATCCCCGATTTGAAGCCTGTGCAGAAGGCCGAGACGCCCGCAGCAAAACCGGCTAAGGCCGCGCCCCAGGCCGATGCTGCCGATGAGGTAGCCCAGACCGTCATTGACTGCGCGGCGGGGGCATACGGCGTAGACGCGGCCTCCATTACGCTGGATACCGACATCCGCGAGGATCTCTCCAACGAATCTATGAAGATGATCGTGATGATTTCCGAGATCGAGGATCGGCTTCAGGTCACCATTGAGATTCAGGAGGCCAGCCTGCTGAACACCATCGGCGAGTTCGTGGCCAAGGTGAAAGAGAGGCTGTGAGCATGAGCTTTATCAATTCCATTTTTGAAAAGGCGAAGGCCAATCTGAAAACCATTGCCATTCCCGAATACGACAACGACTACATGATGAAGGCCGCAGTAAAGGCACATCACGATCAGATCGCAAACATTCTTCTGGTCGGCCCCACTGCCGAGGTGCAAAAGCGGGCGGAGGAACTGAACTTGGACATCACCGGGATCCGCATTGCGGATCCCGAGGATGCGGACTATACGAACGAGCTTCTGGATCGCTATGCCGCGTTGCCGGAGAAGGTGATGCCGCGCAGCTTTGTTGCCAAACGGATCTCCAGTCCGCTGTATCTGGCGGTGCTGATCGAGGCGGTGGGGGATGCGGACGGCACGCTGGCGGGAGTCAACGCCACCACCTATGAGTTCATCATGGCGGCTAACAGCGTCATTGGCCTGAAGCCCGGTGTCCCCACGGCATCCGGCGTTTTGATCGTGGAAGCGGAGGATTTCGACGGGCTGCAAGGCACCTGTTTCGGGATGTCCGATGGGGCGGTCTGCATTTCCCCTACGGTGGAGCAGCACGCCAGTATCGCAATTTCCTCCTGTGAGACGTTCCACGCCATTACGGGCGTTGAGCCCCGGTGCGCGTTCCTCTCCTACTCTACCGACGGCAGCGGCGGTTCCAGTGAACCCGTCAAGAAGATCCGCGAGGCGCTGGCTTTGGCACAGGAGCTGCGCCCGGATCTCAAGATTGACGGGGAATTCCAAACGGATGCCGCCATTGACGAGCGTGTCGGGGCAAAGAAGGTGAAACGTCCCAGCGAAGTTGCCGGCAGGGCCAATGTACTCATTTTCCCGGATGCCGCGGCCTGCAACATCGGCTCGAAGTTAGTGCTCCGCTTTGCAAAGGGCGTGAAGCAGTACGGCCCCCTGTATCAGGGCTTCCGCCTCCCAATTCTGGACTGCTCCCGGAGCGATACCGATGTGACCCTCTATAACAACATTGCGCTGCTCAGCGTGCTGGCGGCAGATCAGCAAGCGTAATCATCTCAGATGGTGTAAAAAGAAGCTGAAGCCTGATTAGCAATGACCGTCTGAAAATTTTGCCAAGGGAGGAATTTCACTATGGACAGCAAGCAGTTGACCAACAACCGCTTCGGCAAATGGGGCTGGAGTATGATTATCTACACACTTCTGCTCTACTATATCTATGCGGGGCTCTGTGTGGACAGCATGAACCTCTATCCCGATGCATTTGCGGGTCTGTACGGGATGGATCGGAACCTGCTTCTGGGTCTGGCTACCCCTGCCGGTGTGATCGGCGTACTGGGCGGCGTGGTATTTGGCCACATTTGCATGAAAACCGGCGTCCGTCTGATGTCCGGCGTATCCTTGATCATCGCCGGCATCCTATACGTCATCTTCGGCTTTGCCAGTACCCCCGTAATGTATCTGATTGTTCTCACTGCGCTGTGCTTTGTAGCCAATGCCTTCGGCTTAATCTCCACCGCTACCCTGATGGGCAACTGGTTCCCCCGCAAGAAGGGCATCGCGCTGGGCTGGGCTACCATGGGCGCGCCGCTGGCCACAGCTACCTTCGTGGCCCTGCTGGGTGCTCTGTATGGCACTATCGGCCTGCCGATGACCTCCATGGGTGTGGGCATTGTGGTGGTGCTGATGGGGATCGTCACCTTCTTCTGGGTAAAGGATTACCCGGAGGAGGTAGGGGCCTATCCCGACAACATCAAGGAGGACAGCGAGCAGTTGTCTGCCCAGCTCAACGAGATGAAGTCCTACAAGAGTGAGTTCACCGTAGGCCGCCTGCTGCGGGATAAGGATATGTGGCTCATTGCTGTCGGGTTCGGCCTCCTTTGGATGGTCACTGTGGGGATCGTCTCCCAGTTTGTGCCTCGGATGATCAGCGTTTGGGCTCCCGCCATGGGGGCTGAAGCGGCCCAGGGCAAGGCCATGCTTATGCTTACCGTGGCTGCGTTGATTGGACTGGTCGGCTCCTATTTTTGGGGCTGGCTCGATCAGAAGGTGGGAACCAAGCCCGCCTCCTGCGTCTACTCTCTGTCCTACGTTGCCGCCCTGCTGCTGCTGATTTTTGCCCAGGTGGAGATCCTTATCTACATCGCCGTGCTCTTTGTCGGCTTTGGCATCGGCGGCCTGTTAAACCTGATGCCCTCTCTGGTTATTTCTGTGTACGGCCGGCACGACTTTCAAGCTGCCAACAGTTTAGTATCTCCTATAGCCTCTCTGCTGCAAAAGGCTGCTTTCGCCTTAATGGCTGTTCTGCTTACAGTTTCCAAAGGTGACTACACGCTGCCCTACGCTGTATTTATCGGGGTGGATGTGCTGGGGTTGATCCTGCTACTGTGTGTCACCAACCAATGTAAGGGTCGGCAGGATTGAATTGATTAACCAATCCTGTTCTCATCCTCTATTTAGCCCCTCGTATACTCTTTGTACGGGGGGCCCCTTTTTTATCGAGCACAACGGTTTCCGATTAACCAGAAAATCGATACCATGTAGTCTGACGCGGTAGCTCAACATCCTATCTACGATAAAAATGAGAAAAATACAACAATGAAAAGAGAAAAATATGGTGATGCTGATATATGTGCATCAAAAACGTAGGTTGCACTGCAAAAAACGTTATGCGTCTGTTCATTTTTTGAAATTCGATGTTTCTGTAAAACGTCGGATTTCTTTTTTTGTCGAGTTTTGACAGGTCGTGTCGAAAAATTATGCCGTTGGGTCGACACTGCAGTATGGCAGCCCTACGTTGCTAAATATCCGTAACCACCGACCTCAGATTTATGTCCACGGAATCTGAGGTTGGCAACCGTGTGCAGTAAGGCCAGCGCAGAACTCCCTGAACCTTTGCTCATGATCTCTAATCTCAGATTCTCCCAAATTATGAGATTGGAGATTTTACATATGAGCTATAACACGAAAAAAAGCGGAGCGCGTATCCAGCAGCTTCGCGCCCGAAATGGATATACGCAAGAGGAATTTGCGAAAATGCTGAATATTGACCGGAGTAATTTGAGCCGCATTGAATCAGGGAAGCGGGGCTGCTCTCTTGACTTACTTGTTCAGCTTTCTGATTTATTTGATGTATCTTTGGACGATTTGGTACTTGGTGAAAATAAGCCTGATACCTTATCGGTGGGTGAGAAACGTCATCTGAAGGAAAACATTGAGACGCTAATTGGGCAGTTGGAAGCATTCAAATCAACTCTTTGAATTGTGCCAAGCTGGCACGAAAATGTGCCAATCCCGCTCTAACAAAATGAATCTGTCCCCTTTACAATAGGAGCATAGCCAACTGGCTTTTGCTCCTTGAAAACCGAATACCAGCAGTACGGGTAACCACCCGGACAGACGAGCATCCCGCAGCGCACGCCACGACCCGGAGGGGGGCAATCGCCCCCTCCGGTGAGCGAGAATGCCACCTGCGGGGCGGCCTTTGGCAAGGCCGTCATGCACTGACCCTGTCCGGGCTTACAATGAGACGCCTTAGACCGGCCTGAGAACCAGGCCGCAGGGCTCAACCTGGGGTTGAAATCAGTAGAGACCCCAGGTACACGCCCGCGCGGGTTTTGCCGAACCCGGCCCGTACTGTTCCCAACCTCACCGGGGGGCGAGCGCGAATGCGGTGGGACTGATTAGAATAATTTGACTTACAATAGGGGACTTATTGGATGAAAACCAAAGATGACAGGCAAAATGCCCATGATATGATAGATCACATTTTTCACGACTTACTCCCCGTCCAGGGCATGGCGGAACGGCCCGAGCAGGTCACGCTCAGCCACCTGATGCTGGACGCCCTGCTGAGCCGCTCCATCGCCCTGTGCGACGCCGGGACGGGGATTGGCAAAACCTATGCCTACCTGGCGGCGGGAGCTGTGTTTCACCGCTTCCGCACCAGCCAGGGCGGGCCCTTCCAGCCCATCCTGATCTCCACCTCCAGCATCGCCCTGCAAAACGCGGTGATAGGGGAGTACCTGCCCACGCTGTCCGCTGTCATGCTGTCGGATGGCCTGATTGCCCAACCCCTCTCGGCGGTGATCCGCAAGGGCAAATCCCACTACGTCTGCGACTGGCGGCTGGAGCGGCGGCTGGGCCAGCTGGATCTCAGCAAAAAGAACTGGAAGGCTGGACGCGCCCTGCTCTCCCTTCGGGAGCGGCTGGACTTGGACGGTGTTTCCCATCTCAGCAACTACGACCGGGAGCGCGTCTGCGTTCCCCGTACCTGCAACTGCAAGCTCGTCACCGCAAACGCCATATCCCTCGCTTTTGCCTCACGGCAAAAGCTCACTCATTCTGTTGCGGCTCCTCTCCCCACAAAGCCAAAGGACGGTTTTGTGGGGGCCCCGAAATGCTGCCGCTACCTCGCCTTCCTGGAGGACTGCGAAACCAGAGCTTACACGTTCCAGATCTGCAACCACAATCTGCTACTGGCCGACGCTATCCATCGGAACACTGGGCGAAAGCCCATCCTCCCGGATGCCTGCGCCGTCATCATCGACGAGGCCCATAAGCTGCCCGAGACGGCCCGCCAGATGTTCGGCACTACCCTGGAGGCCAGGGATATCCACAGCCTGATCCGCAGCCTGCGCAAGGAAAAATTCCTGCTGGCGGCGGAGTCCTTAGCGGAGCTGTCCGCACCCCTGCTGCGGCTGATGGAGCAGCCCTACGACGCCGAAAAGTCCTTCCAAAATTTTTCCCGATTTCTGGCCGCCCCGACCCGGAACCTGCACATCGTCCAAAAGCAGCTCCACGGCCTGCTCTCCAAGCCCGCTCACAGGCAGTTGCGGAAGCTGTCCTCCACCATGGAGCTGTTCACCAAAGAGAATCCTGGCCTGGTGTTTTACGCCATGGAGGACAAGCGCGGCGGCACCATGCTGTGCGCCGTGGCCGCTGACATGACCGCCCAGCTCCGGGCCGCCCTCTGGAACCAAGAGCGGCCCGCCATCCTCACCTCCGGCACCCTGGCGGTAGGAACTGACTTCCGCCGCTTCAAGGAGGAAACCGGCCTGCTGGCCGACGGACGGGTCACGGAGTCCGTCTCCGCCTCGCCCTTCGACTACAAGGCCAACTGCCTCCTGTACCTGCCGCTTCATCCGCCCGAACAGGCGGGCAGCGGCTATTTTGATACCCTTGCCGCGGAGATCGCCGCCCTGTTGGACGCCTGCTGGGGCCACGCCCTGGTGCTGTTCACCTCCTACGCCGCCATGTCGGCCATCAAGGTGCGTCTGGCGGAAATGAACCTGCCCTGGGAGGTATTCACCCTGGGCCGCAACGCAGTACATACCACCCAGCAGTTTAAGGCCAGCCCAGGCAGCGTCCTGCTGGCCACCGGGGCCGCCTGGGAAGGCTTCGATTTCCCCGGGGACTGTGTGTCCCTGCTGGTGATCCCCCGCCTGCCCTTTTCCCGCCCTGACGCCCTGAAGGAGAAGAAGCGGGCGGAGTACCCCTCGCTCCGGGCCTTCATCCGGGCGGTCGTGGTACCGGAAATGCAGATCAAGCTGAAACAGGGCTTCGGGCGGGCCATCCGCACCGAGACGGACACTTGCGTGGTGGCCATCCTGGACGAACGGGCCGTACCCGGCCAGCGCCACCACAACGCCATGCTGGCCGCCCTGCCCGAGCTGCCGGTCACCAGCAGCCTGGAGGATGTGGTAGACTTCATCTACCGCGCCAAGGGCCCGGACTACTTCCGGGAGGGCCGGCTATGATCGACGTGAGGAACGAAATCCAGTACATCATCGTCAGCCGTCTGCTGTCCGGCATGGCCCGCGAGGGCTTCCTGACGGCGGACGAGCTGGCAACCGCCCAGCGACTGGCGGTGGATCAATACCGCCCCGCCGCTGTGTGGAAATAGTGCTGGATATTCCGTAAGAGGTGTGGTACTGTTGGTGTCACGAAGGAGGCGAAGGTTATGGCGACCATCAAAGTGATTCCACCCAGAGAGAAAATCCCCGACACCCTGCGGGTGGCGGCCTACTGCCGGGTGAGCTCGGACTCCGCCGACCAGAAGCACTCCTACGCCGCCCAGATCCGGGCCTACACCGACGAGATCGGCGCCCACGAGGGCTGGGAGCTGGTAGACGTCTATGCCGACGAGGGCCTGACAGGCACCCGGATGGAGCAGCGGGACGACTTCAACCGTATGATAGCGGACTGCCGGAAGGGGAAGATCGACCGGGTGCTGGTAAAGTCCATCTCCCGGTTTTCCCGGAACACTCGGGACTGTCTGGCCACCCTGCGGGAACTGACTGCCCTGGGGGTCACGGTCTGCTTTGAAAAAGAGAACATCGACACGGGCACGCTCACCACCGAACTGATGGTGAGCGTGTCCGGTGCTCTGGCCCAGGAGGAGTCCGTGTCCATCTCGAAAAACCAGCGCCTGAGCTACCAGCGGCGGATGGAGCGGGGGGAGTTTATCACCTGCAAAGCGCCATACGGCTACCGTCTCAAGGACGGCAAAAATCTGGAGATTCACGAAGAAGAAGCGGCCGTTATCCGGTTGATTTTTGCCCGCTATCTGGCGGGGGTCAGTACAACGGAAATCGCTGCCGAGTTAATCAGCATGGGTCTGCGGACACGGGACGGGAAGGAACAGTGGAGCACCTTTTCCGTTGCCTATATTCTTCAAAACGAAAAATACATCGGTGACGCGCTGTGCCAGAAAACACTGGCAACGGATAACTTTCCCTTCATAAAAAAGAGGAACCAGGGCGAAAAGGATCAGTATTACGTGGATGCCACCCACCCTGCCATTATCACCAAGGAGGACTTTGAACGGGCCAACGCCCTGCTGCTGTGGCGCTCATCAACCAGGGGGAAAACCCAGAAGAAATACCTGCTGACGAAAACCATTTATTGCGGCTGCTGCGGCTCGGTTTTTTCCCGCAAGGAAACAAAAAACGGGTATGTGACGTGGGCTTGCAGGACGCACAATTACCAGGCGCAGAATTGCTCTATGGGCCGCATCCCGGAGACGGAGATCTACGCCGCTTTCGTGCGGATGTACAACAAGCTGAAGCACAACGAGGCCATCGTCCTCAAGCCCGCCCTGGCCCAGATGGACGACCTGAACGCCGCCCTCCAGCGGGGCAACCCCGCCATGCTGGAGGTGAACCGGGCCATCGCCGACGCCTCCGACCAGTGCTATAAGCTCACCGTCCTCCAGACCAGGGGCCTGCTGGATGCTGACGCCTGCGGGGCCAAACTGCGGGAAGTCAACGCTAAGCTGGCTGAGCTGCGCCGGGAACGCCGCCGCTTGCTGCAAAATGAGGATCTGGAGGACGTGATGGAGGCCCTGCGCCAGACGGCGGACACAGTAGCGGCTGGGCCGGAACGGATGGACAGCTTCGATGAGATCCTGTTTACAGACTTGGTGGAGAAGATCACGGCGGAGTCCCAGACCTGCCTCCGCTTCCAGCTCCGGGGCGGCATTGAACTGACGGAACAGCTTGGGGAGGTGTCACGATGACCAACCGGAAGAACCTGTACGGCTACCGCATCGAGAACGGCGCCTTGGCCGTCGTGCCCCAGGAGGCGGAGATCGTGGAGCGCGTCCATACCTTGTACCTGTCCGGGGCCTCCTACCAGGCCATCGCGGAGGCCCTCAACGGGGACGGCGTCCCCTACAGCGCCGAGGCTCCGGAGTGGAACAAGCACAAGGTAAAGCGACTGCTGGAAAACCCCCGCTACACTGGAGCGGACGGCTATCCGGCCATTTTGGATGAGGATACATTTCAAGCTGTCCAAGAGCAAATCCGCTCCAAGACCGAGGGCTATACGTTCAAAGAAAAGCGTCCGGCCCTGGAGCTGGTGCAGTACCTGCGCTGTCCCTGCGGCGGCGCACTCCAACGGCTGGGCGGCACCGCCCGCAGGAAGGACACGCTGTACCTCAAGTGCCAGGTGTGCGGCGCCCGGGTCACCATTCCAGACGATGACCTGCTGGCCCAGGTGTCCCGCCAGCTGGCGGAGCATGGCCATCCCACAGAGCAGCCCTACACCCCCTCTGCCGAGGTCATCCGCCTCACCAACGCCGTCAACCGTGGGCTGGAGCATCCCAGCGCCCCGGAGGATGTGGTGGCGCTGATCCTGCGCGGCGTATCCGCCCGCTACGACTGCTGCTCCGCTCCAACTGAACAGGAAAACCAATGCCGCCCTTCCGAAGCGGATCTCAAACGCTTCGAAAGGACGGCTTCACATATCACCATCACAGGAAATCTGGACGTAACCGTCCATTTCAAATAACAGACCGAGGAGTGATCCCATGGAACAGACCGTACAGCGCCAGGTGCGGGTGATCCCCGCCACCAAGCAGGCCCGGGCCGCCGCGCCCCGCAGAGGCGGCAAACAGCGTGTGGCCGCCTACTGCCGGGTGTCCACGGACAGCGAGGAGCAGCTCAACAGCTACGCCGCCCAAAAGAACTATTACACCCAGAAAATCGAGGAAAACCCGGACTGGGAGATGGCTGGGGTGTTCGCGGATGAAGGGCTGAGCGGGACAAGCATGAAGAAGCGGAAGGAGTTCAACCGCATGATCGCCGCCTGTAAGCGGGGGCGGGTGGACATGATCCTCACCAAATCCCTGTCCCGGTTCGCCCGGAACACGGTGGACTGCCTGAAGATTGTGCGCCTGCTGAAGGCCCAGGGGATCGGGGTGATGTTTGAGAAGGAGAACATCAACACGCTGACCGAGTCCAGCGAGTTCCTGATCACGCTGTTCAGCGGCTTCGCCCAGGCGGAGAGTGAGTCCATGAGCCGGAACATCATCTGGGGCAAGCAGAAAAGCGGGGAGGCGGGCCACGTCGCCTTCCAATACAAGAAGCTGCTGGGCTACCGCAGGGGGCCGGACGGCGGACCGGAGATCGTACCCGAGGAGGCGGAGATGGTGCGGCGTATTTTCCGGCGCTACCTGGAGGGGGCCAGTTTAGGCGACATCAAAAAGGAGCTGGAGGCGGACGGCGTCCCCACGGCGGAGGCGGTGGAGGGCTGGTCTTATCAGGTGATCCGAAACATCCTCACGAATGAAAAATATTGCGGCGACGCTCTGCTGTTCAAGACCCGCACCCTGGATCCCATCAGCAAAAAGACAGTGAAGAACACTGGCGAGTGGCCCATGGTGTACATTGAGGGCAACCACGAGGGAATCGTCCCCAAAGCGGTGTTCCTGCGGGTGCAGGAGGAGATGGCCCGGCGGGCCAGCAAGCGGAAGGTGATGCAGAAGCACGGCAGGACGGAGCAGGGGAAATACTCCGGCAGGTACGCCCTCACCGAGCTGCTGGTGTGCGGGGAGTGCGGTTCCCCCTACAAGCGGTGCACCTGGGCCCGGAACGGGAAGAAGCGGATCGTGTGGCGGTGCGTGTCCCGGCTGGAGTTCGGCACAAAATACTGCCATAACTCGCCCACGCTGGATGAGGACAGGCTCCACCGGGCCATCCTGGGGACACTGAACGAGTACGGGGCCGCCCGGGGTGAGGCGGCGGCCAGCGCCCTAAAACTGGCCCGGATGGCACAGGGTGGCACAGAGAGTGGCGATGAAGCGGCTCTGCGGCAGCGGCTGGACGAGCTGGGGGTGGAGCAGGCGGCGCTGGTGGATCAAGCTCTGAAAAACATGGAGGACTCAGAGCTAAACGCCCGGATGAAGGCGGTGGTGGAGGAGAAGCAGGACATTCTGAATCAGCTGGCGGCGCTCCAAAAGGAGACGGAGCGGCAGGCCCTCCAGGCGTCCAGGCGGCAGGAGATGGAAGCGTGGCTGACCCGGCAGCCTGATATCCTTACCGAGTACGATGACGGCGTGACCCGCAGGCTGGTGGAGCGGATCACGGTAGTGGACGCTGAGACCATCCGGGTGAAGCTGAAGGATACCGACGTGGAAATCGAACAGAAGATGTGCTAATATAGGGATGAGGTGAATTAGGATGGCGGTGTTCATCACGGGCGACATCCACGGCGATTTCAGCCGATTTAAGAAGGAGGTCTTCTACGAGCAGGCGGAACTGACCAAGGATGACTATATTATTGTGGCGGGCGACTTCGGCGGGGTGTGGGACGACAGCCCCAACGAGCGGCACTGGCTGGACTGGCTGGATGCCAAGCCGTTCACCACACTGTTTGTGTCCGGCAACCACGAGAACTTCGATCTGCTGGCCGCGCTTCCGAAAGAAGAATGGCACGGCGGCATAATCCAGCGGGTGCGGCCCTCGGTGATCCATCTGACGCGGGGGCAGATCTATGAGATCGAGGGAAAGAAATTCTTCACTATGGGCGGGGCCAGCAGCCACGATATCTCAGGCGGCATTCTGGAGCCGGACGATCCGGCGTTTCGGAGAAAGCTGCGGCAGCTGAATGCCAGCGGGGCACTGTACCGGGTGAACCACCGATCCTGGTGGGCAGCGGAGCTACCCAGTGAGGAGGAGTACCAAACGGCCCGGGCCAATCTGGACAAGTGCGGCTGGGCGGTGGACTATATCGTCACCCACTGCTGTTCCACCTCGGTGCAGGACGAACTGGGCGGCGGGGCGTTTCAGGCCGACCGCCTGACAGATTTTCTGGACGAGGTGGCCCAAAAGTGCAAATTCAAATATTGGTTTTTCGGGCACTACCATGACAATGGGGTTGTTGAGAAAAAATACGTGCTGCTGTATGAGCAGATCATCAAACTAAAACTGTGAGCGGAAGGAAGCGCCTCGGGGACAGACCCGGGGCGCTTCCTTCCGCTTTCAATTTTTCTGTTGCAAGCTCCCGCTGTTTATGCTATAATAAACTTGAAAAAATTGTTGTCATTTTAAGCGGCGGGATAATTCAATAAAACAGAAAACCGTTGCGGCGCAACGGATACGAGGCTGCATCTTTTTTATCAACGTAACACAAG